>CAJQKW010000142.1 GCA_905478975.1 uncultured Pseudomonadales bacterium | reverse complement strand
TCAATAATTCGCTCCTATTATGCCGCCCATAAATGATCAGATTAGCTCTGGTTAGTAGAGGTAGTAGTTTGTATTTAGGACAGATTTGGGCACCACTTGGTATCCCGCGAAAGGGCAGTGAAGAGGGATTTTCGGGTTGGGTGTGGGCAAAGCCATGCAGCCCCTTTGCGATCGGTCCCATGGGTTTGTGATTTTCAGCGTTCGCGCAACTCGTTTCACTCAGACAGGGCGCTCTCTCAATCTGAAAATCACAAACCCATAAGCGGGCCCTGATTGATCGAAAAGGGGCTGCACGGCTTCGCTGCAAGACCCGGGGTGCTGGTTTTATATCTTGGCAGAGGAGGGCGGGTTGGGATGACAAAGCACGGCGGTTGGGATTACGCACCAGCTTGTCATCCTGAGCGAAGTCGAAGGATCTCCTGCCGACTGGCTGAGATCCCTCCGCTGCGGTCGGGATGACAAAGTACGGCGGGTCGGGATGACAAAGTACGGCGGGTCGGGATGACAAAGTACGGCAAGTCGGCATGAAAAGTACGGCAAGTCGGCATGAAAAGTACGGCGGGTCGGGATGACAAAGTACGGCGAGTCGGCATGAAAAGTACGGCGGGTCAGGATTAAAAAATACGGCAGGTCGGCATAAAAAAGTACTGCGGGCCGAGATAACAGAGTGACAGTAGTTCAATAAAATATTAAAAACGATTTTTAAAGGTAGCAAACCATGCAAAAACAACCCCAGCTTCCACTCGTCGGCGTTCGCGTTATCGACTTCGGTCAGCAAATCGCTGGACCGGCCGTCGCCATGGTCCTCGCCGATCTGGGAGCTACGGTAATCCACATCGACCCACCCCAGGGTCCCCAGTGGAATCATGCTGCCAATGCCATACTAAATCGTAACAAAAGCTGCTTGCGCCTAGACCTAAAAAGCGATGACGGCCTCTCTCAAGCCTTAAGCCTGATCGACCAAGCCGATATAGTGATTGAATCCTTCCGTCCCGGCGTCATGGAAAAACTCGGCCTCGACTTCCAGCAGCTCCGCGACCAACGCCCCGAATTGATTACCCTGTCCATGCCAGGTTTCGCCAGCAACGACCAGCTGCGCCGTGATTGGAAAGCCACGGAAGCAGTAGTGGCTGCCACTGCTGGTGCCTTCACTGATATGGGCTTTAACCGAGTATTGATGGGCCTTAACCCCTGCTTTTCACCGTTACCACTGGGCTCTTCCTACGCCACCTGCCTCGGCGCCAGCGCTCTGGCATTGGCTCTGTTTGGCCGTGAAAAAACTGGCAGCGGCGACAGCATCGAAGTGCCTGTGGTTGCGGCCATGATGGAAGGACTGTCTTACAACTCCTATGTTGTCGACGGACTCCCCGAGCGCTACAAAACCATGCGGGAACTGGAAATCGAACGTCGCACCGCGGCTAATATTCCCTTCGACCTGAGCTATGAAGATCTCCAGGAATACTTGGATCCGTTCTACCGCAGCTACGATTGCGCCGACGGCCGCAAGTTTTACTCTGTCTGCCCATCTCACCGCACCCACGCGCGCCGCTGTTTGGAAGTGTTGGGTCTCTATGAGGAACTAGTGGCCGAAGGCCTGCCAGATACCTCTGATCTCCATGCGCCGGTTAGCGAATGGGACGGAGAAACCTCTATTGGTGTTTATCCACTGCCGAAAAAATGGGCGGATATAATCGCCGAGAAAATGAAGCTGGTATTTCTCACCAAGAGCTCCGATGAGTGGGGTGTTATTTTTGGTCAGGGTAAAATTCCCGGCGCGCCCCATCGCACCACCAAAGAGTGGGTCAACAGCGATCACTGCAATAGCGCCGGTCTGATTGTCGAGGTTAATGATCCTGAGTACGGCCTGATGAAACAGCCTGGCCCCATAGTCTGGCTGGAAGATTCCGCCCATCTGATGTTGGCGCCAACTCCGCGGCAAATGGTCAGCTTTGATGTCGCCTTGGAGCTGCTGAAAGCAGTGGCTGCCGCAGAGACTATCACCCGACCTAAAAGTGCCGTGGGCGATGCCCAAACCAATTTGATGGACAAGACTGGCTGGCTCGATGGCGTGCGTATTCTCGACCTGACCAATGTGATTGCCGGACCTCATTCTTCAGCCTTTTTGGCACGCTTTGGTGCCGAGGTGATTAAGCTACAGTCGGTGGTGCCCACCTATGATCCTTTGATCGGAACGCTGTTTGGCTTTCAGTCGGATATGGGCAAGCAAAGTGGCCTGATTGATATTAACCAGCCTCAGGGCCGAGAAGCCTTTGAGCGCCTGGTGCGCAGTGTCGATATGGTGGTGATCAATGCCCCCGAGCGGCAGATGGTTAGCCTAGGTTTGGATCACGACAGTCTGCAAAAAATTAATCCCGGTGTGCTGTTCTGCCGTCTCGACTGTTTCGGCGGCCCGATTGCTGGTTCAAAAACCAACTACATCGGTTATGACGATATTATTCAGGCCAACAGCGGCATTATGTCCCGCTTTGGCGGAGTGGAGACACCAGAGGAACACGCCCACTTGGGTACCTTGGATGTTAACTGCGGATTTGCTGGCGGTGTCGGTATGGCCATGGCGCTCTACCATCACTTAAAAACCGGTGTTGCCTGTCGCGCGCGCACGTCGCTGTCGGCAGTGACTAATCTAGCGCAGCTGCCGTTCTGTTTCGATTACGCTGGCGTGGAGCCGTTTAATGAACCTTCGGGTCGCGGGGCCATGGGCAGCCATGCTCTGTCACACTTTTACAAAACCTGGGATGACTGGATCTTTATTGATTCCAGTGAAGCGGAGCTTGAGCGTTTGGAAACCACAGTGCCAGGGCTTCAGGGCATTACCCTAACAGGCGATATCCAAACCTTTTTGACGGTAGCTTTTCAGCAGGCTTCTTCAGAGGAGTGGGTTAAACGTTTTATCACGGCGGATATTGCTGCGGCACAGCCCCAGTCTATTGAAACATTGCGCGCTCAATACAGTCGCGAGGCGGATGGTTTTGTTGGCACCGATCTGGGCAGTTTTGCCTTTTCAGTCGATGCCAATCACCCCAGCGGACATTGCTTAACGCAGATCGACCACTATGCTATCCGGCCCACCAACAGTTTGATTCGATCGGTTTCCCCAGCGGAGCGGCACGGTCAGTCAACCGGTGAAATTCTCGCCTCGGTAAATTACTCTGAGGTCGAAGTTGAGCTGATGCTTGAACAGAAAATTGCGTCACTGGGTTGGACTACTGAACACTTGCCCTCAGACCATGGCGATCAGTCTTTTGCCATTGCTACAGCGGAGGTTTCACAGGATCAGGCAGCGGATCTGTTGATCGATATGGACGACGATCCGGGCATGATTGTTTAGGCGAACTGTTCGATT
Organism: uncultured Pseudomonadales bacterium; assembly: GCA_905478975.1. Taxonomy (GTDB): domain Bacteria; phylum Pseudomonadota; class Gammaproteobacteria; order Pseudomonadales; family Porticoccaceae; genus HTCC2207. The sequence continues at coordinate 13,125 of CAJQKW010000142.1, read as the reverse complement.
TGAACGGGCGTTAGGGGGCTTTAGATCGCCGGCATTTTGTCGATGGCATAGGCCTGCTGTTTGAGCCAGGGAGCAATCTTCTCCAGCTGCGGGACAATCTCATTGCTGTAGAGACTGCGGCAGATCTCGGCACTCATCTGTGGCAGCTTGCCCAGCTCATCAGGACGGCAGAGCAACGACAGATAACGGGCGTGATTGCCATTGGCCAAGGGCATAATCTCCACATCTTTAAGCAGGTGAGGATAGCGCACCATGCAGAGCCCGGTGACAATCGCCCAGCCGTGACCCGACTGAACAAAACGCAGCAATGTCTGGGTGCTGTCCAACTCGTAATTGGTCATCAGTTTGATATTTATACGCCGGGCAATCAGGTCGGTCAAGGTACCGAGGCGCGACTGACGGTTGTACTGAATAAACGGCAGATTTTCCGCCAACCACTGAATATTTAGATCAGCGGGCAGACTACATTTCTTCGAGACCAATACCACAAAGGGATCGCGCAGCAGCGGATAGCGCTTTAGCTGCGGGTGTTCGTCCAGTGGGTCGCCGGTAATCAATATGTCCAGATCGCGATTGAGCAGGGCTTGGGTAAGTGGCGAAACCAGTCCAGTGCGCAGAGCCAATCTTGAGGTATAGGGTTTCAGCTGCTGCATCAATTGCAGACCGGCGACGTCGCAAAAAGAGTCAACCATGCCCACATTTAGCGGCACCAAACCGCCTTTGGAAGCCATGCTCACATCCGAGAGCATGCGCTGGGTGTCTTCGATAACTTGCCTGGCGTAGTCTTTTAGCACCTGGCCGCTGGGAGTCAGTTTAATCGGTCGCGAGCGAGTGATTACCAATTGGGTATCGGTCTGTATTTCCAGCTGCTTTATGGCCTGTGAAACGGCTGACTGAGTTATGCCGAGCTGTTCGCCAGCCTGGGTCAGGGTTTCTGAGTTGGATACCGCAGCGAATATTTTTAATGCGCCGATTTCGATATTTTTAGTTTTTTTCATGACGCCAGTATCTTATGGGGCTGTTTGGTTTGCAATCGGTGCTGGCTAAGTTTGCTGTCTTTTCTTGAAGCTCTTTTAGTGGAATATTTTCACTTAAATATTACTGCGGGTAACTGTGCGTTGGATTCCACTATTGGCTCGGGCTGCTAGCCGAGGTGACTGCCGTCATTTAATGTTAATACTTTGAACTTGACGGGGTACGGCAAAGCCGTATAAACTCTTTGCAAACAGTTATAGAGACAGGGATCTTTACCTCCAAGGCGAGTAAAGTCTGGGCGCCATCGGATTACGAGGAGTTCATTATTTATATCGCCACCAACCCCAGAGCAGGAGAGGTTGTGGCAGGTTCTGGTGGGGTTAGAAAAATCCGCTGGACGCGAGGTAATAGAGGCAAGAGCGGTGGTGTAAGGATTGTCTACTTTAACAGTTCACGGGAAGTTATCTGGTTACTGACGCTGTATAGCAAGAATGAGCGAGAAACCATTCCCGCCCATGAATTAAAGAGAATTAAGGAGGCGATCGATGCAGACTAAAATGCCAAATAAAAAGCCTATTAGCGTACCTACTAAAAAGCCAAATAAAATGACCCATGCAGGCCAGGCCCTGCTCGATGATGTACTGGCAATTAAAGCCGGTGCCGCAGCAAAAAACTGGTCCCCAGAGCAACTATTGGTGATTAGTGTCAGAAAAGAGCTGCGAAAATCTCAGCCGGCTTTTGCCAAACTATTGGGCATTCCCGTCGGCACTCTGCGTGACTGGGAGCAGGGGCGCAAGCAGCCGGATAGCGCTGCTGTGACTCTCATAAAAGTCGCCCAGAGCCATCCTCAAGTACTAGAAGAACTCGCGGCTTAACAGCTGCTAATTATCAACAGTCCCGCAGTGCCTGAATGCCAATCGCGGCACCCTTAAATTCAGCCATGGCGTCGTGCAGGCTATCCCATAAAAATTCAACCGAGCTGCTGTCGCTAAAAATACAGTAGCTGAGCGTCTCGCCCAGATCATTGCGCACCAGCACCCCATTAATTTTCGCGATTGATGTCTGCGCCACTTCGCCATTGGCAAACTTGTGCGGGCGCAGATCGACGCCACAGACTTTGGCGAGAGTTTCCGCCGCACGACTGCCGCAGAGTACTAACCAGCTGTGACTGTCACTGCGCGGCAAGCTATAGACGCGCTCTGGTAGCTCTGAATTACGCGCACTCTGAGTTGTCTTGGCAATACTCTCAATACTCTCAGACAACCCATTGAGATTGCTGGCCAGTAAAAGCTCGCTCTGTGATAGACGGGCGACCAATGTGCCATCAGTCTGCAGGGTTGCTTGATTGGGCTGCGCCGGCAGTTGGATTCCCTGTGCAGCTGCCCAGTCCGGCGCACCCAGACCTTTAAAACCCATACGCGGCAGGGTCGAGAGATCGGCTAGGCCGAGATGCTGTGCCTGGGTCAGTTCTTGTTCCTGATTGTTAGTCCCGTAATGGCAGACCACTGCACTATCACCCGCTGTCCCGTCACTGAGAGGCTCAAACACCGCGCCCATTTCAATATGACGGCGATAGAGTTGGCTGCGGCGCAGGGCGGTGGTGGCGATATCAATAGACGATGACATTATTAAAGCTCCTGACGCTGGGTTTCTGGATCATAGAAAGGCAGTTTCACCACCATCGCATCGACCATAACACCGCCACTGGATTTGATCGTAAAGTGGCTGCCGGCCTCGGCTTGGTCGGGTTCTACAAAGGCTAAGCCCACTGGCTTATTCAGAGTCGGTGAGTAATTACAGGAGGTGACCCGCCCAGTCATGCGATCGCCGTCGAGCACCAAGTGGCTCTCCAGGGGAATCGGTGCCTTGAGGTCATTGATCACAAAGCCAACCTGGCAGCGCTTGAGTGGCGTTTTATTGAGTTCTTGAATACTGCGACCGCCGACAAAGAAGGGCTTCTTCTTGGCAATAGCCCAGCCCATATTGACTTCAGCTGGATTGGACATGGCGTCGGTGTCCTGGCCGATAATAATATGGCCTTTCTCGAGACGCAGAATACGCTGTGCTTCGATACCAAATGGCTTGATTGAGAACTCAGCGCCAGCGTCGATCAGGGCATCCCAGAGGGCTTCGCCGCAGTGTTGGGGGATATGGACTTCATAACCCAGCTCACCGACAAAGCCAACGCGTATCACCCGTGCAGGAATACCGGCAACAGTGCCTTCACGAACACCCATATAGGGAAAGGCTTGGCTATCCAGATCAATATCCGAGCAGACTTTGGCCAGCACATTGCGGGCATTGGGCCCGGCGATATTGACCGCGGAATAGGCCGAGGTGACATTGGCTATATCCACATCCAGACACCACTGGACATTCCATTTCAGCATGCTCTGGTAGACATTGCCGACGCCGCCGGTGGTGGCGGTGACATAGTAATGCTGCTCAGTAAAGCGACAGGCAACACCGTCGTCGATGACCACGCCCGCTTCATTGGTCAGCAGTGCATAGCGGGCTTTACCCACTGGCTGCTTTAAGAAGCCAAAGGTATAAAAGCGGTTTAAAAATTCAGGCGCATCAGGTCCGCGCACTTCTAGCCCACCCAGTGTCGAAACATCCACCAGGCCGACATTACTGCGTACATTTTTGACCTCATTATTAATACAGCTCTGGCGCAGATCGGCACTGCCGTAATAGGCCGGTCTATACCAAGCACCAGCCTGAAGCATCTGCGCGCCCGCTTCAATATGGCGATAGTGCATATTGCTGCGCTGGGCGGGATAGAAACTGCGTCCGGCACTGTGCCCTAAATGCTCGGCGGAAAACGGCGGCCGCGCCGTGGTCACGCCGGTTTGGGCCACGGTTTTATTGGTGGCGGCGGCGACTAAACGAGCCGTTGCCAATGCCGAGTGGCGACCCTGTGAGGGACCCATGCCGCAGGTGGAGTAGCGCTTGACCAGCTGCACATGTTCGTAGCCGTCCCGGGTGGCATTAATAATATCGGCAATCTGTAGATCTTCATCAAAGTCGACAAATTCCTTGCCTTTGGGGTGGGCAAAAATCGGCCAGCCAAAGTTTGGGCTCTGTTGCTGTGATAGGGCAATGGCATCGGGCACTGTTGCGCTGCTCAGCTGCAATTCATTGGTGGCAATCAGAGCCGCCCGTCGGGCATCGGCCATCACATCGTCCAGCAGCCAGTGGCTGTTTACTGATCCGGCAATCTGACAGTCTTCGGGGCAGTTAGTGAGAGTAAACATTGAGCTTGTGTCGTCATAACTCAGCTGGCCGCCACCCTGGCAGATCAGCTGATAAGTGGGGGTGTAACCCACGGACATGCACAGGGTGTCGCAGTCAATGATTTCGCCTTTGCCCTTGCCTTTAATAGGTGCCGCACAGATTCCCTGACTAATAATTTCGCGCACTTCCACCGAACCCAGATGCAGACCGCTGCGGTCTTTATTGGCGGCATAAACTGCATGTCCGGTTTTGACTTTCAGACCTTTGCTTACAGCATATTCGGCAATGACGTCATAGTCTGGCTGCTGGCGCAGGTCGATAATGGCTTTGACCTGGACACCGGCATCCAGCAGATCTAGTGCGGTGGCATAACCTTCGTTATTGCCGGTGACCACCACGGCGGTTTTGCCGGGACGCACGCCATAGAGATGCATTAGTCGCTGAGCGGCACTGCTCATCATCACACCGGGCAGGTCGTTATTGTGGAACACTGCTTGCTGTTCCAGTGAGCCGACACAGAGGATGGTTTTCTTGGCGCGCACTTTATAGAGTCGCTTGCCACCAATAATTGGCAGCCAGTTATCGGCGAACCAACCATTGCAGGTGGCACTGGTCATGGCGGTGATATTGCCGTTCGCTTCAACTTCGGCAACTAATTTCTGACGCAGCACGCGAGCTGTATTGCCTTCGACATCGAGACGGCTGTAGTTGAGTGATCCACCGAGGCTGGCATTCTCGTCCACCAGCAGCACTTCGGCACCACTTTTTGCCGCTTCCAAGGCTGCTGAAAGGCCCGCGGGTCCGGCGCCAATTACGGCGACATCATAAAATTGATACTGCTTGTCGTAATACTCGGCCTGATAGTCTTGGTTAATCACCCCGAGACCGGCTTTTTTACGAATCAGTGGTGCCCACTTTTCCCACATGCCACGAGGCTTAAAAAAGGCTTTGTAATAAAAGCCCACCGGTAGGAATTTAGAGAACAATCCGAGCAGGGCCCCACGGTCGCGATTGAGGCTGCCGCTGTAGTTCTGTGCCATGACCTCAAGTCCATCGCTGATAGTGATGCGATCGGCGAGAGCATTGGGATCCGAGGGCAGCTGAATCATGGTGTTGGCATCTTGCCCGGCCATGGTCAATAGGCCGCGAGGACGGTGATATTTAAAGGATCGGCTCAGTAACCATTGCTGGCTGGCGGCCAGAGCGCTGGCGATATTGTCCCCGGCGTACCCCTTGTAGGTTTGCTTTTCAAAGCTAAAACTTATGGGTTGCTCGCGGTTGATCAGCGAGCCAAAGGGTGGGGCTAAACGGCTATTATCCGACATTATTAGCTCTCTCCCTTTTGAGTTGCGGTGGGAGGTGGGGTAGAAGGAGCGGTGGACGTGAGTTCAGGCAACGGATTGAAGTCGATGCGCTGGTTAAAGATTTCGCTGGCGGGAAAGGTCCGCAGTATCTTGTCGCTGATGGTATTGCGCTCTGCCAAAAACCAGTAAGAGCTGGCACTGTGACACCACCACTCGATCACTACACCGGCGGCATTGTCATGGAAGAAGACGTGCTCCGCCCACTCTCGTGACGAGGCCTGCTGGTGGTCGGGCATGGGGTGATACTCACCACCGTAGGTAAACTCGGTGATATTGCGCAGGCCATTTAAAGGGCAGGTTAATAGTTTCATGATTGTCTCCCCTAAGTCTTAGTGGCTAGCGGCGGTGGCACCGGCTTCGTTGATTTGCTGGTACTTATAGAAACGCTCGAGCTCGAAAGGCTTGATAATCTCCGGGACTTTTCCGGTCGCCACCAGCTCTGCCATGGTCTTGCCGCAAATCGGTGTCGCCTTAAAACCCCAGGTGCCCCAACCGGCATCCAGATAATAATTGTCCACTGGACTGAGTCCCATAATCGGGCTGTAGTCGGGGGTCATATCGGTGGTGCCAGCCCACTGGCGCAACATGCGTGCCTGAGCTAGAAAGGGAAACAGTTCCAGTGCAGCTGCCGTCAGTGTCTCGCGCTGATCCAGAGTGGCTCTGGTGTTGTAGAGGGGGTAGGGATCAGAACCGCCACCGATAACAAATTCGCCGCGGGATGTCTGATGGGTATAGACATGCAGGTGAGGCGAACTGACATGGGGAGTGAAAACTGGTTTGTAGGGTTGTGTGACCATGGCTTGCAGAGGGTAGGAGTGAATCGGTAGTGGTATGCCGGCCATCTTGGCTACTATAGAGCTGGCACCGGCTACGGCTTGAACCACACAGCCGCACTCGATGCGCCCGCGATTGGTTTTCACTGCTGTGACTTTACCGCTGGTCACTTCTATATCCTGCACTTCGGTGAGCTGATGTAATTCGACACCGCGCTTGCAGGCGCCTTTGGCGTAGCCCCAGGCCACTGCGTCGTGACGGGCGGTGGCGCCATCCGCATGCCAGAGTCCGGCCATAATCGGAAAGCGTGCGTCTTCAGACATATTGAGGTTGGGGATCATCTCGGCAATTTGCTGGCGGTCGATCAGTTCCGAGCGCACGCCCATATGCTGATTGACCTCAGCGCGCCAGCGAAAGCTGCGGATCGCGGCATCGCTGTGGGCCAATGTGAGCTGACCGCGGCTTTCCATCATGACGTTGTAGTTAAATTCGTTGCTCAGGTCTTGCCAGAGTTTCACTGACTCGCGATAGAAGGTGACTCCTTCTTCGGTGAGGTAGTTGGAGCGAATCACCGCGGTGTTGCGGGCGGTATTACCGCTGCCGAGATAATTCTTTTCCAGTACCGCGACATTGGTAATGCCGTGGTATTTTGCCAGATGGTAGGCGATGCCGGTGCCGTGACCACCGGCGCCAATAATCACTACGTCATAGTGCTTTTTAAGCTCTGTGGTGGGATTAAAGTGATGCGTACCCGGGTACTCACTATTGAGCCCGTATTTTAAAAGTCCAAATGGCATGGAGTCTCCATAATAGTGTCAGTGGCATTTAGCCACCTAGAAACACTACTGTTTTATTGCCGTCGAGAAACACTCGTCGTTCAATGTGGTAGGTGATCGCTTTGGTCAGGGCCATGCTCTCATTGTCGCGGCCGACTCTGACCAGATGTTCGGGTTTGTAGTTGTGGTTCACCCGGGTCAGGATCTGCTCGATAATGGGGCCTTCATCGAGATCGGAGGTGACGTAGTGAGCGGTGGCACCGATCACTTTTACGCCTCGTTCATAGGCCTGATGATAGGGCTTGGCGCCTTTAAATCCGGGCAGAAAAGAGTGGTGAATATTAATGCAACGGCCAGACAGCTGGGCCGACAATTCGTTGGATAGAATCTGCATATAGCGGGCTAAGACCACCAGCTCGGTACCGGTCTCGTCAACAATTTCCATCAGCCGCTGTTCCTGCTGAGCCTTGGTATCTTTAGTGATTGGCAGGTGGATAAAGGGAATACCTTCGCGCTCAACCATGGCGCGCAGGTCAACATGGTTGGAGACCACCGCGGTGATCTCCATATTAAATTCCCCTTTGCGGCGACGATATAAAATATCGTCGAGGCAGTGGTCATATTTTGAAACCATAATCAGGGTTTTAACTGGAACCTTGGGATCGTGGATATTCCAGTCCATACCGAAGCTATCCGAGACCTGATTAAACGAGCCTCTGATCTCATCTATTGATGGCGAGCCGTCTTGGGGGCGAAACACTGCGCGCATAAAGAATTTATTGGTGGAGTCATCGTCAAACTGTTCGAGGGCGCAGATATAGCAATTGCGCTCTGCCAGATAGCTGGTGACTGCGGCCACTACACCGCTTCCGGCGCGACAGGTGCCGGTGAAAATATAGTTGTTTGCCTCTTGCGGCATGGTCGTCATAATAAATGTCCGTTGGTCAATTTGCTGTTAGATTGAGGTTATGCGTTCAGCAATTAAACAGGCTTTGTGACTGTGTAACAAAGCGCATGAATAATGCCGTGGAATCTGTAGAATGGTCAACTAATCCGGGAGGAAATTAGCAACTCTACTGTTTAGAGATAGGCGTGCTAATTATCTGTGTCACGTGACTATTTGCAGGCCATACAATACCTAAAAAATGCATAAAAAACACATGTTAAAACTCTCTGGGCTGCCTGTATTTACAGGATTCCCTAAAATGGCAGCCTCTAAAGTCGTTTTGCTCTGCGTAATCTTTGCGCTATCTAGCTGTGCTACCTACAAACCGGCCAAGACCGCCGATGTCTGCGAGATTTTTCGCGGCGAAACCGACTGGTATAAAGCCGCCCGCAGTGCCAATAAACGCTGGGGCACACCGATCTCGGTGATGATGGCGATTATCAATCAGGAATCCAGTTTCCGTCACAATGTGCGCCCCGACCGGCCGAAGTTTTTCTTTATCCCACTGCCGCGAAGATCTTCCGCCTATGGTTTCGCCCAGGCTCAGGATCCGGCCTGGAATGACTACCGTCGCGACACCGGGCACTGGAGTCACGATCGGGATAAGTTCTCTGATGCGATCAACTTTGTTGGCTGGTACACGGATAAGAGCCAGAAGAATCTCGGTCTCTCAAAGTGGGATGCCTATCAGCAATACCTTGCCTATCACGAGGGCTGGGGTGGATTTAAGAGTGGCAGTTATAAAAAGAAAAAGTTTTTGAGTGGCGTTGCGGCCAAGGTAAAAAAGCAAGCCGCGGCGTACAGTTCTCAATTGAAGCAGTGCCAGCCTGCTCTGGATAAGGCGGTAAAAGGCTGGTGGCCGTTCTGATATTAGCCTCTGGCAGTGTGATCTCGAATTGGGAAATACTGCTTATACAATAATAAAAAAAGATTACTTATGAATCACTTCGACATGATTATTATTGGCGCCGGCCTCTCTGGTATCGGCGCAGCTTGCCACTTACAGCTCAAGCACCCGAACAAAAGCTACCGCATTATTGAGAGTCGCGAGAGTATGGGCGGCACCTGGGATCTGTTTCGCTATCCTGGGATTCGTTCAGACTCGGATATGCACACCTTGGGTTATAGCTTTAAGCCCTGGTTAAGCCCCAAGGCGATTGCCGATGGTCCAGCCATTCGTGATTATATCCAAGAGAGTGCTGCCGAATTTGGCGTTGACGAGCATATTCAATATCAGCGCAAAGTTGTGGCTGCCTCATGGGACAGTGGGACTGCAAGATGGACTCTGAGTTTAGAGAATAGTACTGAGCCTGATGCTGAAGTAGAAACCCTGACCTGTAACTTTATCTATAGCTGCACCGGTTACTATCGCTATGACAAAGGTTACACCCCGGACTTTCCCGGCGCCGATCAGTTTAAAGGGCAGGTTGTGCATCCCCAGCTGTGGCCTGAAGATCTCGATTACAGCGGCAAGCGGGTGGTGGTTATCGGCAGTGGTGCCACTGCCATTACCCTGGTGCCTGCCTTGGCCAAGACCGCAGAGCATGTGACCATGCTTCAGCGCTCGCCAACCTATGTGCTGTCGCGCCCGGAAGTGGATGCCACCAGTATGAAATTTCGGCGCTGGTTTCCTGAACAGTTTGCCTATGATCTGACGCGCTGGAAAAATGTCACCCTGTCGGCGTTACTGTTTCAGGCTAGTCGGCGCTATCCCAATTATGTGAAGAAGCTTATTCGTAAAGTTGTTCATGCTTGGATGGGTGATGATTTTGATATCGACACTCACTTTAACCCCAGTTATAACCCCTGGGATCAGCGCCTCTGTCTGGTGCCCAATGGCGATCTGTTTCGCTCCTTGCGCAAAGGCACTTCGAGCATCGTCACTGACCATATTGAAACGTTTACCGAGACGGGTATTGAGCTTAAATCGGGCGAGCTTCTTGAAGCGGATATTATTGTTACCGCCACCGGTCTTGAGTTGCTGCTGCTGGGTGGTATGAAGCTTGAGGTGGATGGTGTTGAGAAGAAGGTGTCAGATAGTCTTACCTACAAGGGCATGATGTTTAGTGGCATACCCAATCTGGCCTTAGCGGCGGGGTATACCAATGCTTCTTGGACGCTTAAATGTGATCTGACCAGTAATTATGTCTGTCGGTTATTGAGTTATATGGATAAAAACAACTACCAGTACTGTGTTGCGAATAATGATCCCAGTGTTAAACGGTTGCAGTTTTTGGATCTGGCGTCGGGGTATGTGGATCGTGCTATGGATCAGTTTCCCAAGCAAGGGGATAAGAGTCCATGGAAGCTGCATCAGAATTATCTGCTGGATATTTTGAATCTTAGGGTCGGTTCTGTGCGGGATAAGGCGATGGGGTTTTATAAGGCTGATTGATGTTGGCGGCTGACTTTGGTCATAGAATCTCATCGAGATGAGAGGCACCCTCAAGTAAAAACCTACCAGCCCAAGGGTCAATTAGCGGCTCTAAACCGCCAAATAGTTGCTGGTTACAACAAGATGACCTAAGCCTTTGGCTATGTAATACTTTGTCGCTCTGCACCCAAACAATAATAATAAAAAGAGTACCCCAATGAGTACAGCCACCGCACGCCAGCCCCTCGCTGGCTTAGAAGTTATCGAGCTTTCCAATATGATTACCTGTTCACTGGCCGCCATGACCATGGCCGCCCAAGGTGCAACAGTGGTGAAGGTTGAGCCGCCATTGCGCGGCGACCAAATGCGGCCCCTAGGAACCCAAAAAAATGGTGTCTCCGGTTTTTTCCATAACTGCAATCGTGGCAAGCGCTCTCTGGCAATAGATCTAAAATCCGAGGCCGGCGTTGAGGCGGTCAAAAAACTCGCCGCACGGGCTGATGTGCTGCTGCACAACTATCGTCCTGGGGTGATGGATCGCCTTGGCCTGGGTTCAGATGTGCTGCGCAAAATTAACCCTAAATTAGTTTATGTCGCCGTAAGCGGTTTCGGCACCCAAGGCCCTATGGCCGACAAGCCAGCCTTTGACCATGTTATCCAAGGGATGTCTGGGTTAACCAATTTACAGTCCTCCGAGGACAATGGCTTTGATCTAATTCGCACCTTTATTTGCGATAAAGTTACCAGCTATACGGTTTGCCAAGCGGCAACCGCCGCTCTGGTTGCTCGAGCAACTACTGGTGAGGGGCAGCATATTGATATCTCCATGCTCCATGCCTGCCTGGCGTTCATGTGGCCAGACGGCATGATGCATAGAACCCTAAAAGATGATGACAGATTTGAAATGTCTCCCGGGGCAGATTATTTCCAGACACTCAATTTTAGTGATGGCGCAGTGGCTGTGGCGGCACTCACCGACAGTCACTGGCAGGCTGTATTGCCATTGATTGGCTACCCGGAACTGCTTGATATGCCGCTGTTTAGCAGCATCGCCTCGCGTATGACGAATATGAAAGAAGTGAGTTTGGTGCTTAAAAACCCGCGCTTGGATATTGGTGTAGAGAAGGCCGTTGCCGCACTAAAAGCCGCTGATGTCCCCTGCGCACCCTGTCTACATCAAGATGAAATTGAAACCAATGACCAGATTCAGGCAATCGACGCTCTTGAGACTTATGTGACAGAGGCTATGGGTAAGCTGACCGTTCCCAGACCTCCTGTGCAATTTGATGGTGCCACTACTTCACAGGCTAAGCCTAGTCCTCTGTTAGGGGAGCAGAGTCGCGAAGTTCTAAGCGAGCTGGGTTGGGATCACTCGTCTATTGACCAACTTATTAGCACAGGAGAGGTAGCGGTGACTGCGCTACCTTGAAAAGTGCGCAATAAGCACTTGAGCCGAAGACTGTTTGTACTTGATATAAAGCCTGAATGATTGTCGGTATAAAAATCCAATATTGTTAAGCGATTGTTAAACGATTGCGAAATGCTAAAATAACGCCAATCCTAATCGCCTCCCGTATCTGAAAATACTGAATCTAAGATATCAATTTGTTGTCCCATAAGTGATGACAAAAACTCGCAAGCTAGTGAGTAGCCACAGCCCCTTATTACAAGCAAAAGAAGGAATAACCATGTCAATGATTGTTAATCGTCGAGATCTCGACTTTGTACTCTATGAAACCCTAGGGTTAGATGAGATTTTTAAGTCAGAGCGCTATGCCGACTATGACCGCGAGTCCTTGGACGCGATGATGGATCTCTGCCAGACGATTGCTGAAGACCAGTTTTTGACCTGCGCCTCTAAGCTGGATGCCAATGAACCACAATTTGTCGACGGCAAAGTCGAAACCATCCCTGAACTCAAAGAGGCTATTGCCGCTTATCAGGAAGCCGGTTTATGTGCCTCAGCCTATGATGCCGACGTGGGTGGCCTGCAGTTACCTTGGATGGCCGATCAGGCGCTCAATGGTATGTTTGTCTGTGCTAATAATCCTGCCCATATCTACCTCTTTCTCACCCAAGGCGTGGCTAACATGCTCAATGCCTGTGGTTCCGAGGAGCTCAAAGCCAAGTATCTACCCAATCTTGTCGATGGTAAGTGGTTCGGCACCATGTGTTTATCTGAGACTCAAGCGGGTTCTTCCCTTGCCGATATCCGCACTAAGGCCGAGCCAAAGGCAGATGGCTCCTATGCCCTTAGCGGCACTAAAATGTGGATATCTGGCGGGGAACAAGATCTTACCGAGAATATCGTCCATATGGTGTTGGCAAAAATTCCCGGTTCGCCCCCAGGTGTCAAAGGCATCTCACTATTTTTGGTGCCGAAAAATCGAGTTAATGATGACGGCACTATTGGTGAATCGAACAATGTAGCCCTGGCCGGCCTGAATCACAAGATGGGCTGTCGCGGCGCGACTAACTGTCTACTCAACTTTGGTGAGTCTGGCGAATCTATTGGCTACCTAGTTGGAGAGCCTAATCAGGGCTTAGCCAACATGTTTCATATGATGAACGAAGCCCGTATTTCTGTTGGTATGTCAGCGGTTATGAGTGCCCTTGGCGGTTATTTATATTCTTTGGATTATGCGCGAAATCGTCCACAAGGCCGCCCATTGGTCAATC
>CAJQKW010000141.1 GCA_905478975.1 uncultured Pseudomonadales bacterium | reverse complement strand
GATGAGAGGGGGTATGATCTATAATAATAAGAAAGGATAGGGGAAAAAAATAACCGCCCGAACACCACCGCCGATCCGAAAAATGGATTAAAGCACTAGTGGGGTGAACCAGAGGGGCATTAAGCCGCTGATATTTGTCAGCGGCTTTTTTATTGATGCGCTATTCTCATCACGAGATAAGCGCAGTATAAGAGAGCCAGCCTGACGCTATTCAATATAGCATAAGAGCGGAAGGCATAAGGATATAGGGGCGTATAGAAAGTATGAAAGTTCCGAAACGCATTCAGCCGCTAATCGAAGATGGTATTGTCGATGAGGTGATTCGCCCACTGATGAGCGGCAAAGAAGCCGCTGTCTTTGTGGTGCGCTGCGGTTCGGAAATACGCTGTGCCAAAGTCTATAAAGAAGCCAGCAAACGCAGCTTTAAACAGGCTGTCACCTATCAAGAAGGCCGCAAGGTCCGCAATAGTCGCCGCCAACGCGCCATGGAAAAAGGCTCAAGATTTGGCCGCAAGCAGCAAGAAGAAACCTGGCAGAACGCCGAAGTCGACGCCCTCTACAAACTCGCCGCCGCCAATGTGCGTGTACCCATACCCTACGGCTGCTTTGATGGCGTCTTGCTGATGGAGTTGGTGACCCTCGAAGATGGTCAGGTGGCACCGCGCTTAAATGATATTTCCATGTCCGCGGAACAGGCCATCGAAGATCACTATGTGGTGATGCAATATGTGTTGCGCATGCTCTGCGTGGGCTTAGTCCATGGGGATCTCTCTGAATTTAATGTACTGGTCGACGACTACGGCCCAGTGATTATCGACCTGCCTCAGGCTGTTGATGCCGCCGCCAACAACCATGCCGAACGCATGCTGGCGCGGGATGTTAATAATATGACTGAGTACTATGGTCAGTACGCACCAGAGCTACTCGAGACTAAATATGACAAAGAGATGTGGGCGCTGTTTGAAGAGGGCAAGTTAACCCCCCAGAGCCACTTGACCGGCTACTTTGAAGAAGACACCGAGCTAGCCGATGTGGATACGGTGATAGATGAAATTAAAGCCGCATTTGCTGAAGAGCAGGAACGCATCGAGCGCATGAGCGATAGTGACGAATAAAATTCCATTTTAAAAACCCTAGTTTAAAAGTTCCATTGGTCCATGGCCACCAAGTCGGCTAAATCTGTTCTGCTCTGCCAACCCTTAACCTGCAACTCCGGCTCATCGTAGAAATGCGATACATGGCCAACACAGAGGTAAGCCACCACCTCAATTCTCTCCGGTATTTTCAGTAGTGCCTTTAACTGCTGCTTATCCATAATCGATACCCAGCCAACACCAATATTTTCAGCCCGCGCCGCCAACTGCAGATTTTGCACTGCACAGACTGTGCTGTAGAGATCCATCTCCGGCTGGTGGGTCTTGCCCAACACCACAGCACCGCCACGCTCGCGATCACAGGTAATGCAGATATTGATCGGCGCATCCAAAATCCCAGCTAATTTAATCTGCCGATAATCCCTCTGCCGCTTATCGGCAAACATTTCCGCTGCCTCGGCATTAGCTTCCTGATGCAGGTCATGGACAGCCTGCTTGATCTGCTGGTCGCGCAGCAGAATAAAATTCCACGGCTGCGAAAACCCCACCGAGGGTGCATGGTGAGCCGCCTGTAATATCCGCTCTAGAGCATCATCGGCGACTGGGTCGGGCAAGAACTCACTGCGCACATCGCGGCGTCCATACAAAACCTTATAGAACGCATCGCGCTCTTGCTGGGTGATTATTGTATTCAAAGCTGATCCTTTAAAAAACGACTCCTTTAAGAGCCATCGATTTAGTTAATTGGGTTTACCACCGGAGTTTTTCGGGCCCGATCAAAGTAATCACAGAGCTGAGTCACGCCCTCTAATATCCTTGGACTATGGCGGCTGATCAAGTCGGGATTTATACCGTACAAACTGCTCGACTTAACCGCGCTGAGATCCGGCCAAATCAACCAATTATCCAACCACTCCGGACGCTCATCGGCCATGCCTGTGGCAATAATCACATCCGGATCAGCACGCACCACAGACTCCACATTGATACGCGGCACCAGCGGTATCGCATCGGCGAACACATTCACACCGCCACAGAGTTCAATACTGTCGGAGATAATATGCGTGCCATTAACCGTCATCATTGGCTCATGCCAAAGCTCAATAAAGACCTTCACCTGGGCTTTAGTGCTGTTGCCCGCTTGCAGTGCTTGGTAGCGACTCAAATAATTAGCCGCAGCCCTTTCCGCTGTAGAGGAGGTGCCAGTGAGAGTGCCAATCTTGCTCAGGGACCGCGCAATATCCGGCAGTCGCTTGGGCTCACTAACAAATACCCTCAACCCCAAACCTCGCAGACGCTCAGCTAACTCCTGTCCATTGCCCGAGTTCCAAACCAGCACCAGATCAGGCTGCAGTGCCACCAAGGCTTCATAATTAATATTGTTGTAGGAACCGATCACCGGAATCTCCAAAGCCGCCGCTGGATAATCACTGTAACTGACCACGCCAACAAGCTTGTCTCCGGCACCAGCAGCAAACACTATCTCGGTAAGATGAGGAGCCAGACTAACGATTCGACTGGCGGGCTGCTCTAGATGTACCGGGCTGCCCAAATCATCATCGACCATCACTTCACCGCGCAAACCGGCGCTAGCAAAACTGAGAATCACCAACAGGGTTAGCTTTAAGCGACTCATAGGGGTCTCCATTGTTGAGTTTTAATTCTTTCCATAACAACCTGCTGCTGACTCAGGGAGGGCAAGCCAAAACGCAGAGCAGCACCATCTTGAGAGCCACCCTGCAAACCCTCTCGGGCACTGCATAACAACCTCACTAATAGCCCACAGTGGCCAAGCTGCTGATAAAGTTTCTTGCAGCTCTGGCGATCGGCAAAGGCGGTAATAAAACAATCGGAGCGCTGCCAGTCAAAGGTAGGAAATAAGCTTTTCAGCTGAGCTTGCCAAGCAGTAGACTGCTGCACCAGTCGCTGGCATTGACGCTGCTGCCAATCGCGATCAGCCAGTGCCTGCTGCCCAACCCAGCGGGCAATATGATTCACCGCCCAGGGTGACAGCTGAGACTCAAGGCGCTGAATAAACCCTACACTGGCAATCACAAAGCCCAATCGAATACCGGCAAGGCCAAAGAACTTACCCACCGAGCGCAAAATAATCAGTTCATCTGGGCAGGGCTGACCTTCTAAGAGCCGACACAGGGAGTGCTCATCACTGCTATCCATAAAGGCTTCGTCTACCAGCAGCTTGCCATTATTGGCCTTCAGAACAGCCAAAAGATACTGTAACTCTGCCAGCTCAAATAACTCAGTGCTGGGATTGTTCGGGTTAATCACTACCGCATTATTGACTGTATTGGTCTCGACTAAATCCACCAGTTCTTGATAGCTGCTGTACCAATGCAACTGATGCCCGGCCAACTGCCAGCGATAACTGTGTTCCGCATAACCCCATACCGGCACCGCGACAGAGCCGGTCGTTAACAGCTGAGGAATCTGTTCTATAGCAAACTGAGAGCCCGAAATAGGCAATAGCTCACTAGCACTGCAACCATAATAATCGGCGGCCTGGACAATTAAACCATCCTCCGCATCGGGCAGAGAGCGCCAGGCCTCTATGGGCGGCGCTGGCACTGGCCAGGCCTCTGGGCTAATCCCGGTAGAGAGATCAATCCAATGTTCAGGGGCTATGGCAAATTCGTTACTGGCTCTATACAGAGCACCACCATGGGCTGGTTTTGGCGGCGCGGGTATAGGTGTTAATGCGGATGTCATAGCAATAGTCATAACATTGGCAATCCATAAAACGCCAAGGCCAACACCACCCACAGCACTGAAGTGCGCTGCACCAGCGCTATAGCACGATCAATGTCCCTCGCCTCAGCCACTGGCCCAACGCCAAAAACCGGTCGCTGATGTTCTTCCCCATGATAAATCGCCGCACCGCCCATGCTGATTCCCAAGGCGCCTGCACCGGCAGCCATGACATAACCGGCATTGGGACTGTCGGTTAAACCACCCTGCTGTCGGGCGCACTTTAGGCCACTAGAAAAATTACCCACCAGCCCATAACTGAGCGCGGTTAAGCGTGCGGGCAGCCAATTTAAAACATCATCAATTCGTGCCGCGGCCCAGCCAAATCTACCATAGCGATCAATCTTATAGCCCCACATAGCATCCAATGTATTGGCCCCACGATAGAGAATTGCACCTGGAGCGCCGAGTAAACAAAACCAAAACAGCGCAGCAAAAATGGCATCGCTGCCATTCTCCAGCACCGACTCACAGGTTGCCGAAGCCACCTGCTGCTCATTCAAATTAGCCGTATCGCGACTCACCATCATAGCGATTTGCTGTCGCGCCGCGGGCAGATCACCGGCCAGTAGGGGCACAGCAACATTGCCTCCGTGCTCGGCGAGACTTTTTAGGCCCACCACAAAATAGACCACTAGAGCGTTGACCACTACCAGTGCCAGCCCCGAGAGCTGTGAGACCAATAAGCTCATCGCCATAACTGGGATCAATACCATTAGCGCCCAGCAGATTAGGCCGCGTAATTTTCCATGAGTGCCACTACTGGGGTTCACGGCTTTCTCTAATGTAGAGGCAGCATTACCAAAGCCCACCAAGGGATGCCAGCGTTTGGCTTCACCGACAAAATGGTCGATCAGCAGACCCAGTAGCAGTGCCACAGCAGTCACAGGCTATAGCTCGTATAAATTGCCAATCCCAACAACAAACCCAATTCAAGAAACTCCACCAAAGCACCGGCACAGTCGCCATTAAAGCCACCCAATTTTTGATAACTAGCACGCTTCCACCAGAGATAGATCAGCAGAGAAACCACCACAAACAGCAGGAGAATATCCAACTGCGCGGTCAAACTCAGCACCGCGATTACAGCCACAAATAACAGACTGATCAGTATGCGCTGGCGTGAAAGTCCCTCCACCAGAGCCGAGCCCAGACCGCTGGCACTAGCATAATCCAGGCGCCAAAAAATATACGGCATGGCGCCGCGAGCCAACAACGGAATCAACCAGATAATCGACCAGTGTTCAGAACCTAGTAACACTTCCAGCGCCGCCCACTTAATTAACAGAACAAGCACCAACACCACTACAGCTATGGGTCCCGAGCGCGGGTCTTTTAGAATTTGAAAGGTTTTCTCACGATCGCCAAAACCACCCACCCAAGCATCGGCGCAGTCGGCGACGCCATCCAGATGCAGGGCACCAGTGAGCAGTACCCAGACCCCCAGCACCAGCGCTCCGGCCAGAGAAGCGGATGAAAATTCTGCCAGAGCCACACCTGAGAGCCAAACCAAGCCGCCCAAAACCAGCCCAATGACCGGATACCAGGCGAGAGAGTTGGCGTAATCTTTATTGTCAAAAAGCGTCCGCGTGGCCAGCGGGATACGGGTTAAGAACTGCATAGCACAGGCCAGAGCGCGCCACTCTCGGCGAATAGCATTCACTTCTCCAAGCTCCCAGTATTGTGTGACACCAGCATGGGAAAATCCGCATAGTCACTGTGGTGGAAGACCTTGATACGGCTGAGGCAAGCAAAGGGCACTTCAAATTGATTCATCGCTGTGGCCGGCATGCCGAGGATTAAAGCCAGTAATATCCGTATAGTTCCTCCGTGCTGAACGACTAATACATGTTGGTTGCGATGCTCTGTTAACAGCGTTTCCCAAGCGCCTTTAAGGCGCTCAGCGACCTCGGCAAAGGGCTCACCATTATGAGGTGTCGACTGATTGGGGTCTTTAAAGTAGCTGGCCACTAGATCCGGAGACTCTTTCCAGACATCCGCCATCAACCGCCCTTCCCAATCGCCAAAATGGATTTCACGCCAGTTGGCATTTTCGGCTAAAGGAATATAAAGGCGCTCGGACTGCTCAGTGGCAAAACGCCGACAGCGCTGCAAGGGCGAGGTAATAATAGAATCCCAGCCAGCCATATCCTGCACTGAGTCGCGCATCTGCTGCCAGCCCTTTTCCGTGAGTGCCACATCGCTGCCACTGCCACGGAATATTTCACCGCCCTCGCACTCGCCATGACGCAAAAAATCGATACAGGTAAATTCTGCTTGAGCAGTGGCTTTAGTCATATTTTTTAGCTTTCGCTAACACCGGCTTCGGCAAAGGTTGCCATCTGTGAATGGAGTAACAGAGACGACTGAATCAGTGACAATGCAACACCAGCACCACTGCCCTCACCCAGACGCATATCTAAATTAACCAGAGGCTGTGCCTGCATGGCATTTAACACCAGGGCATGAGCCGATTCCGCAGAACAGTGCGAAAACAATAACCAGTCGGCCAAGCTAGGGCAAATTCTACAGGCCAATAGCGCCGCGGCAGTGCTGATATAACCATCCACCAAACTCGGCACACCACGCTGAGCATGGCCAATATAAGCACCCACCAGCGCGGCAATCTCAAAGCCCCCGAGACAGCGTAAAACCTCTTCAGGGCTGGTGTCGGCGCCTATATGTAAGTCTAAACCGCGCTGCACAGCCTGGCGCTTACGCTGCAGTCCGGCATCGTCAACACCGGTGCCACGGCCAACAATATCATCCACATCTGTACCCAGTAGCGCAGAAAAAATAGCGGCAGCCGAGGTGGTATTGCCTATGCCCATCTCACCGCCGATAAAACAATCTATAGGCTGATCTAAGCAACTGTCGCGGCCTACCTCGAGGGCAGTTTCCATCTGATCCTGAGTCATGGCTGCGGTCTGACAGAAATTTTCAGTGCCAGCAGCAATTTGAATATTAACAAGTTTAGGCATCTGTCCTAGCGGCTCAACAGTGCCAAGATTGATCACCCCAAAGTCAGCGCCATACTGCTTGGCCAATACCGTAATCGCCGCGCCACCGCCGACAAAGTTATAAATCATCTGCGCCGTCACCGCCTGGGGAAAGGCAGAAATACCTTCAGCCACCACACCGTGATCAGCGGCAAAGACACGAATCACCGGATGTTTAAGTTGAGGCACTGGCGTTTTTTGGTAACCGGCAAAATCTATGGCTAACTGCTCTAATCGACCCAAGGATCCCGGTGGCTTGGTCAGCTGTTGCTGACGCTCAAAGGCGAGCTCTCGGCTCTGGGTACAGGGTGCCGCCGCCGGTATTCGCAACCAACTATTCATTGCACTGGCACCTTTAACTCCTGCTCTAAGCCCGCGATCACCATGGTCACACGATCGCACACAGCCGCCAGACGCTGATGTAAAAAACCGGCCTCATCGACAAATTGCCGAGTCAATTCACCCATGGGCACAATGCCCTGACCCACTTCATTGGTGACAAAAATAACCGCGCCAGGCAATTGCTCTACAGAATCCAATAGCGCCTGTTGCTGCTCTGGCCAACAGTCGTGATGTAAGCAATTACTTAGCCACAGAGTCAGACAATCGACGAGAATGCAGTTATCGACACGGGAATATTCAGACAATGTTTGCGCTAGATCTAAGGGCTCTTCCAGCAGCTGCCAGTGGCCATCGCGGTCTGCTTGATGCTTTTTAATCCGCGCGCTCATCTCGCCGTCACCGGCGGTGGCAGTCGCCAGATAGATTTTATGTAGGCCAGAATCGGCGACACGCTGCTCTGCCGTGCGGCTTTTGCCAGAGCGCGCCCCACCCAGTATCAGTTGCAACTGATTCGCCATATAAATTCTATCCTTTAATAATTAACTACTAAATAGACGGGATTTTAAACCACCACCATCGGCGTGCCCTGCACCGGATGAGTGATAACTTCGGCGTCCACCGAAAAGACTTTCTTGATCAGTTCCGGGGTCAGCAGCTCGGTCACTGTACCCACCGCGGTGCAGTGCCCGCAGTTCATAAAGACCATTTGATCGGCGCACTTAGCCGCCAAATTCAAGTCGTGCATCACCATCACCACAGTCACGCCACGAGCGGAGATCTGCTGCACTATGTCGATCAACATCAGCTGGTGCGCCAAATCAAATGCCGCGGAGGGTTCATCGAGCAGCAGTATGCCGTCAGTCGGAGCATCGCCCTCATGTTCTCCCTCATATTCGCCCTCATATTCAAAGTGATCCCAGATCTGAGCCAGCACTCGAGCAAGCTGCACACGCTGTTTTTCACCACCGGATAGCTGCACAAAGGAGCGCTGAGCTAAATAGCTGGCGTCGACTTTGGCCAGGGCCGCAGTGATAATTTCAGCGTCTCGCACTGTGCCCGTTGCATGAGGTGTTCGGCCCAGGGCCACCACTTCTTCAGAGGTAAAGGCAAATTCTAAGGTCGAACTCTGAGGCAGCACCGCCATAAACTGAGCAATATCAGCAGGCTTCCACTCTTCTCGCGACTGGCGATTAATCTCTACCCGTCCCTGGCTGGCTTTATGCTCACCAGAGATCACTTTCAACAGACTGGTTTTGCCTGCGCCATTGGGACCCATCAGCGCAGTCACCGAACCTCGCGGGCAGTCTATAGAAATATTATCTAATAGGGGCACTGCCGAAACCGTCAGGCCCACTGAATCGATTTTTAACATTAGGTTCGTCTCCGCTGCACAACCAACAACCAGAGGAAGAACGGCGCACCCAATAGCGCTGTTACCACGCCCACAGGCAGCTCAGCCGGGGTAATCACCACCCGCGCCAAGGCATCTGCGGCGACTAATAAAATGGCCCCAGCCAGTGCCGATAGAGGTAATAGAGCGCGATGATCTGGGCCCACTAACAGGCGTATGACATGGGGAACCATAAGGCCAACAAAGGCAATCACACCGGCCACGGCCACCGAGATCGCCACCCCCAATGCCGAATAAATAATTAAGCGGCGCTTGAGCCACTCGACATTAACCCCAAGATGGCGAGCTTCGGACTCACCCAGCAACATGGCATTAAGGGCGCCGGCTTCACGGGGAATCAATACCGCTAAGAATGCCGCAGTCAGCGCGCAGAGCCCGACTCGATCCCAGGAAGCTCCCTGAAGATTGCCCATCTGCCAGAGGCTGATGCGGCGCAACATATCATTATCAGCCAGATAGCTCAGGGTATTAGTGGCAGCTCCCGCTAGAGCGCTAATGGCAATACCCGCCAGCAGCATGGTCGCCACCGAGGTACCCTGAGGCCCGGTGGCCAGACGAAAGATAATCACCGAGGCAATGATGGCACCGGCAAAGGCGCCTACCGAGATAGCCGATAAGCCCAGCAATAGGCCACCGGCAGTAAACATAGAGCCAAACACAATCACTATGCTGGCACCCACAGAGGCACCGGCAGAGACACCGATTAACGCCGGGTCGGCCAAGGGATTGCGGAACAGGCCCTGCAACAGAGCACCACAGGTGGCCAGCAGCGCGCCCACTAAGAGCGAGAGAATCACCCTTGGCAGTCGAATAATTTCAATAATCAGCTTTTCTTGGCTATTGCCGCCGTCGCCACTCAGGCTGATTGAGAGGATATCCGCCAGCGGAATAAACACCGGACCGGTCATCAGTCCCAGCAGGGATACCAACGGCAGTGCGATAAGCAACAGCAGCCCGCAGAGTCTCGGGGTTATCAGTCGGGTATTTAAGACTTTCACGCAGCGCACTCAATAGAGGTTAGAGAATCGGCAATCGACGCCATAGTCAGTCGCGCCACCTGCTCGGCAAACTTGGTATGTTTGCCAGCAAAGCGAACGGCGGTTGTGCTCTGGCCGCTCACTACCAGAGTCGAGTCTGTGCCAGTACCCGTGGCTATGCTCTCGGATACGGTACTTTGTATAGCCAGCTGCTGAAATACCGCCGCCTTGGATTCGGTTGCGATCATATGGGTTTCCACCATGGCTGCGTCCGAGAGTGTCGCGCTGGTAATAATAGCAGTATTAATAGTACCCACTTCCCTGACCACCTCTTGGTGCAAACCATAGTCCGCACTGTCACCGGCGCGCAGGGCATTGGCAATACCTGTGGTGGAAAGTACCACAATCTGCTCCCCTTCAATTTCAGTACTGTGGATACGTAGTGAGTTCATCGAGGCCGCCGTCATCATGCCGACAGTATCACCCCGCCAATCTTTATTACGTGCGTAGTTTTCCAAGGTGACCATGGGCTCTTCCACTTCTAGAGGGCAGTTCAGTGGCACCTTATAATTTAACCAGTGACTGGCCCAGCAGAGACCGCCATTAAACACTGCCGAGCTCAGGGCGCGACGTGGTTCGGCAAAAGCCAGATGTATATAGTCGGCGGTTTTACTCAGAACAACGCCCTCCAATAACCGCCGCGAGTGAATTGGGTCGAGGTAATTATTTAGGGCGCTGGTCGTCATTAGGCTTTTTCTTCTTGTTCTTGCTGGACACTTGTCGGCTCTTTATCCTCATCCGCTGAGGGCTCTTTATCCTCAACCGCTGAGGGCTCTATTTGCAAAGCCGCCCAACCCTGAATGATTTTTTCCAAATGATCTATACCATCGGTCAGACAGGCTGGCCCCGGCTGTAAAATATCCGCCGACTTTACTTCGTAGAGCTGGTTGTGGATCACCGCTGGAATCGCATCCCAACCAGTTCGAGCCACGACTTTTTCAGTGGCAAATTTACGTCCACACCAGGAGCCGATAATAATATCTGGCGCCTTGGCAATCACTCTATCCTGATCGCCAATAATGCGGCTTTTGGCATCCGCATAAACTGATAACTCACCAAAACTGTCATCGCCACCGGCAATTTCAATCAACTCAGAAACCCAGCGAATACCGCTGATCAGCGGATCGCCCCACTCCTCAAAATAGACCTTGGGACGCCGTGGCAGTGCGGCTGCAGTCTGCTGTATGGCATTCAATCGCGCCTCATACTGGCCCAACAATTCACGGGCTTTCTGTTCAGCCCCCACCATACAGCCAATCATTAACAGGGTAGAAAAGATCTCGGCCACCGAGCGCTGATTACAGATATGCACAGTGACGCCTTCTCGCACCAGATCCGCAGCAATCTCGGCCTGCATATCGGAGAAGCCAATTACTAGATCCGGTTCCAGCTCGAGAATTTTATGAATCTTGGCTGAGGTAAAGGCCGACACCTTGGGCTTTTCTTTCCGTGCATGGGGCGGTCGCACTGTATAGCCGGAGATACCGACAATGCGCCAGTCTTCACCCAGTAGGTAGAGCCACTCGGTGGTCTCTTCGGTCATGCAGACAATGCGCTCGGGTAATTTAACCTCAGCAGTGTAATTAAGCTTGTCAGAAGTGATCATTCGCTGGTCTCCACATTAGTAGCTGGTAATCTTTGAATCAATCTGTGGACTAAAGCGGCAATGCCCAAGTAAATCAACGGATCGGTCAGATAGGTAAAGTAGTAGCGCATCACCCGGGCGCTGTAATCGATCAGGCTAAGGTCACTGAAATTACCGGAAAAAGCATAAAAACTGCCATTGGAAATCAAAAATGCGCCGCTAATTGAGAGCAGCGCCACGGCGAAAACTTTAATCCCATCGGGCAAGCGGAGCAGATCATAGTTGCCGGCTGCCCATTTGGCGCTGCGCCAGAGTAGAAAATAGCCGGCAAAAATAAAGCCATAAGCGGAAGTAAAACAGCCCTCACCTCCGACATATAAAACCCAGTAATCACAGGCATAGGCGAGACCGGCAAAAACCGCAAAGGAGAGATAGCTGCGCAGGTAAAAACCCACCAGAAAAAAAATCGCCAGTGAAGCGCTGGGCAGCACAGTGGCCCAGTCAAAATAATTACTCCGTGTAAGCAGCATCAATATGGCTAAAAATACAGCCAGCAATAGTGGCACGTTTTTGCTTATCAAATTATTCACCCACAGCTTCCTTCAGGTTGAAGTGCTCTGGAAATAACATGGCACAATCCAGATGCTTCTCCAACATAGCCGCCAAACGGTTGAGTTGGGTCTCGCGAATTTCCCGCTGATCAACAATCTGCAAGGTTTCTAAACCGGCCCAAGCCAAGAGAGCGGCAGAGGAATCCGGATGATCAAAGAGGCCATGGAGATAGGTGCCAAGCACCTGATTATCGTTAGAGATAGCGCCATCAGTGCGGCCATCATCAAGGGTCACTACTGGAGAACCTAACGCCTTGCCCGAGGAGGCACCACAGTGAATTTCGTAGCCTTCGATTTTGCCGCCAGTGAGACTCAAAGTACCCTGCACCTGACGCAGCTGTTTGTGCTGCTTAAGCTCAGTAGTCATCTCTAATAAGCCGAGACCCGCAGAGACACCGGCATTATCCTCCACGCCATGGAGATCCGACAGCTGGGTGCCGAGCATCTGATAGCCGCCACAGATACCAATGATCTTGCCGCCATAACGCAGATGGCGATTAATCGCATCATCCCAACCATTATCCCGCAACCACTGCAGGTCGCGACGGACGTTTTTACTGCCGGGCAAAATGATTAAGTCAGCCGCAGGCTTGTCACCGTCCGGGCCTACATAGTGCAGGTCTACCTGAGGGTGCAGGCGCAGCGCATCAAAATCAGTGTGGTTACTAATACGCGGAAACACCGGTACCACCACCCGAAGCTGGGGCAGCTCTGTATCCAGTATCTGCTCAGCGGCTATGGCATCTTCAGCATCCAGATGCAGACCCGGCAGATAGGGAATCACACCGATTACTGGCTTGCCGGTGCGCTCTTCCAACCAGTCCAAACCAGACTCTAAGAGCGCGATATCACCGCGAAATTTATTGATCACAAAGCCAATAACCCGCTGCTGCTCTGTTTCTGAGAGTAAATCTAAGGTGCCCACCAGATGGGCAAAGACGCCGCCTTTATCGATATCGGCAATAATAATCACCGGGCAATCAGCCTTTTCGGCAAAACCCATATTGGCAATATCATTGGCTCGCAGATTGATCTCCGCGGGACTGCCAGCACCTTCCACTACGACTACCTGATACTGTTCTTCAAGGCGGCCATGAGACTGCATCACTGCATCCATCGCGACCTTTTTATAATCATGATATTTCACCGCATCCATATGGCTAATAGCATGGCCATGGATAATCACCTGAGCCCCAGTATCACTGGAGGGCTTGAGCAGGATTGGGTTCATGTCGGTGTGAGGCTTGAGAAAACAGGCCTGAGCCTGGAGTGCCTGAGCACGGCCAATTTCACCACCGTTCTCAGTGACTGCACTGTTTAAAGCCATATTTTGCGGCTTGAACGGGGCAACCTTAACACCGCGATTGGCCAACACGCGGCACAGACCCGCCACCAGAACGCTCTTCCCTGCATCTGATGTCGTGCCCTGAACCATTAACGTGCAGGCCTGGGTGTTCATCTTAGAAATCAACGCCTCTGCGGGCTTTAACACCGTCGTGATAGGCATGCTTAACATCTTTGATTTCAGACACCGTATCCGCCAACTCGCGAATCGCTGAGCCGCCGCCGCGACCAGTGACTACAACACTCTGGTTTTTAGGTCGGTTGGCCAAGGCTTTAAGCACCATCTCTTCATCGAGATATTTGTAGCTGAGCATATAAGTGAGCTCATCGAGAATCACTAGGTGAAGGCTCTCATCTTTCAGCATCGGCTCAACCACCGCCCAGGTTCGCTCCGCGGCAGCAATATCGCCACTGCGATCCTGAGTATTCCAAGTAAAACCGGTGCCCATTTGATAGAACTCGATCTCGGGGCATTTCTCTCTGACATAGAGCTCTTCACCGGAGAGCTGCTCGCCCTTAATAAACTGTACAACGCCAACCTTGTAGCCGTAACCCATAGCGCGCATCACCATGCCAAAGGCCGAGCTACTTTTACCCTTGCCATCGCCGGTCAGTACAATCATTACCCCGCGCTCTTCGTCCGACGCAGCAATCTTGGCGTCGACCTTTTCTTTCTGATTTTGCATCTTACGCTTATGACTTTCGTCTTTTGTTTCCACTGCTTTTTTATCTTCACTCATTGTTGGCGTGCCTCTCAAGTTGGGCTCAAAGTTGGGCTCAAAAATGGGCTCTTCACTTCAAGAAGAGCCCAACAGGGTTATTAGAAAGAAGGCGTATAGGCGACAGTAAACATCACCTCTCTACCCACAGACCGGTAATTGCCCAGTCCGAAAGAAGACGCTGTCACATATTCTTTGTCGGTTAGATTATCAACCTTGGCTTTCACCGCCCACTCATCATTGATGCGGTAGCTGGCACGGATTGCGCTAGTGGTATAACCGCCTAACTTAATCGTGTTATCCGCATCATCAAAGCGATGACCTTCGCTGCGCAGGGTAAAGCCCAGTGTTAGATCGTTAAAGCCATAGTCCGCATCAAAGCTCATGGACTGCTCTGCACGGCGGCGCAACAGCTTACCATTGCCCTTGTTTTCAGGATCGATTACCGAGCCCGATAGCGATAGCGCCCAACCGGCAACTTCAGTATCCAAATTAAACTCAATACCGGTAATCTCTACTTCCGTGGTTTGTTCGGTTTCGAATGTCGATGAGTTGTATTGAATCAAGTTGGTCAGCTGATTGTTAAATACTGCAACTGTGAGCAGAGCATTGCCTAAGCTAGCGTTTAAACCGATCTCGTAATTGGTTGACTCCTCCGGTTTAAAACTACTATTGCCACTACCTGGGTAATAGAGATCATTAAAGGTAGGCGCTTTAAAGCCCTCACTCACTGACCCGATTAATCGCAGGTCGTCGGTCAGGTTCATACCCGCCAGAAATGAGGCTGTAGTGAAATCACCAAACTGTTCGTTATCGTCGTAACGCAGACCAAAGTTGGTATCCACCGCGCCAAGCTGAATCTGATACTGGGCAAATGCCGCTTTGTTGTCTCTTGTGGCTTCATCGTAGTTGGTCGAGCTGGTCACTTCGTCACGCAGGTAATCGAGGCCCAGAGTCAATGTGTGCTGATCAGCTAAAAAGAGATTATTAACCCAGGTGGCTTCTGTCTTCTGTGTATTGAACTCACCGGCATTATAGGTAGTGGATATATCGATATTATCTGCCAATTCCATACCTTCATCATTGGTGCGGCCAATCTGAAAACTACTGTGCCACTGATCGCTAAATGCGACATCAATCGAGGAGGCTAAAGCATCGACCTGACCTACGGAAAAGATATTGCAGTCAATCGACGCATAGGTCAGAGCGTCGCCACAGCCCGCATCATATTCCGACTCCGTTTCATTGCGGTTGTAGCTCAGTTTCCAGGTCGCGCGATCACTGAGCTGGTAGCGCAGATTTAATGCCACAGAATTGTTTCTGTAGGCGTCGTCGTCGCCATTAACGCCATCAGTGGATTCGGTATTATCAATGCCATCTGTATGCAGCACGTTAGCCGCTGCCGTAAAGTTGAAACGATCTCCATTTAAGCCAGCGACTGCTGTGGTCTCAGAGGTATTGTTGCTGCCGAATGAGGTCTCAATATTTAACACCGAGGGATCTGATGTTTTGCGGCTAATAATATTCACTACACCACCAATTGCATCGGCACCATAGAGGTTTGATTTTGGCCCACGGATAATTTCGATGCGCTCAACCGTTGCCAGATTTATCGAGGCTAGGCTTGCACCGCCCGTGGTGGCACTGCCAATACGGACGCCATCAATAAGGAACAGACTGTGATCGCTCTGATTGCCACGCAGGGAAAAGGAAGTCGAACTGCCGCGACCACCGTTGCGCACAAAAGAGGCACTAGGAACACGGGACAGCAATTCAAATAGGTCTGAGGCCTGATAGCGCTCGATATCAGCACGCTGTAATAGGGTCACGGCCGAGAGGCTATCAGACAGATTACTAGGCATTCTGGTACCTGTGACAATAATGTTATCAATATCATCATTGGCCAGTAGATTAGCGGCAGGCAGGGACAGAGCAGCAATAGCTGCAGAGGTATAAATTAGTTTCATTATTAGGTTCTCTTACACTCACACCCGAGTGATTAATTTTAATTTACGGGGGCGTGCAAGAAAACCGACAGAGACTGTCAATCAGCACAAGACCGCACCCCGCGGTTTGTCTGCGTTGCGATAGGCCGGTCTCCGGACTCATAAGTGAACAGCTAGATTGTACTTGAAAGCACTGTATAGCTGTTCTGCTTAGTAACCTTCCCATGCTTAAAAACACACAGTGGCATCACTACTAAACATTCTTATTTACCGTTGCGGGGGCAGTGTTGGGATAGCTCCATATGCCAAGCTTGGCGGAGCGCACCAACTTCCCTTTTAACTCTTATTAGTCAAAAACCGATCTGACTAAAACTGAGAACCTATTGCAGAAGCAAGAGCCTGCAATCTAGTCGCTTCGGGAATTGAAGTCAAATTGATTTCCCTGTAATTCGGTATTTATCCCGGTGGCTACAACATGTTAATCTGCCCCTAGACCACAGAAGGCGCACAAAACATGCTCGCAGTACTGATCAAACGAATCCTCGCTCCCGGAATGGAGAGCACCTACGAAGAGTTTTCCCGGAAAATCATTCAAGCCGCCGTACCGGCCAGAGGATTTATTTCCAGCAAGGCTTTTAAAGACCTCAATGAGCCGAGTATCCGCTACACATTGATTCAGATGGAATCCCTCGCCGACTGGCAGGCCTGGAAAGACTCCTCAGCGCGCAAAGACGCATTGGGGCAGATCCAACCGCTGCTGCAAGAACCGGAAACCATCTCGATATTAACCACGGCGTAAAAGCCTTTAGCGGGATGAAAAGCCATTAGCCTTATGAAAAAAGCCTTTAGCGACAAAAGCGCCTCCAGCCTATCGCCATAAAGAGCACAGCACGACGGATCGACTTGATCCAGATTATCTTTCCTAATTTCTCTCTCCACCCGTTATTCCCACCAATAACGGGTTTTTCATTTCCATATTTCAGTTTTAATATCCCTTTTTAATCTCATCATTAATCTTATTAAACTCCCAAATATGCTGAAAATAAGCCATAAATATTTTCTAATTTTCACTACTTGATGATTTTACTTTTCCCTTTTCCGACCCTATCCAAGCTCCCCACAAATACTAACGCCTATTTTTTAAGCCACATATTTCATGGCAGAGATCAACTACCGAATTTTAATTATGAAATTTAATGCGCTGGCGTAGTAATAAAAACCTCGTCATAAAAATATTAATTTGACGAATTCAAATAGGCGTTATAAGAAAAGGTAAAGCCGTGAAAACTGACATTATTGATATCTTCTCTAAAGAATATCCCGAAGTGGACATACGCGACTTTAATTTTATTCGCGCGAAACAGAAAAAAAATATCGGCGAGTCTATAAGCGATGACCATATGGGTCAGCTGATGACACTGCAACGTTTGCATCGCCTGGACAATAACAGCTGCACAGTAGCCGCCTTATTAGAGGCCGGCTTGCACTCAGCACATCATATAGCTCAGCACCCAGAGGATGTTTTTGTTGCTCGCTATGAAGATGCCCTGCTAATGGATGAGCAGGAGATGCGCCAACTGCATCGACGGGCAATGGCGGTTAAGCAAAAAACCCGCATGCTGGCAGTGACCCTAAAATCTACAGCCGGCTCGCCGTTTTACCGTTCCAGCCAGATGAATAGTCAGCCCGACGATGTTCAGGATTACGTCAAAGCTATTCCCAATTATCAGGACTTTTTTGGCTCTCTGGATTATTGCAGCTGTGATCATGATGAATCGCTTTTTGGCCCCGCCGCCTATCTGGCAGATATGCTGCGCATTGTTTATGCCTATATCGATTCCACAGATATTAACCCCAATATCCCGGGGGACTGGCACTTTAAATCCCGCCGACCGGATATTAGCCAAATCCCCCTCACGGCGGAAATGACCACCAATCTAGTGCCTTTTATACAGATTGTTATTCAGGTGCTGGAACAGTATATAGCGGATAAAACCGCCTGGCCGGATATCTATCGCCAGTTTTCACAGTTGAAATATCCGTTTAACCAACCGTTTAATTTGCCACTTTTTCGTACCCGCACCTATCTAGATGCACTGGACGGTCCACTAGTAAGTGTCTATCAAAACTTTGTCACCAGCCCCTATTCAAAACCCGGCGCAAATCTGCCAAGCCAGTTTAATGTTGCCCAAGAGGCTCTAAAATTAAGCCCCACACAATATCAGCTGATCAGTACAACGCTAACCACTGCCAGTGAGATTGCCACTGTCTACGGCGCCCCCAGCTCGCGTATTTTACCCTTCGACGCCACCGGCACTGTCAGCACAGTGAAAAATCAAACAACAGTTACAGGAAAAGGTACCGCCTTTACCGCTGAGTTAGTGGTGGGCGATCTGGTTCTAGTGGGCTCACAGCGCAATGCGGTCACCGCCATTAGTTCGGCTACCGAACTTCAAGTGGCCAATAGCTGGCTGACTGCCAGCACTAATCTGGCCATGTCAGTGTCCCCCATTGACGACCTCAGTCTGACGGTGAACTTTAGTCGGCAAGTGGGCCTCAGTTTTGACTCCCTAGAATTTTTATTAGAGCAGCGCTTAAGCCCCCAGGAATTTGAGGCGGGCATTGCCAGTCAATTATTTATCAACAAAGGTTTAGCCCCAAGCCAGTACTTAGCCATTGAAGTGGATCGAGTAGATCCGAATTGGCCAGTCTCCATGATCCGCCATATTGACCTTGCCGCACTGGATCGCTTAAACCGCTTTATCCGCCTGGCTCAAACCAGCGGAATTGATGAAGAAAATTTGGATTGGTTTATTCAAAGCCAGGGTGGAGATGAAATCGACGAAGCCTGCATCAAAGCTCTCGGGGGCGCCAGATTGCTGGCCAACAGTTACGCCATTAGCCTAGCTGAGGTGATTGCACTCTATGGGCCGATTAAAACCATTGGTGTAGAGGATATCAACAGGCCCAAAGATTTGTTTGATCAGCTATTTAATTCTCCAGCAATTTTAAACTCTCCTGCAGGTAGCGCCCCGGCATTTACCGCCACCGGAACCATGAGCGTGGATGCCGCGGACAAGAAAAAAGTTACCGGCAGCAGCAGTGATTTTCAAGCCCAGATCGCTGTGGGCATGCGCATTAATATCAACGGCGAAGTGCGTGTGGTGGACAGCGTCAGTGCAACCACCCAAGCACTCAGCGTATCCGTAGCCTTTGCCGAGGCGCCCCAGGGAGCCTATGGAATTGTTTACCCTTCAGAGGAAATCTCAGCTGACGCCCTGCCGATCTATCACCCCAGCTACAGCGATAACCCGCTCTATACAGATCCGTTGTTAGACTGGACAGTTGACCCGGGCAAGGACACCAATGCCAGTATTCGCGCTCGCCTGCGGGCAGGCCTTGGGGTCAGTGATAACGACTTGACGCTTATTGGCAACCAAGCGCTACAGGCACTGGGTATCAATAATGGCGTGGTGCCCTTAACCGTAACCAATCTATCCCTGCTCTATAGCTATGCCAAAACGGCACAGCTGAATCGTTTATCGGTGACCAATTATTTAAATTTATTGGAGCTATTGGGCATCAGTAAAGTGGACAGCCTTGATAGTTTAATCAGGGTTATGGAAAACGCCGTTTGGTTTCGCAGCAGCCAACTAAATAGTTTCGCCCTGCAATACGCCCTTGAAAATAAATCTAATAAGTCCTTTAACAACGAGACCGTGCTCAAGGCACTGCCGAATTTTTTAAAGTCCCTATGGGCATCGGCACAGGATTGGCTGCTCAATCAAAAGAGTTTTATCAATCAGGATATTAACGAGGAACTGTCGGCGGATTACTTTACAAAACTCAGTGACTCGGGGACCGCTTTTATCAATCAGTACGGTGTTGTGCTGCAAAAGTCGGTGAATTTTTCAACCATTGCCTTTGTTGATCCACTCAATGCCAGCTCGTTTATCAATGCCATGATCGACCCCAGCCAATCAGCCGGGGCTTATGATCTATTGATAGACAATCAGGTATTGGATGCCAATGGTGTGCTCTCGGCAAGTTTTACCAGCAGCACCGATTTAAGCTACCTATTCCCCAATGTCACGCCCCAGTCGACTCGGGATGCAATGATTGCCCAGGTGCGCAAGGTGCTGTTGGAAACTCAGTCGCGGATTAATTATGTGGTCAGTACTCTACTGACTTACGGCGGCGCACCCACTGAAGAAAATCCCAACCAGGGTATTCAGCAATTCAATCTATCCGAGCAGCTAGCGCTGTTTTACCGGGCGGACACTCTTACGGTATTGGATCTTAGCCCCCTAATCGCCACTGATGTTGATCTCGGCTATTTTGTCGCGGCGTTTTTGCAGCCTCCAGGGTCGAGTATCTCGGCGCCCATGCAGCAGTTTATTGAACTGATGAATCGGGTGCTGGTATTGGTCGATCAGCTAAAACTATCGACAACGGATATTCGCAGTATTATTCAAAACCCAGCCCCCTTTGGCTTTAGCACCTTCGATGAAATCAATATTCAAGTGGTCCGTTCAGTCTGGCTCTACAAATGGTTGATGCTGGAGTTTAACGACACCCAAAATCGCTTAGCCCTGTATTTTCAGCAGCCGATAACCGGTGCAGCTAACGAGCCTAAATTTGAGAACCTCGCACTCTTAACCGGTTGGAATCAGGCACAGATTGAACTCTTAGTGGATACGCTGTTTAGTCAAGATGAACGCTACAACACCGTGGCTGGCATTGTCCATATGAAGTCATGCTTTGATCTCGGGGGCAAGCTGACACTGAGCATGAACCTGCTGCTGATGTTGGCCGAGTTGGGTACCCTGGGCGCAGATGTGACCAATGACGAGTGGTCCCAATACAACGATGCTGCGGTGGTGGCTATCGGCGCACTCAAGGCTCGTTATGACGGCCCCGAATGGCTGGAAAACTACCGCCCCTCACTGGATACGGTGAATGAAAAAAGCCGCGATGTATTAGCCGCCTATGCCCTCTATTTATACCGCCAAACCTATCCACAATTCACCAGCTATGACGACCTCTATGACTACCTGCTGATCGATATTGAAATGAGCGGCTGTTCGGATATTTCCTATATCAAACAGGCGATTCTGTCAGTGCAGCTGTATATGAATCGGGCCCATATGATGCTTGAGCCCGGGGTTAGCAAGCTACCGATTCCCACCACCTGGTGGAGCTGGTTATCCAGCTATCGTCTGTGGGAGGCCAATCGCAAGATCTTTTTATACCCAGAAAATTATCTGGAACCAGAACTGCGCTCCGACAGCACCCCCCTATTTAATGGCGCCCGAGATGGCTTAACCGCCAATGATATTACCCCCGAAACAGTCAATGACGTCTACCTGGATTATTTTGAAGGCTTTAATATTTTAGCCGGCCTCAAACAGGTGGGAGCCTACTATGGCAAAGCCCCTGACCCGGCTGTGCCAGGTTCCATTGTTGATACCGTAGTAATTGTGGCGCGCACCGCCGAGGAGCCCTACAGCTATTATATTCAGCGCAAAGTGGCCAACTTATCCTGGACCTCCTGGGAGAAAATCGACCAGACTATTGCCGCCGAGACCGCCGCACCGGTATTTGCTTTTAACCGTTTGTTTTTGTTTTGGGTGGAACAGAGCGACAGCTCAGTGTCCGAAGTTAAGGGTGGCAATGCCTCCAACTCGGTGGACACCCACGCGGTGATTAAGTACAGCTTTATCAATGCCAGTGGTCGCTGGGTGAACCCCCAGACCCTCAGCGAAATGGTCATCGACTTCGATCCCATGCAGGATAAGTACAGTACCCCGCAGATCAATCCCAGCGATATACAGGTTTCCGATATTGAATGGCGCACCGTATCACCGGTGGTGATCAGAGGTGAGAACGAAGCGGATCAACGGATTTTGCTTAACTTTGGCAGCTTCTATGCGTCTAAAAGTGGCACTGTAAAGCCGACA
This sequence comes from uncultured Pseudomonadales bacterium, assembly GCA_905478975.1. Taxonomy (GTDB): domain Bacteria; phylum Pseudomonadota; class Gammaproteobacteria; order Pseudomonadales; family Porticoccaceae; genus HTCC2207. Next base: position 6,187 of record CAJQKW010000141.1, on the reverse strand, counting down.
GCCCCGGATGCAGCGAAAATCCCAAACCCCGATGCCTATACCCTGGCGGAGCAGCTCTACAATTCATCCCTGTTTAACTGGACGGCGGATGCCAGTGGCTTGCAAGGCGCCACCTTTTATAATCAGGGCATATTGCTGGACCCCAGTCTCAACACCTCGCCGACCAATGTCTTTGCCCTCTCGGTAAAGGTTTTTGTCGACCCCCCGATGCCCTATATCCCCTTTACACCAAGGGTAGTTCTGCCACCGGGCCAGGTGCCGACTCTGAGCATTGCCGAGATGGACAACATTTATCTGCTCAACTACACCGGACAGGGCGCCGGCTATCCCATAGTGCCAGACCAACCCCCTGTGCCTTTGATGTACCACGTGTCAGATCGCAGCGGCCGCTCCACGCCGGTGGTGAACATGCCCTTTTGGTTTATTTTTAATAATGCTGCGGAGACCTTTTTAATTCGTTCAACGCAGAAAAATTTGAAAAAAATTGAAGATATAACAATAAATAATGAGGGGCTTTCCAAACAGACCAATGAAACGGATTTAACCGCCCTGCCCTTTACCGATGACCCGCAAAAAATAAAAGATATCCAGTGGTCAGTGGAACGTTTATCAACCGGTGCCGACTCGCGCCTGACCCAAGCATTGTTTGCCGGCGGTGTCCCAGCCCTGCTAGATGTGACTATGCAGGTGACGCCGAAAAATCCCCTGTACCCATTCTCGCGCTTTTATCAAACCCCCGGCGGCCCAACCCCACCGCCTAATCTTATTCCCCCAGCCCTAATGGCAGGCGACAGTATCGATTACAACGGCCCCTATGGTCGCTATTTTTACGAAGTCTTTTTGTATATGCCCTGGATGGCCTCCAATCAACTGCGTCAAAATCAAGACTTTGAACAGGCTAAAACCTGGCTCGAATATATTTTTAATCCCACTGTCCCGGAAGGCGCAGATCCCACTGCCCAAAATCCCAAAGATCGTTTCTGGCGATTTGTTGAATTTCGCGATTACACCGTAGAAAGCTTGCTCGAAATATTAAGCGATCCGGCACAGATTAAAGTCTATAACGACCAGCCCTTTGATCCCCATGCGGTGGCCCAACTGCGCACCAGTGCCTATCAAAAAGCCATTGTTATGCGCTATGTGGATCTGCTATTAGAGTGGGGCGATTACGAATTCACGCTGGATACATGGGAGTCGATTACCCGCGCCACCCTGCTGTATATTCTGGCCCGAGAAATTCTGGGCCCGAAGCCAGTGGACGTGGGTCCCTGCCAGCAGCAAGAGCCGCTCAGCTTTGATGATATTCAGCAACAGTACGGCGATGATATTCCACAGTTCTTAATTGGCCTTGAGAATGCACTGCCAACTGACAGCCAAACAGTGACCGTAGCCGGATCTGAGACAGAAGCCGCAACAGAGTCACAGCAAGACCGATTTGTGCCCTTTAACGATTTAGATATTTACTTTTGTGTGCCAGAAAATATTGAGCTTGTGGCTTACTGGGATAAAGTTGAAGATCGTTTATTCAAAATACGCCACTGCATGAATATTCAGGGTGTGGTGCGTCAACTGGCACTCTTTGAACCGCCCATCGATCCCTTTGCACTGGTCAAAGCCGTTGCTGGCGGTGCCAGCCCCCAAGCCGTGCAACAGCTGCCCACCTCGGCACCGCCCTATCGCTTTAGTACCGCTATGGCCCTGGCGAAAAACTTCACCGCCCAGCTAGCGCAAATCGGCAACGCCTTATTGAGCGTGTTGGAAAAAGCCGATGCCGAAGAACTGGCGCAGATACAGTCGGCACAGGAATTGAAAATTCTCGACTTAACCACTCGGGTGCGGGAATTACAGATTGAGGAATTACAGGAAACCCTCAGTGGTCTGGATATTAGTTTAGAAGCCTCCAGCGTCGATCACAGTTATTACCAGGGTCTGGTGGATGAGGGTCTATTGCCATCAGAGTCACTGCATATCGCCATGGTGGTGCTGTCCTCGGTGCTGAATACTGCCGGCAGTGCTGTCCAAGCAGCGGCAGCCCTGGGTTATCTGGTGCCCAATGCCGGCTCACCGTTCGCCATGACTTACGGGGGCAAACAGCTTGGCGCCAGCTTAACCGCCGCCGGTTCAGTGCTACAGATTCTATCCGATATAGCCGGCACTGTTGGCACTGTGAGCCAAACCATCTCGGGATACGAAAGACGCGAGCAAGACTGGCAGCATCAGTTGACCCAAACCGGCTTTAATACCGATCAGCTGAAAAGCCAGATCGCCGCCACTGAACTACAGCTGCAAAGTGCCCAGCAGCAGTTAACCATTCACCAGGCCACCATTGCCAACACCGAGCAAACCAGCGACTTTTATAAAACCAAATTCACCAGCAAAGAGCTCTATCAATGGATGGGGGGTCGCCTGAGTACAGTGCTCCGGGAGGCTTATAGGGTCGCCTTGGAAATGGCCATGGCAGCACAGCAGACCTATCAGTACGAGCTCAATTCGAACCAGCAATTTATTAATTTTGAATACTGGAATAGCAGTTACAAGGGCCTTCTTTCAGGCGACCAGTTAGCACTAAATCTCACGCAGATGGAGCAGGCCTATTATCAAAATAATACCCGTTCCTTTGAAATTGAAAAAACCATTTCATTGTTGTCACTGGATCCCCGTGCCTTCCTGGATTTACAAAACGACGGTGAATGTGCCTTCCGCTTTGACGAGCTGTTATTTGATGAAGATTACCCCGGCCAGTATGCGCGGCAGATCAAATCCATATCCATCACCATTCCTGCGGTGTTGGGCCCCTATCAAGAATTCAAGGCCACATTAATTCAACTGGGCAATCAGATTTTGGTCGAAGCCGATGAAGATGCCGTGGCCTATCTATTGGGCGTCGGTAGCGACACCCCCGACAGTGGCACCCTGCGCTCCAACTGGCGGGCCAATCAAAAGATAGCTATCTCCAAAGGCCTGCAAGACAACGGCACCTTTGCCCTCGATTTTAACGACGAACGCTACCTGCCCTTCGAGGGCACCGGAGCCGTCTCCAACTGGCGTTTGGAAATGCCCAAGTCCAATAATCTGATCGATTATGAGAGCCTCTCTGATGTGATTATCAATGTGAAATACACCGCACTGGATGGCGGCGCGGTGTTTGCCAGCCAAGTCAGACAGCTACTGTCCAGCATTCCCTATATGGGCCAGCGGGCGTTTAATTTGGCCATGACATTTTCCAATGCCTGGTACAGCTTTTTACATCCAGTCGCCGCGGCCACCAGCCAGCAATTGAACTTTGATATGCAGGCCGCCTACTTCCCGGCCAATCTGCAATTGGGCAATATCACCTCTCTTTATGTGCAGCTGGATTTACCCGAAGGGGTGACATTGGGAGGCACTTTAACCGCGACCCTATCCATTGACGGTGAAGATGAAACTCTGATCTTTAATGACAGCATCATCGCACAATTGACCGATATCGACATCAGTAGCTGGGTGGATAAAACCTGGTCTATCTCGGTGGCCAAAGGCGATGTACCCAGCGGCATCCTAGATCCTGAAAGCGGACTGATTGCCGCGGACAAACTCACATCCATGGCGCTCTTGATTTCCTATAACGCAACGCGCCCGAAGGATTGATAGTGCCTAGATCGATAGTGCCTAGATCGATAGCGGCTAGATAAATAGCACCTGGATTAATAGCACGTGAATTAACAACACCAAAATCGCTGTAACTTTTTAATCAAGCTTACCAACCAACAAACTAACGGAGTTTTTATCATGAGCAATATGTGTAGTGCGCCGCACTGTAGTGGTGTCAGTGACTCAATCAATAAAATATGCAAAGCAAACGGTTGGCCAGTTAACCATCTGGTTTTGGTCTGTGATCCCACCACAGGCACATGCTGTGACTGTACCTGTTCGTGCCTTGCCTACAATACCCCTGTTGCAGTGACTGCAACCACCACTGCGGCGATACAATCATTTGAATTAAATGATCCGGTACTGGCTCGGGACAATGGTGTCTGGGTAGAAAAAGAAGTTAAATTTTCAGACGGTACCGCCCCCGACACCATGCAGCCGGAAATGTGTCATATCACCTACAAGGAAGACGAGGAATTAAAAATTATTGTCGTCACCTTGGACCATACTTTTCTTACCGCAGACAATAAATTGATACGCGCTCGGCAGCTGAAAAAAAGCGATAGCATCCAAGCCGCCGATGGCAGCATGACCGAAATCCTTGAGTACAATATCAAAAGTTATATTGGCGGTGTGTGGAATATCGCCACCTCACACGATATGCCCAGCTCCCTTGAAGGACATCTACTCAACACCCAGGGACTTATTTCAGGGGACTATGCCGTCCAGCTGTTTTACAACGAACTCACCAAACAGGGTCTGTCGGTATCCGCTACGGAAAAACCTGAATTTAATTCTCACCAATATCAAGAGTCCCTGTCTGAGGACACCGCTCAATTAGCCTGTCAGGCGGCCTCACCGACAATGGATGTCTCGCACTTTTTAAGCGCTCTGTGCAGTTCGTCTAATGCCGGTAGAAAAGCTACCCCAGCCGGAGGTGTCTTTCTACACCTAGATCATACTCATGTGCTGAGCATGCCGAAAGACATCGAACCTCAGGGCTATTTCACCCTAAAGCAAGCGGATGCCATTAGACGCAACGACACAGTTGTTGATAAAAACGTTATGACCCGCACCGATTGGCTGCTGACCATTTTCCACGGTTTTTATCCGCACATTAGTATGATTGTTGATTACCCCAGCCGCCAAGCCAATGCCTTCGCCTTTTATTTGGATAACCGTCCCGTGGTATTACTTCAGGGTGGACTCTTACATGCCAAGCAATTGGACTGGGAAGGCGTGGCCTTAATCGTCGCCTACTGCGTGGCACGTTTTGATGATAATACCCTGGGCGCTGATGGTATGAACTGCAAACCTCAGGCCGACGAGGATGTACCGGGCGTACTCACCAATGTATTTTATCCTCTATACCCCAACACCATTTTCCCAGGCCTTAAGCAAATCGAAGCACTGTTTAATACTATTCCCGACAAGCTTGATAACCCGATTGTTGGCTGCCATGAAACAGCCCTGGGCTGCCGTATTAAGACCTATCAAAATTCCATGCAGTATCTTCCCCTACCGGTCTGTGCTGGCGGTGACCCAGACTTCTTGAGTGTCACCGGCGCCCAATCTGACAGCACCACTCAGGCGACCATCGACTTCGATGCACCACTGAATCCAGAAGAGGCAGTAGTGATCGGCAATTATCAACTCGACCCTGTCTTGGCGATCAGTAATGTCGAGCTTGTGGGGCCTGAGGAGAATCAAGTGGTATTAACAGCGGATTATAAGGAGGGTGCCAAGTATAAAGTGACCGTAGAGAATGTTCGTTCGGTGACCGGTCTGACGCTGGATCCGGCGGCTAATTCAGCCGAATTTACCGTTTGTTAAAAACTCTTTTGCACGGTGGCGTCTGATCATTCTGCTCAGTGCAGATGAAAAGCGCCACCACATAAGATAAGGAGATTGTTATGTTAAATGAATCAACTTTTGGTTTTGATCAGTTCGAATCCGTTGAAGAGGGCTGTCGAAAACTGGCGCAATTTTTGAAACTGGAAAAGCCGGTGAGTCGCGATGTGTTTGTCAGCATGGTTGAAGATTCCACCTACGCGGCGAATATTATTATGACCCGTCATTCTGGAAACTTTTTAAATCATCTGTTGGCCAGCCCTCCCCATCGATTTACCGCAGAGGGAGATAGTATGCTTGCACAGGGGAAAATCATTGAACGGAGTAATACCCAGCTATTAAAAAAAGCCGCGCAATCCTTATTGGTCTGGACTGGATCAGGGGCACAGCTAGCCAGTGATGAGGTCTATCAGTCGCGCCTGAGCGCCTGCGCTGCTTGCCCACATTATATTGAGCCGCCAAAGAAATTAATCTACAAAGCCGCGGCGCTCTTAGCTACAAGAACATCTACCGAAAAATCTACCGGAAAATCCAAAAGCAAATCAAACAAGATGTGTAATCTCTGTGGCTGTATAACGGCCAATAAAGCCAAATTGGCCACCGAGTTCTGCCCTGATTCCCATCCCGATCGTCCTGGTTATACCCGCTGGAATGAGCCTCAAGCCATCATGGCAAGTGGCGGTGGCGGTGGCGGTGGCGGTGGCGG
>CAJQKW010000140.1 GCA_905478975.1 uncultured Pseudomonadales bacterium | reverse complement strand
CACGCCAGCAAGCTCTCTCAACAATGCTAGCCGGAGCTAATCTAGTTGCTGAAACAAATGACGAAAAAGTTTTTATGGTGGTTTCTTCTGAGAGCGAAAGAAATGTAACTCGCGCGAATATAGCGGCAGGCGATGCCGGCATGGGCGCCGCTGAAAAAAAGGGTTACCGCAACTCCGTGATTGAAGAGATAACGGTGACTGCTAATAAGCGGGAGCAGGATCTTCAGGATGTTGCGATGGGTTTGTCTGCACTTACGGGTGATGATTTAAATCGAATTGGTGCGGTGGGTGCGCAGGATTATTTGGCGCAGATACCTGGGGTTACTTATAACGCTCAGGGTAAAGGACGCAGTCCGGTGATAGTGAGAGGTATAGCAACTATTAGTACCACTATTTTGAGTGATGCGCAGAGTACTAGTGCTATCTATATCGATGATTTACCTTCTATGCAACGTTGGGGCGCGTGGACTAACACTGATCCCAACACCTTTGATGTTGAGCGTGTAGAGGTACTTAGGGGGCCGCAGGGCACATTGTTTGGTTCTGGCGCTCTAGGTGGAGCATTACGGGTTATTAATAACAAGCCCAATGCTTCAGAGTTTCAATCCAGTGTTGACCTGGGTCAATCGTTTACTCAAGGTGGTGATGACAGTAATAGCATCAACGCAATGCTTAATATTCCGTTGATTGACGATGAGCTAGCCTTGCGAGTCGTTGCCTTTAGCCGGAATGATGGTGGCTATATAGATAATGTTCGTCGTGACGAGACAAATGTCAATGGTGGTGAGATGGAAGGCGGTCGTTTAATGCTTTCCTATAAGCCTAGCGATGACTTGTCCTTGCGGCTCACAGCTACACATCAGGCAGATATTGTTGACGACAGCTCGGCAACCTTCCGTGATAGGGACGATGGTCCTCGCTACGCATATAATGGGGTTATTCCTGAGTTTTCCGATGTCAGCATTAGTATCTATAACCTATCCATTGACTATGATCTAGACGGTGCTGTGCTGACCTCTTCGACTACCTATTCAAAGCGTGATTCGTTTATTAATGTCGATCTTGCTTCAGTTATTGACCTTAACTTTGGTACTGGCTTAGAGCCGGAGGAAAATGATTATAGCCTAACAGAGAAAGTTGAAACCGTTGCTCAGGAGGTCAGGCTCGTATCTCAGGGCGATGGAGCAATACAGTGGACCTTGGGTGCTTTCTATTTAGACCAGAAAATTAATACTTTTCAGGACTGGTCTGCTGATAATTTGGGCGACATCGTACAGCAAACTAGATTCCTTCCACATATTACTGAAATGGCTGTCTTTGGTGAACTTACCTATCAGCTATCGGACAAACTATTTATTACTGGCGGTGGCCGATGGTTCGATAATAGTTTTGAATTCGAAATCCCATTAGATATTGGTGTCTTAGCGAATCCGACTTTGCCATTGACAGAGGAAGCATCGAGCTCATTTACGCCTAAGGTCTCAGTTTCATATTATTTGAATGACGATACCCATCTTTATACCTCTGCGACTAAGGGGTTTCGAGTTGGGCAGGTTAATACCACAGTTGCACCTGAAGAAGGTGTACCGCCAGATTTTGAGCCTGATTCTTTGTGGAATTACGAAGTCGGTGTTAAATCTTTACTGCTTGATGGACATTTGAAATTCAATATGTCTGCTTATTATATTGATTGGACTGATATTCAGTTACAACGGACGATTGAAGCTGATGATGGACGTCTACTTAATTTCAATGACAATGCTGGCGATGCTATTTCTAAAGGTATCGAAGTAGAAATGACATATCTGCCCAATGAGAATTGGGAATTGGGTACAGCAATTAGTTATGTTGACGCGACACTTAAAGCAGTTTCTCAGGGCACAGGTCTCACGGCGGGCTCTACCTTGCCAGGTACACCTGATTTCACTATGGCGAATTATGTTCAGTATGTTGAAAATGAAATGTCGAATGACCTTGGTGGCTATGTGCGCCTTAGCCATCATCATGTAGGTCAGATGGTTTCGAATATTAACAATGCAGATCACTTGAATAGCGATACCTACAACACTTTTAACCTTCGCGGAGGTCTTCAATACAAGAACTATGAAGTAACACTTTATGTCGATAATCTCACCAATGATGATGCTGCAACAAGTAAGTACGACACAGATTTTTTCAATGTATACACCTTTCGAGCCTTTCGTCTTAAGCCACGCACTATGGGCTTAACGTTCAGAGTGGACTTTTAACGGTCTCAATTAACACCCGCATCTTTGTAGTTTATAAAGATGTAAACAATAGAAAAAATGGTCTCGGTTTAATTTCATCCTCCCAGCCGGGATCACTTCTTTCTTATTTGTCTAGTCAACAAACGCTAAGTTGAAAACCGCATGGATGTAGTTAGTAATAAAAGCGATACAAAATCTCCAGCTACTGTGACCAACAAGATCGAAACCAAAGTCGCAGTACGTTCTTATATCAGTGGCGCAGCATTCACATCATCAAGCAGCGAAACACTCCAGTTATTTAATCCGGCCAATGGTCGTGAGTCAATTCTGATGCCAGTTGGTAGTGACTTGGACGCGATAGAAGCTGTTGCCAGTGCAAAAAAAGCCTTTGAGTATGGCCTTTGGCCCAGTCTTTCAAAAGCCACCCGACAAAGCCTGTTACACTCATTTGCCAACCTAATTGAAAAGCACGCTCTGGATCTAGATAGGCTCGATGCTGAGGATATGGGTAAGCCCATTGGCCTGCCATTTGGCAATGCCAGCAGTGCAGCAAGTCTTCTGCGTTATTCTATCGACGCCATGGAGAGCATCACTGGGGATGCCTACAACAGCGACAAAAGCTGTTTGATTGCCCAGCAGCTAGTGCCACGCGGTGTAGTTGCTGCTGTAGTCCCCTGGAATTTTCCCACCCTCAGCGCCATGACCAAAGTGGCTCCGGCACTAGTCGCGGGCAACTGCGTAGTATTAAAACCCTCAGAACAGTCACCCCAGTCAGCCTCTCGTCTTGCAGAACTTGCAACAGAGGCTGGAATTCCCCCCGGTGTTTTAAATGTGGTGCAGGGGCAGGGCAATATTGTCGCTCGCGCATTGGGCTTGCATAACGACGTCAATATGATCGCCTTTACCGGGTCTACTTCGGTCGGCAAGCTGATGTTGCAGTACGCAGGACAATCCAATATGAAAGTAGCCCATGTGGAGTGTGGCGGCAAATCGCCACAGATGGTATTTGCGGATTGCCATGACCTAGACGTAGTCGCGGACAGTATTGTCGAGCTAATTCTGCTCAATCAAGGCCAGCTATGTATCACAGGGTCGAGGGTAATTGTCGAGCAAAAAATTGAACTCGAATTAATCGAAAAAATTATTCAGCGATTTAGGAAGGTGAGCCCAGGAGACCCATTGGATCCATCAACCACCTATGGGCCCATGGCCAGTCTCCAACATATGCAAAAGGTCCTCGGCTGCATCGAAGCCGGAGCCAAGACTGCCAATTTGATGTATGGCGGGCAGCGTTTGGATTTCAATAATGGGTTCTTTGTCGAGCCGACATTGTTCGGTAATGTGTCTGTAGAGGACCCGCTGTTCCAGGATGAAGTATTTGGTCCGGTACTGACCATTACCCGCTTTCGCACCCTCGATGAAGCCATCGAAGTCGCCAATGCCACTGCCTATGGTCTGGCAGCCTATGCCTGGACCACCAATCTTAATACCGGTATGCGGCTTTCCACTGAAGTACAGGCTGGGATGGTCACAGTGAATGCATCCACACCCACAGGTGAGGGCTCTGAGGCTATCTCTACAGAGCCCTATGGTTTGTCCGGTGTGGGTACTGAGTTTGGCATTGCTGGACTAGCATCCTACAGCAGGGCGCAGGTGAGGTGGTTTAATCATGGATGATAATCCAACAGTATCTAGCGAGCAGCAGTGTGGTCAAGGCTTGCCTCTAAGGCGATTACTGGCATTTTCTGGGCCAGCAATTCCGTTGGCCATGTTGACTACGCCAGTTGTTAATTATCTGCCGGCCTTTTATGTGACAGAAGTTGGAATCAGTCTCTATTGGACCGGTCTTGCGTTTATGATTGCCAATATATGGGACGGCATAACCGATGTATTTATAGGACGTATGAGCGATGCGACGCGATCTAAATTCGGTAGGCGAAAGATATGGATGTTGGCTGGAACATTGCCGCTACTGATCAGTATTTATTATTTATTTAATGCGCCTATGGGATCTGGAAAGGAATATCTGGTTGTTTGGATATCGATATTTTTTGTCTTCTGGACCATTGTACAAGTTCCCTATATGGCGTGGGGGACAGAACTTTCGAACAGCTATGCAGGGCGCAGTAAAGTTTTTGGATTTCGAGAAACCGGTACAACCATTGGAATTCTTTTGAGTGCAGCACTGCCGCTAATACTGCTCTCTAATGAAGCGCCAATGAGTGAAATTCTTCGATTCATAAGCTTTTCCATTATTGGGATTCTTCCGCTAATGATAGTGATATCAATGTTCGTCGAGGAAGCTCAAAATCAGGTGATCCCGCGGCGCCACGGCGGGCTGATGACAGCCATGAAAACCAACAAACCATTTCTGAAATTTCTCACCTATCATTTTACTTTTACATTGGGTGTTAGTATCTTTAATGCGGTCATCGTTCTCTTTGTTAAATACCGCTTAGTGCTCGATAACTCGTTTATTTCATTGATTTTCCTGACATTTTCCGCAGCTATAATCGGTATGCCAATTTGCGTTCAGGCTGCAAATCGTTTTGGTCGTCATAAAGTATTGTCAGCTTCGATATTATTAACATCAGTATCTTTGATCCTATTACTGGCAATACCATCTCAAAGTTATTTGGCTGCTGCGGGTTGCTTTATTCTAATCGGCTTCTCGACCTCTGCTACATGGGCTATGCCGCCAGCAATCATAGGAGATCTCTCTGATCTAGGAAACTTAAATGGCTATGGAGAGCAGGCTGGGACTTATATGGCGGGGATGAATTTGGTGTACAAGTTGGGTATGGGCGTTGGCGTGGGAATTGCCTTACCGATGCTCCAATTACTGGACTTCAACGTTTCCGCTAATCTTTCTGACACTAATGATGTGTCATTAATTATCGTTTGTTGCATTATTCCTATTGTCATTATGACTGCCAGTGTCTCTCTTATATGGAATTTTCCAATTGATTCAAACCGCCACGCAACGATTAGAAAATTCCTCCAGCGTAGAAATAATAAAACTGATATGCAAGGCTTAAACCTTGCGGTTAAAAGTGCATAAATTTTAAACTTAGAAGTTCAGACGGTTAAGCAGACCTTCAGCCAAACGAGCGGGAGTTATCACAGAGAATACTTAAAAAACGGCACAGGCGTTTAAATTACAGGAAGTAAAACTATGAGTCTTAGAAAATCTGACCATCTTGAAATGTACCGACGCATGCAGCGTATTCGTATTTTTGAAGAAGCGGTAAAAACACTGCCAGTAGAAGGCCACTTGAGCATCGGGCAGGAGGGCGCAATAGTAGGGGCCTGTATGGCCCTTAGAGACGATGACTACATTACGGGGACCCATAGGTCTCATGGGCACCCGATAGGCAAAGGTGCAACCTTAGCGCCGCTGATGGCTGAACTGCTGGGTAAGGTGACGGGAATTTGCCGTGGCCGCGGCGGCTCAATGCATCTGGCAGATTTCTCTGTGGGCGTGGTGGGTGAGTCGGCCATTGTTGGCGGTGGTATCCCACTGGCAACCGGAGCAGGGTTTAGTGCTCAGGTAAGGGGGACCGATCAAGTGAGCCTCTGTTTCTTTGGTGATGGAGCCAGTAACCAAGGAACCTTTAGTGAGTCGATGAATCTTGCGGCAGTGTGGAATTTACCTGTGATCTTTTTCTGTGAGAACAATGGCTATGCAATATCCACCTCCGTGGGGAAATCTCATGGCCAGCCCGATATTGCCAAGCGAGCTGATGGCTATGGTATTCCCGGCGTGATTGTCGATGGTCAGGATGCTCTTTCCGTTTATAAGGCAAGCAATGAAGCTGTTATCAGAGCGCGAAATGGAGATGGTCCAACGCTCATTGAAGCCAAGACTTATCGCTTTGAGGAGCACTGTGACAATCTCAATATTCTGATTCCCTATCGCAGCCAAGAGGAAATCGATCATCATGTGACAAACAGAGATCCGCTGGTTATTTATCAAGCAGCATTATTGGCTATGCCCGAAATTAATGAAAAAGATCTCGATTCCATAACCGCAGAGGTCGTAACCGAAGTGCAAGCAGCCGTTGAGTTTGCTCAACAAAGCGCTTATCCGGATCCAGCCGATCTTTACCAACACATGTACAGCACCCCGATTCATTATCCGGCGTAGCCTTGCAACTAAAAAGGATGTAATTGTTATGTTAGATACGATCAATGAGCCGCTGATCATAGCGGAACCTACAAGTACACAGCTGAGCTATATGGATGCGATTGTGCAGGCTCAAAAGGAAGAAATGCTCCGCGATGAAAGGGTTGTAATGATCGGTGAGGATGTTTCTATTTATGGCGGTACAGAGCTGGTCCGAAGCTTTGATGAAAATCGTGTGCGCAATATGCCGATTTCTGAGAACAGCTTTACCGGTATGGCTATTGGCGCTGCAATGACAGGCTTGCGGCCAATTGTTGATTTAACTATTGCTAGCTTCACCTATTTGGCTGCGGACCAAATTATTAATCAGGCCAGTAAATTACGTTACATGACTGGCGGCCAGATACAGGTGCCTATCGTTTTTCGCGCTGGAATGTATTACAAGATTGGCAATGCAGCACAGCATTCTGACAGACCCTACCCGTTCTTTATGTCTGCCCCCGGGTTAAAAATCATCGTACCCTCAACAGCGGCCGATATGAAAGGCTTGCTGAAATCTGCTGTGCGCGATGACGATCCAGTGATGATATTTGAAGACTGCAATCTCTGGGCAAAAAAAGACTTAGTATCAACCGATCCGGATTTTCTGATACCCATAGGCTGTGCCGACATTAAACGGCCCGGTAGTGACGTGACGATAATTTCCATAGGGGCCTGTTTGCCAATGGTTCTAGCCGCTGCAAAGACACTGCAAAAACAGGGTATTTCCGCAGAAGTTGTCGACCCTCGAACCCTGGTTCCCCTAGACAAAGAAGTGCTGATTCGTTCAGTGGCCAAAACAGGTCGCCTAGTGATTGTCGACAATGCCCATCGGACTAACAGTGCAGCATCAGAGATTGCCGCTGTTATAGCAGAAGAAGCTTTTGAGAGCTTACGTAAGCCGATTCAACGAGTCACCACAGCTGATGTTCATATCCCCTTTAGTCCAGTTCTGGAAAAAATTGTTTATCCGACGGCCGCTGACGTTATTGGCGCGGTGAATAAAATTCAGTAATCCAGGAACTCTAAACTAATTAACAAGGAAGATTATTTATGACAGTAGAACTAACCATACCAAAGACCGGCATGGGTATTGCCGAAGGAACAATCCAAAAGTGGCTGAAAGGTGAAGGTGAAGCAATCGTCAAAGGTGAGGTTCTAGTTGAAATAGAAACGGCAAAGGCACTGGAGGAGGTTGAAGCCCCCATTTCTGGCGTACTGAAAAAAATTGTTGTGGCGGAGGCAGAGTCGGCTGATGTCGGTACCATTATTGCACTCTTAGAGACGGCATAAACCTTATGGATACTGTTGCAAACGATATTGCTGATGCTCTTGAGGTCAATTCAAGCCCTGAGAGAATTCCCTTGTCACCATTGCGTAAAGCCATTGCGGCGCGCATGACAGAGGCAAAGCAGTCGATACCACATTTTCGAGTGGTAGCTGATATAGAGATGGATGAGCTGCTCAGGTTGCGCAGAGAGATGAACGCTCAAAGTGCTGAGAGCAAAGTCTCTGTTAACGACTTTATAGTCAAAGCCTGTGCCTTAGCTCTGGGAGAATGGCCTGCGATTAATAGCCACTTCTGCGATAACGAGATAGTACAGTTCGCACAGGCTGACGTCTCTATTGTCGTCTCTATTGACGGTGGCCTGACCATACCAGTATTGAGAAAGGCAGAGACAAAAACCGTTCAGGAGATCGCAAGAGAGTTGGCAAGTCTGGCTTCTCGCGCGGCTCGTGGGCAGTTGAAAATGTCAGAAATAAGCGGAGGCTCATTTACCATTTCTAATATGGGTATGTATGGCGTCGATCAATTCGATGCGATTATCAACCCTCCTCAGGTGGCGATTTTAGCCGCTGCACGGGCCAAGAAAAAAGTGATTGTTGTAGATAATGAAGCTGTTATCCGAACAGTAATGCGAGTGACGCTCTCTGTTGATCACCGCGCTGTGGATGGCGCAATTGGCGCTGGGTTTCTAACATCTTTATCAGCGTATTTAGAACACCCTGAAAGTCTTTTGTCTGAGTTGTAGATTTTACACGATGAGGTCTAGGCTATCTGGCTATACAGTCTGGCTATACAGTCTGGCTATACAGTCTGGCTATACAGTCTGGCTATA
>CAJQKW010000139.1 GCA_905478975.1 uncultured Pseudomonadales bacterium | reverse complement strand
TGCCACCAACCAATGAAAATTGAGGAGCAAGAAATGACTAACAAAGTATCGATAATTGCTGCGATTGAAAAAGAGCAGATGAGCAAAGAAATTCCTGATTTCAGCCCCGGTGATACCGTTGTTGTGCAGGTAAAAGTAAAAGAGGGCACTCGTGAGCGTCTGCAGGCATTCGAAGGCGTAGTATTAGCCAAGCGTAACCGTCAGCTGAACTCTGCCTTTACCGTTCGTAAAATCTCCAACGGTATTGGTGTTGAGCGTACGTTCCAGACTTACAGTCCACTGGTTGACAGCATTGAAGTGAAGCGTCGCGGTGCCGTACGTCGCGCCAAACTCTACTACTTGCGTGAGCGTTCAGGTCGATCTGCACGTATCAAAGAAAAGCTTAGCCGATAAAAACTGGCTTCTAGCCAATATTTATCGTCTAAAGGCGGCTCCGAAAGGGCCGCCTTTTTTAATGTCTAGAATACTCCTCGATACTATCTATTTACCCACCTATCTACCCAACTATTAGTGCATATTCTTTCAGGCTCACGGCTTGACAGCCCGCTGCCATGGTCTATCTTTTAACTTACCACTATAAAATGTGATCAACTTCACGTTTTACATAAAAACAATTCACAGAAATTCCTCGAGATGTTTTGTGAATCCTAGGGAGAAACCTCCAAGGAAGACATCATGAAAATAGCAGTATTAGCGACCCTCTTTGCAGGGTTATTGGCACTAAATCCAGCCCATGCGGGCAGCATCGATCTATTGGCAATATGGAGCCCCGATGGTGTAGATGCGGATGCCGCAGACAATGGCGTGGCCGATCAGTTGTTTTGTGCAAATGCTTGCGGCGGCGCAATTTCCGCTGGTGATCTCAGCGACATTAATGCCAATCAGTTTTATGACAAAAACGGCAATGTCGCAACCGCTCAGGATGATATAGCCGCAGTAACCAATATGTTGGCCTTTGAGGGAGTGGTTATTCCCAGCTTGGCCGGAGATAAAACCGAGAATGGTTTCAGCGGTAAGTCGTTCAACATTGCGGCGGATTTTTCCGGTTATATAACCATCAAAGCCTCAACTCTAGTCTGGTTATATCTGGTTGATGGCGATGGCAGTTCAAATGAGACGGTAGAGGTCACAGTGGGTGGTGATCACGATGTATCCCACTACACTGAATGGGCTGTAGCAGAAGTGCCACTTCCCGCAGCAGCCTGGTTATTCTTATCTGGCTTGGTAGGTCTGCTTGGTTTACGAAAATCATCAAAACAGTAGTCATGCTTCAAATTAAAAGATAACTGATTCACAATTTGAGTGTTACGCAATCGACACAAGCTATCGGTGGCGTACACTCCAGTTCAGGAAATTATTGTTTAGAGTCAGTTTTATCTTATGACCGATCAAATATCACGGATGGTACGTCGTCACGACGCCAAGATTAACGCCTTTTCTCGCCTTATTGATGCGGCGATTATAGGCTGTACTCTGGTGGCCTTAGTGTCGGTGCTCAAACTCAGCTGGGTGCCGCTGTATAGCTGGATGCTATTGATCTCCATTGTGCTGTTTAGCTTTCTCTCTGAGTCCAGTCACAGTAAATCATGGCGCGATATCAGCCTTCGAGCAGAAGTGATTGGCGTAGGCAGTAGCTGGCTGACGATTATCCTAGTGCTGGTCTTGGTCGACGTGATCTTCCACCCCTCTGATCTGTACAACCGCGAGATGGTCTTTTATTGGTTTGTACTCACACCCATAGAGCTTATTTCTTGGCACTCCATTTTGCGCATGGTCTTGCGCCTGTTTCGTCATACCGGAGTGCGTGCGCAAACCGTGGCTATTTACGGCGCCACTGAATTGGGCGCCGGTCTTGAAGGTCGGATTCAACATATGCCCTGGTCCGGATACAATTTCGTCGGCTATTTTGATGACCGTAAAACCAATGGCACGCGACGCTTTATATCCGATTCCAGTCTTATTAAAGGTGGCTCTCAAGAGCTTATTGAGCAGGCCAAGGCCGGTAAGATAGACACCATCTTCATCACCCTGCCCCTGGCCGCTGAAAAGCGCATCAAGCTACTGCTCAATGAATTGGCCGACACCACAGTCTCTGCCTACATGATGCTCGACCTATTTAGTTTTGATCTGCTCAC
This sequence comes from uncultured Pseudomonadales bacterium, assembly GCA_905478975.1. GTDB lineage: Bacteria > Pseudomonadota > Gammaproteobacteria > Pseudomonadales > Porticoccaceae > HTCC2207. Next base: position 4,651 of record CAJQKW010000139.1, on the reverse strand, counting down.
CGCCAGCTGGCTGGATATCCAAGGGATGCCGGCGATTAGTGTATTTGAATCACCCCATACTGGTCTGGATAATTTTGCTAAACGTTCCCTCGATCTAGTCGCTGGCAGCATGATCCTAGGACTGATCGCCATTCCCATGCTGTTAATTGCCCTGGGGATCAAGATGACTTCAAAAGGGCCGGTACTCTTTCGCCAGAAGCGTTACGGTATCGGTGGCGAGCCGATCACGGTGTGGAAGTTCAGAACTATGACCGTTATGGATGCCGGGGACAAAAATCTTGTTCAGGCATCCAAGGGTGATAGCCGCATTACCGCCTTTGGCGGATTTTTACGCAGAACCTCACTGGATGAGTTGCCACAGTTTTTAAATGTTATCAGCGGCACCATGTCCATCGTTGGTCCACGCCCCCACGCCATCATTCACAATGAGTTCTATCGCACCGCAATCCACGGCTACATGCTGCGTCACAAGGTTAAGCCCGGTATCACCGGTCTGGCCCAGATCAAGGGCTACCGCGGCGAGACAGACACTCTGGCGAAGATGGAAGGGCGGATCAAATATGACCTCGAATATATTCGCAGCTGGTCGCTCTGGCTCGACATCAAATTGATTGTCATGACAGCCTTTGGCGGATTTCTCAACAAAAATGCTTACTAGCAATTGACCCCGGACCTGCGGCTTCTTGAGAGTGCAATAAGGTCTACACTAAACTGAAGGAATAGACAGGAAGGACATCATGGATATGATAGCGGGACAGCAAGGCCAAAACATCAGCAAAACATTAAACGGCAAGTTAAGAATACTCTTTGTGATCGTAGCGGTAGCCTTTTTAGGGCTGTCCCATATTGCGGCCGCAGACAGCTACAAGCTCAACCCCGGTGATGAGGTAGAGATATCAGTTTGGAACGAAGAGAACCTGCAAAAAACCATCACCGTGCTACCGGACGGTATGATCTCTTTTCCCCTGGTCGGACATCTCCAAGCCGCCGGTAAAAGTGCCTCCGAAATTGAAATGACCATCGCCGGAAAACTCGACGCCTATATCGCCGACCCAGAGGTCAATGTCACAGTTACCAGCACTCGAGGCAATGTTGTTTTTGTTGTCGGCAAGGTTTTAAAGCCTGGCCCCATTGTTATGATCCAGTCCACTACTGTGATGCAAGCGCTGGCCATGGCCGGAGGGCTCAACGAGTTTGCCTCAGCCAACTCGATCAAAATTATTCGTCGGGGCGACATTGCTGCTGGCGCGGGCGAAGAAACATTGCTTAAGATTCGTTACTCCGATCTTGAGAAGGGCAATGACCTCGCCTCCAACCACATTCTTAATTACGGAGACGTTATTGTCGTCCCATAAATAGCAAGGATCCGCTATGAACAAGACTATTAATCAAATTGCTCTGGCCGTCGCAGTCGCCTTCGTGCCTTGGGTCTCAAGCGCCGCAACCTGGGTCGCAGACTACAGTATCGATGCCGATGCCACCTATGACGATAATTTCTTTATGGGTGAAGTGGAGCAGGACACGGTGATCTACCAGCTCAGGCCTGAGGCCACACTGAGCTATGTCTCACCGGTGGCCAAATCACAGTTCGATGCACGGGTAGCTCTAAAGCGCTACTCAGAGTTTGATCAATTTGACTCCGAAGACCCGGCTTTTGATTGGAAGAATAGCTATAGAACTGAGCGCTCAACCTGGGGAATTAATTTCGGCTACAGCGAAAATTCCCAGCGCGATGCGGCAGAGCTGGATACGGGAAATTTTGATTCCAATAGTATTGTTGAAACGGTCTATGTGAATCCTAGCGTGAGTTTCGACCTCACTGAAAGAGACCAGTTGGGTATTTCTCTTAATTACACCGAGCGGGATTATGACACCAACGATTTCTCCGATAATGAAAACCAGAGCATTGGTCTAAATTGGCAGCATCGCATAAACGAAGTACTAAGCTCCACCGCCATGGTCAGTTTCTCCCAATATGACGCTGACAGGCAGGCTGTTAGCGCCAATCAAACCGATTATTTGCAGACAACCGTTGGTTTTATTTACCAACATTCCAAGGCCATGACTATTAATGGCAGCCTCGGTCATTTTGAGACTGACAGTGAAGCACAACTGTTTTTTGGCCCCATAGTGCTGGTCACTGACACCGAATCAAGCGGCACGCTGCTGCAACTAGGGGTTAGCTATAGCTATGAAAAGGATTTGTTCAGATTTAACCTGTCTCGAGGACTTTATCCATCCAGCCAGGGTGTGGTGGACGAGCGGGACAGTGTTGGCCTGGACTACGAACATCAGTTTAGCGGGCGTAGCACCAGCGGTATTAATATCTCCTGGCATAACTCGGACTCATTGTTAGACGAGCGCGAGACAGTCACTCTGTCACCCTTCTATCGCTATCGTCTCACCGAAAAGCTGCGACTACAGACCACCTATATCTTTAGGAGCTTTGATCGCGAGTCAACAGCCACTGAAGTTGAGTCCAATCGAATTAGAGTTGGCTTGCGCTATAGCTTTTAATTAATCGTTTTTAATAATAAGAAAAAATCGACAAAAAGGACGCTGTACCCACATGGAAGAAACTGACAAGTCGCTACTCGATTACTGGGATATGCTGCGCAGGCGCAAACGCTATATTATTATCGCGTTTCCCCTGTTGCTTGCTTTGAGCACTGCAGTCGCATTTTTACTGCCGCCGATTTACCAATCCGAAGGGGTTATCCTGATCGAAAGTCAGGAAATTCCTCAAGATCTGGTGCGCTCCACAGTGACCAGCTATGCCGAGCAGCAGATTCAGGTGATTAAACAGCGGATTCTCACCAGCTCACGGATTCTCGAAACCTTGGACAAATATAAAGTCTATGAGGATGAGAGAGAGGGCAGCACCATCTCCCTGCTAGTGGAAAAATTCCGCAGTGCAGTCGGTGTGGAAATGATTAATGCCAATGTGATTGACCCCCGCAACGGCCGCGCGCAGCGGGCCAGTATCGCTTTCCGGGTGTCATTTATGGATGAGTCTCCGGATATTGCGCAAAAGGTCGCCAATGAACTGGTTACCATGTTCCTCGACGAAAATGTAAAGACCCGAACCGGCAAAGCTGCGGACACGGTCAGCTTCCTCAGTGATGAAGCCAATAAAATGCAAAAAACCGTGCAGGCTCTTGAGGAGCAAATTGCCAATTTCAAACTCGAATTTGGTGATAGCCTGCCAGAGTTGCTGCAATTTAATCTATCGATGATCACCAGTCTTGAGGAGAAAATCAGCGGGCATCAGTCAGAGGCAATCCGGCTTAATGATCAGATTCACTACCTGAGCCTCGAACTGGCGAGTATGGACCCTTACGTAGCCAGCAATGATGGTATCACCACCCTCAGCAGTCAGGTCCGACTGGCCCAGTTACAGAGTGAATTAAACAGTCTTGAGAACAAGTATTCAGCGTCACACCCAGATATAAAACGTTTGACTCGCGAGATTGGAGGATTGAAAAAAGAGGTCGCCGCCGACTCATTATTTCAACCTGAGCAGGATATGAGTGAAATCTCAAATCCACTCTATCGCCAGATTAAAATCAAAATCGATGTCACCGAAAAAGAGTTGGCCCGAACCAATTTGGACCGGGTGAAAATGCAAACCGAAGTAAAACAATATCACGGGCGAGTTTCACGCACCCATGAAGTGCAGCGCAGTTACGATGATATGACCCGAGACTATGAAAGCACCAAACGTAAATATCAGGAGCTGCGCGCCAAGCAGTTCGAAGCTGATGTCGCCCAAACCCTTGAGTCGGAAAACAAAGCCGAGAGCTTCACTCTGATCGAACCGCCCCAGAGACCTACCGAATCCGTAAAGCCAAACCGCCCCAAGCTGATGCTGATGGGCCTGTTCCTCTCTGGTGGTATTTCAATAGGTCTAGTGTTGTTAGCTGAGATGCTTGATCCAGCAATCAGAAGCATCAAAGACATCACCCGTATCACAGGTGCAGAGCCACTGGCGCTGATACCTCTAATGTTAAGTGATGAAGACTACAGTAAAAAGGGCCGGTCGCGGAAGCGACTGATTATATTCGCGGCGCTACTGCTGTTCTCCATGTTTGGCATCGTCCATTATTTTGTTCTCAGTCTCGATATTGTCTGGTTCAAAATTATGGCCAAAATTAACATGCTGTAGGTAATCACTATGTCGCGAATTCACAAAGCACTGGCAAAAGCTAGAGAGAAACGCCAAGAGCAAAAACGCAGTATCGGCAGAGGCTCGCCGCTGGAAAAAATTGTCTATACCGATAGTCAGGTCGTGCCTATCTCTCACAAAGAGCTGGAAAAAAATCGTGTGGTCTCGCGCTCCGCCCACGACCCTAGGTCACAGCTTTTTAGAACATTGCGCACTACCATTTTGAAAAAAATGCGCAGTCATGATTGGCGTAGTATTGGCATCATCTCCCCATCGCCGGGTGAGGGCAAATCACTGGTGGCCAGTAACCTGGCGGCTGCCGTCGCCATGGAAGTGAACTACACCGCACTACTAGTGGATATGGATTTGCGCAATCCAGGCATCAGCAACTATTTTGCTGTTGAGCCCAAGTTGGGATTGAGCGACTACCTTCAAGGGGATGCAGAAATTGGTGATCTGCTAGTGAATCCAGGTGTCGACCGCCTG
>CAJQKW010000138.1 GCA_905478975.1 uncultured Pseudomonadales bacterium | reverse complement strand
TTACATAGGGTTGATACGCAACCAAGGCTTCATCAAAAAGCCAAAGGGGTTGGTCAGTTTAATCGGTGCTGAAAGGGCAGACAGGCAGATGCATTCGCCATTCTGTGCGCCCATGGGCTGATGGACATCGCCTGGTTCGCGGACCAAAAAGTCACCCTCGCGATAGACGGCGTTCTCGTCGGAGAAGCTACCTTTCAAGACGACTGTGTACTCAAGTCCATGGTGGTCATGTTTGGGGGTCTTGCCGCCGGCACAGATTTTGTGCAGTGCCACTTCGAATTCATTCTGCCCCGTCTCAAAGCGTGCCACGTCCACTGATGCGGAGAGTCGCTTCCAAGTCTGTGAGACAAGATTATTTTTCATTAGCTTGGTAACGCTAAACGGGTAGCTTGTACGCTTATTGTCAGCCTTCGCTGCAATCTGCTGGCTGCTGTCGAGATTGGCCATGACGGTATCGAAGGCGTCATCTTCTAGTTCCAGAGGTTTGGCTTCACTCATCAGCTGGGCACCCACCTGGTCGAGACGCAACAGCGACGTGCGACACTTGGAGCAAAAGTGCAGATGTGCGGAGACACAGATTGAAGGTGCTGTGGCTAGAGTGCCCGCCGAAAACTCTAAGAGCATGGTTTCGTCGGGATGGAATTGACTTGTGTTATTCATTCTTGCGCCTCTATGGACACTATAACTTGCATTTTTTGTAGCGCCAGACGCACGCGTGATTTAACGGTGCCCAGCGGTAACCCCAATTCGGCAGATGCCTCGGCGTGTGATTTACCTTCAAGGTAGACCTTGCGCAGAATTTCATCCTGTTCTTTCGGCAACTGAGCTAGCGAGCTCTGTACCTTGTCTTCACTGCGTTTTTGTTGCAACAGAGAAATTGGTGTCTCTTCGTCCGGCTCATGCCAGAAGTCTTCGTTTTCTAAGGGAAGGTGTTGGGTATTGCTCTTGCGGCGCAGCATGTCGATACGACAGTTACGCGCTACGGTATAGATCCAGGTGGTGGCTGAGGCTTTTTCGGCATTGTAGCCAGCGGCCTTGTTCCACACTTTGATCATTACTTCCTGAACCAGATCATCTCCGAGACCCGGAAACCAACCTTCATTGCGGCTGGCGTGGGCAAAGCCCTTGAGCAGCGGGCCAAAATGTTTAAACAGTTTGGCAAAGGCTTGGCGGTCGTGGGTTTCGCCCACAGAAATGAGCAGCTGACTCCATTGGTCAGAGCGTTTTTCTGTAGATTTGAAGACAGCCACGCGGTCACCGTTGGTTCTAAGAGTTACTGGAGTTGTAGTTTCTGTGTTGAGCAGGCCCATTGAGATAGTCTCCACCATATCATCTTTATTCTCCGTTTTACGCCCAATTCGGCTAATTGGATTAAATTGATAGTGACTATTTATCCTCTGTACATAGATTGATAGCAGTTCATGGGGCCATGGAGGTGGGTCTTACGTATATACTGTGAGACGTCAAACAGGTTGGCGCTCTGATATGCCTTTGATAATAATTGTAATAGGGTAAAAAATTGAAAAAAGTTCTCTTACCGGTTGCCGTTCTTGGGGCTGCCGCAGTCATTTCGATCATCATCACGATTATGCGTCCGGCGCCTTTAAAGCTAGAAGCGCCTGATACAGCGGTGGCGGTTAAAACGCTACTAGTCTATGCACAGAGTGCCAATTTATTGGTGGAGTCTCAGGGCACGGTGTTGCCGAGCACGCGCACCAAGCTGATTTCAGAAGTGTCCGGGGCGGTACTGAGCCTGTCGCCAGAATTTGTTGTGGGCGGCACCTTCGAGGCGGGAGATATTTTGCTACAGTTGGATCCGACCGATTATGAAGTGGCATTACAGCGTGCGGAAGCTCGACTGATTAGTATGAACGCCCAGGCGACCTTTGAGCTGGCGCGGGCCACTCAGGCGCAAAAAGAGTGGGCCATGACCGGTCGCCCAACCGCGGAAGCACCGCTGCTGGCCCTTCGCGAACCCTATATCGCCGAAGCCCGCGCCAATGTGTTACAGGCCGAGGCTGAGGTAAAGCAGGCTAAGTTAAAGCTTGCTCGCACGACTATTCGCGCTCCCTACCTGGGTATGGTTTCAGCTAAGACCGTGGATATAGGTCAGTACGTTACCGTGGCGACACCGCTGGGTGAAATCTTTGCCATCGACTTTGCTGAGGTGCGCCTGCCTTTAACGGAAAAAGATCTGGCCCGCCTTGAACTGATTAGCCACAGTAATAATGCTGAGCTGCCGTCAGTGACTCTCAAGGCCACGGTTGCCTCAAAGCCGGTGCAGTGGACCGCGCAAATAGTGCGCTCAGAGGGTGTGGTGGACCAACTCAATCGCTCGCAGTATTTGGTTGCGCAGATTGATGATCCCTATGCGGTTATTATCGACTCAGTGGGCAATTCTATGCCGTTGCTAATGGGCACTTTTGTCCGCGCTGAGATAGTCGGCAAGACGATTGATAATGTCTACGCCATACCGCGCCATGCGCTGATGGAAGGCAATCGAGTGGCCCTGGTAGATAGCGACCAACGCCTGAGCTTGACGCCAGTTGAGAGTTCCCACGGCGATGAGCAGTTTTACTATGTGAATGCCGGTCTTGTGGACGGCTCTGAAATTATTGTCAGTGCTATGGGCGCGGCGATTGAAGGCATGCTGGTTCGACCTGTAGGAAGTGCTAACTAATGCAAAATTATTCAGACCCCATGCAGAACAACACTGGCCTTATGGCGTGGTTTACCCGCAATCCTGTAGCGGCCAATTTGTTGATGCTGTTTTTGCTCTGCGCCGGAATTTTGAGTTCCACCGATCTCAGTAAAGAGATGTTTCCCCGGGGGGAAACTGATGCCATTCAGGTTATTGCTCCCTATCCGGGTGCGGCACCGATCGAAGTGGAGAAGGCGGTTATCTTGCCTATGGAAGCGGCACTACAGGGCCTTAAGGGCATTGAGGAAATCCGCTCGTTCGCCGACCGTGATGTGGCGACCATAGTGCTGGATGTTGAGTCTGGTGAAAATATCAATGAGCTGATGGCGCTGGTAGAAAACCGCATCGACAGTATTGTGAATCTACCGGTGAATCTCGAAAAGCCTACGGTCAAGCGCGTGGACAATTATGCCTGGGCTCTGGGTATAGCGGTCTCTGGTGATATGGACCAGCGCACCCGCAAAGAGATGGGCCAGCAGTTATTTGACGAGGTTCAGGCATTGCCTGAGGTCAAACGTGCCGAACTCTGGGGCGATGGTGACTATGAAATCTCCATTGAAGTGAAAGAGACCCGTCTGCGGGAACTCAATTTGACCCTTGCTGAGGTTGCTCAGGTGCTGCGCAACTCATCGGTAGATTTGCCCGCCGGTATGATTCAGGCGAGCAATGGCAATGTGCTGTTGAGAACCCAGGGCAAGTCATACAGCGGTGCGGAGTTTGCCAATATTGTCTTGCGCAGTCGCGACGATGGCAGCCAACTGTTGCTCTCCGATGTCGCCACGATTAAAGATGCTTTTACCGAGGCGCCGAGCTTACTGCGCTTTGATCGTCAGGCGGCGTTTTCCATCGGCGTGTTTACCCTAGATGATCAAGACCTGCTGACCATCAGCAAAGCGGTTCAAGAATACGTTGAGATGAAGCAGTCGCAGTTGCCTGAAGGGCTGAGCATAGCCACCTTCAATGATGACTCTTTTCACCTACTGGGACGTCTCGATATGATGCTCAGCAACCTGGCTGCCGGTGCTATTTTGGTGGCGGTGGTGCTGGGATTGTTTCTCAATCTGCGGGTGGCAGCCTGGGTTGTGGTGGGTATTCCGGTGAGTTTTCTCGGTGCTATCTGGTTGATGCCGGTGAATCCTTTTCCGGTAAATATCAATGTACTGAGCCTCTTTGCCTTTATTCTGGTGCTGGGGATTGTGGTGGATGACGCCATTGTTATTGGCGAGAGCGTCTTTACCGAGGTCAAAGACGAGGCCGATAAAGTCCTGTCCGAAAGCAGTGATCCCAATCTGGTCTATGTGGCGCCCATGGCCACGGTTATTGCCGGTGCTAAGCGGGTTGCCATCCCTTCGACCATCGGGGTGCTGACCACGGTGGCGGCCTTTGCGCCGCTGTTGTTTGTCGGTGGCACTATGGCAGCCATGTATGAGGCGCTGTCGGTAGTGGTGATTCTCTGTCTGCTGTTTTCATTGGTTGAATCAAAGTTGATTTTGCCCGCGCACTTGGTGGGGCTGAAATTTGGTGGTCCCAAGACATCACATAATATTGTTAGCGCGACGATTGAGCGCTGGCAGCAGGGCATTAGCTCAGGCTTGAGTTCTTTTATTGAAAACCGCTATCAGCCATTTCTGAAAAAATGCATGAAAAACCGCTATATCACATTGGCGACCTTTATTGGCCTGTTGATGATTTCGATCTCGACACTTAGCGGCGGCATTGCCCGTTTTGAGTTTTTCCCGGATGTGCCAGGAGACGGTATTCATGCGGTGATTACCATGCAGGATGGCAGTTCAACTGAGAGTTTTAATGAGGCGCTTTTAGCCACTGAGGAAGCAATCTATAAGGTCGATCGCGACTTTATGGCCGCTAACCCTGAAGCGGAAAGTCTTTTGGCTCACACCTTTTTCTGGACCCAGTCGGATGTCTCTGCAAGTTTTCGGGTAGAGCTTACGCCGGGTGAAAGTCGGCCTTTAAGTGCCGTTGATGTGGAGAAGCTGTGGCGCAAAGAAGTGGGCAATCTACCCAATGTACGCAAGCAGGATTATTATTCCAGCAGCAGTGCCGGCGGTGGCGCGAAAATCAATATGTCTCTCTATGGGCCGGATCCAGAACAGTTGTCCCTGGCCGGTGTGGCCCTGGCGAACAAGCTCGGCGAGTATGATGGAGTGTTTGATATCTATAACTCCCAGGGTGTTGGTGGACGGGAAATTCTTATCAGTTTAAAGCCCTATGCCAGCCAGCTGGGTATCTCCATGGCGGATGTGGCCCTTCAGGTGCGTCAGGCATTTTATGGTGAGGAAGTGCAGCGATTGCAGCGCGGACCCCACACCTTAAAAGTGATGGTGCGTTATCCGCTGGAAGAGCGCAGCTCGATTGCGACCTTGGAAGATATGCATATTCGCACCGCCAGCGGTCAGGCTATCGCAATCAGTGAAGTGGCGGATATTCGTCTGGGTTTGGGCCTGGCGAAAATATCCCGTATTGAGCGCAAACGCGCCGTGACGATTACGGCGGATGCCGACGCCTCGAAGGTTCAGAGCAGCACAGTGATCAATGATATCCGCGACAATTTTATTCCCCAGTTGCTGCTCGACTATCCCACGGTTGAATTTGGCGTCTCTGGAGCCAGTCAGGAAGAGTCTGATTTGATCGGTCGGTTGATAATTGCCGGTGTCGCGTCACTGTTTTTGATTTACGGACTGCTGGCAGTTCCCCTGCGCTCCTATGTGCAGCCGTTGATTATTATGTCGGTGATTCCCTTTGGTTTTGTCGGTGCGGTAATAGGCCATATTCTCTTTGATATGGCGATAAGCTCCCTGTCGATTGCCGGCTTGATTGCCCTCTCTGGAGTAGTGGTAAATGACAGTTTGATTTTGGTGGAGTTTGCCAACCGTGCCCGGGAGTTTGAAGACAGTGAAGAGGATGCATTGCTGGCCGCGGGTAAACGCCGTTTTCGGGCGATCCTACTGACCACATTGACCACCTTTGTCGGGCTCTTACCGATGCTATTTGAAACCAGTATGCAGGCGCAGTTTGTGATTCCTATGGCTCTGTCTCTCAGTTTCGGTATCTTGACCGCCACCGCGATTACACTGATTTTGATTCCCTGTTTATATCTTATCGCCCATGACCTGAAGTTGGGTTTAAGTCGCATCACTGGATCTGGTGCCGCGACTCAGGAGTAACTGGGGAATATCAAACCCCGCTCACCTGTAAAGTAAATTATTTTTTAGGTGAGGGGGGTTTTTCGCCCTAAAGCGTTCTATGCTTGTGGGTAACAGGTTCCGAATTCGATAATATCTCAAGCTATCATCTGGCAGATCTCTGTAGTTACTTTGCTCGTCAAACAGTTCGTTCAACAGCTCGCCAGAGCTAAATTTGTTGCCAAAATACGTCCATTTTTTTCACTTCGTCTGCGGTTTTCTGCGACGTCCCATATGAGGAAATATGTTTCACGCAGTAAAAAGCCGCTGGCACAGCCCCAGCGGTTACAAAGAAGTTCTTGTCTTAGCGATTCCGCTCGTTATCACCACAAGTGCAGGTAGCCTACAAAGCTTTATCGACCGAATGTTTCTCTCTTGGTTTGACCCCAATGCCCTGGCTGCAACAGTGCCAGCGACGTTGGTGACTATGACCCTGACGGCGGTGTTTCTCGGTTTGGCGGGTTATGTAGGAGTGTTTGTCGCCCAGTATTATGGCGCCCGAGAAGATGCTCGAATCGGCCCTATGGTGTGGCAGGGGTTTTACACCACAGGTCTATCCTTACTGGTGGTTGTTCCAGTTTACATGTACATAATCCCCTTATTTGAGCTGATTGGCCATGACCCTATATTGCAGGTGATGGAGGCAAATTATGCTCGAATTTTAATTATGACTATTCCCATTGCCATTATTTCAGCCTCGCTGTCAGGGTTTTTCTCGGGTATTGGCCGTACCTCAGTGGTGATGTGGAGCAATCTGTTGATCACTGTAGTGAACCTCATTCTCGATTACAGTTTAATTTTTGGTCACTGGGGAATGCCGCGTATGGGGGTGGAGGGCGCTGCATGGGCCACGTTTGTCGCTTTGTCG
>CAJQKW010000137.1 GCA_905478975.1 uncultured Pseudomonadales bacterium | reverse complement strand
CCTTCTTATTACAGCCGCGCAACGCCAAAACTATTGGGTCGCACGGAGCGATTGCGCCCTTCCCGAACCGTCTCCAGCAACATACCCAATGTGCTGCGCATATTCCGCGGATCAATCATGCCGTCATCCATCATATGACCTGAGGTGTAAAAGGCATCTGACTGGGAATCGAAGATATGGGCCATCATCTGTTCTTGCTGGGCCAGCTGTTCCTCATCCGGCTCCACGCCCATGGCTGCAGCCTTACCCCGCGCTACTATGGACATGGTCTTGGCCGCCTGTTCGCCGCCCATCACACCCATGCGGGCATTGGGAAAGGTATAGAGAAAATCCGGATCATAGCCACGGCCACACATGCCGTAATTGCCGGCACCAAAGCTGGCGCCGGTCATAAAGGTGATGCGCGGTATATCCACATTACGCACCGCCTGAATCATCTTCGAGCCGTGCTTGATCATGCCCGCCTGTTCCGATTGGGTGCCGACTATATAGCCAGTGGTATTTTGGAAAAACAGCGCCGGGATATTGGCCTGATCCAGCAGCTGTAAAAACTGCGTGACCTTATTGGCGCCCTGGGGATCTATGGGGCCGTTATTGCCGATAATGCCCACCGCCTGGCCGTAGATCTCCGCCTGAATACAGACTGTGGAGACACCAAAGCGCGGTTTAAAATCGAGAAAATCTGAGCCATCCACCACTCGGGCTACCAGCTCACGCATATCGTAGGGGGTGCGGTAATCCGTTGGGATCACACCGGCCAGCTCATCCGGATCATAAATCGGTTCGGCAAAGCTGCGTTTAGGGGGCAATCTACAGTCGTCATTCCACTGCAAGCGCTGAATTAGTTCGCGGCAGATCTGAATGCCCTGACCATCGTTCTCGGCGAGATATTCCGCCAGACCTGAAATGGTCGCGTGCATCTCAGCACCGCCAAGCTCTTCTTCGCTGGCGATCTCTCCGGTGGCCGCTTTGAGTAAGGGTGGTCCCGCCAAAAAGGCGCGGCCCTTGCCCTTGATAGCAATCACATAGTCACTGAGACCGGGCATATAGGCACCGCCAGCCGTGGACGAACCATGCAGGATAGAGATCACTGGAATACCCGCTTTACTCAGCTGAGCCAGAGCACCAAACAATGCGCCACCAGCACTAAAGCCTTCCACGGTGTAGTTCATTAGATCGCCACCAGCGCTCTCAACCAAATGCACAAAGGGTAATTTTTGTTCCAGAGATATCTGCTCGGCCCGACGCAGACGATAGCCACCGGCCGTAGTCATAGAACCCGCCATAATGCCGCTATCATCCACCACGACCACGCAGCGTACCCCTGATATAAAGCCTATTCCGGCAATCACTGTGGAACCGGGAATCGACTTGGCAGGATTTTTCGTGTCCACCAGATAGCCGGCGAGATTGCCGATCTCAAGAAACGGCATGCCCGGATCCAGCAGTCGCGCCAGACGTTCCCGAGGTGTCAGCTGACCGCGCTTATCAAAGCGCGGCTTGCGCTGCTCAGAAATGATGCGGCCGCGGCCATTGAGCTCATTGAGCTTGTCTACCAATTCCAGCATCTCGGCGCGCTGGCGCAAAAAAGTCTCGGAACTGGTATTTATCTTTGAGGCAAATACTGCCATCGGGCTGTCTCCCTATTATTATTTTTACAGAATTCAATCAGCCAACTGAGCCGCTATTTCGGCGCTCACTGGAATCTGTGCGTCCAACAGCAACTGGCCATAGCCTTTGCCCTGAGAGTCATTGCGCAGACTGGCCATACCGCCGCCACCGAGCACGTCGTGAATTAAAAAGTTAATGCCCTGGCAGCCGGGCATCAGATAGCGCTGAACCGGCCTGTCGGCTGAAGATTGCATAAAGTGGGCAAAGCGCTGGGCCACGGCCTGTTCGGTTAGAGCCGCGTAAATATACGGTAGGTATTCGGGCCTGCGGGCGATGATGCCGATATTGGCTCTGTTGCCCTTGTCGCCACTGCGGGCGTAGGCCAGAGCCACTAGGGGCACGTCGACTAGATTGTCTGAGATTGGCAGTGCCGGTGCAGCTGGACGGACAATGGACTGAAGATCCAGCGCTGTGCCCTGAGTATCGGGACAGTCGATCAGCTGACCATTGATTTCCACCTGAGGAGTCACAGCCCCTTTTGGCAGCTCAAAGGAAAACAGCCTAACGATAGGAGAAGGCTTGGGTCGCCCTCCGGCAAAACCGCAGAGCCCAGGCGGTGTCGCCAGACCCAATCCGGTCATCTCTTTTAACAGAATACCTATGCCCGCGGCATCAGCGTGCTTGGCCGCAACTTTAAGCGCCACTTCACGATAGCGTCCAGTCTGAGCTTCAGCACCGTACTGAGATTCCGCGCCAATCACCTCGACACTGGTCTCACTAAAATCCGCCAGGCCATAGAGTTTGAGTGTGCGTCGCGATGCAACAAAGATTGCCGCCGCCAGCTTCTCAGCCTTCTTACTGGCATCAATGCCATAGAGGCTCAGCAGATGACCACCGCGCCATTGGTCGCCATAGGTACTGCAAACCTTGTAAGTATTGGGTGCAGGCAAACCCGTTGCCCCAGTCACCGCCACCAAGTCTTCACCCACCTGCTCAAGCTTCACCTGAGAAAAGTCACAGACCACATCCGGCAAAATATAGGCCTGAGGATCGCCAATTTCATAGACCATCTGCTCAGCGATAGTGCCCACCGAGACTAGCCCGCCAGTGTCTGCCGGTTTTGAACAGACAAAACTGCCATCCGCGCTGATTTCAGCAATCGGGTAGCCAATAGTCTCAAGACTCTCCACCAGCTCCCAATCGGTAAAATTACCGCCGGTTGCCTGAGGCCCACATTCGAGAATATGCCCCGCCAGAGAACCCATGGCCAGCTGATCCAGATCATCGCGACCCCAACCAAAGTGATTGATACAGGCACCTAATGTCACGGCACTGTCCACACAGCGTCCGGTGATAACAATATCCGCGCCCTGTTGCAGCGCCAGAGCCACAGGAAAGGCGCCTAGATAGGCATTGATACTGGCGATCTTGGCCACCGGGGGAAAGGGCTCAGCACTAAACATTTCACTGTGCTGCTGTTGCGCGAGCGAATCGCGTTGATCAAACAGATCATCGCCAATAATACAGGCCACCTGTAGATCCAAGCCCTGCTCGGCAATCACCGCGCGCAGCGCATTGGCACAGGCTTGGGGATTAACACCGCCGGCATTGGAGACAATTTTGACCCCCTGACGAGCGATCTCTTTTAAATTGGGTTTCATTGCCGCGCTGACAAAATCCAGGGCATAGCCAGTTTCAGGCTTCTTAGCTCGGGCTCGAGCCATGATCGACATGGTAATTTCGGCGAGATAGTCGTAGACAATAAAGTCTACGCTAGACTGATTTAAAAGCTGTGAGGTGGAGTGAGTAGCATCGCCCCAAAACCCACTGGCACCGGCTATTCGTAGTGTTTTCTTCGGCATGTAACAACTCCCCCAGAGCGACTTGTGCGCAGTGCTATTTACCCTAAATACAAGAGTAAAATAGTACTATCGCAGCGTCGCCTTCTCTTTGGATAAGACGCCATCTATATAAGGGTCGATGACATTCCTTTATTATCGGCTCTTAGGCCTCAATCGCAGCTTTTGCGGCAGCAGCCCGCCGATTTCGCTCCAGATAAATCGAGGCCATAATAAAGCTCGGCGCAGCAAAGAAGCCGAAGCCATCCCCGACTAACAGCGCTTTGGTCACAGGCTCAAACACCTGAGCAGCGGTTAACAGATCACTGATAAGACCGGTCATCAGCGCACCAAGGCCCATACCCACCAGATTACAGGCGACCAACAGCAAGGCCGTCATCAAACCGCGAAGACGCACTGGCGTGAGATCCTGGACTGTGGAAAAAGCCGGACCGTAAAAGGAACTGACACTAAACAGCGCGAAAGCCAGTGCGATAAAAAACATCGGCGAATCCGGCGAGGCAAAGCGAAAGGCTAGGGTCAAAGGCGCAACCGCCAACATCAGAATAGCGAGAAAACGGATCCGCCCGCCCTTCCAGCGCGACTGATACCAGTCACTGAGAAAGCCGCCTAAAAAGGTGCCGGCAGTGCCGAAGATAATATAGATCAGGCCGTACAGGGACTGAATCTCCGCCAGTTCAAAACCCCGTTCGCGCTCCATCCACACCATTACAAAGTTGCCCGCACCCAGTGGAATATGTAAAAAAATCGCCCCGAGCATGGTCCAGGCCAATGCAGGGTTGGCTTTGATTACCAACAAGATCTCCGGCAGGGTTTCACGCCAGCCGCTCGCTTCTTTGATCTTCGGCGCACTGGCATCAACCGCAGGCTCCATAGCGCCGCGCTGAGGGTCTTTGACCCTATAGAGCACGCCCGCCAGGACAATACCTATGCCCCCGAGCAGAAAGAAACAGTTGCGCCAGCCAATCATAGGCCCCAGCACACCGGCGACAATAAAGGCACCACCAGCACCCAGAGGAACACCTAAATAATATAGCCCCGCCGCCGTGCCGCGCTGGCGCTGAGGAAATAGATCAGAAATCATCGACATGGATGAAGGGGTCATGGTGGACTCGCCGACGCCAATAAACAGCCGCGCCAGACCAATCTGCAAGAAGGTTTTTGTCGCCCCGGAAACGGCCGTCAGCACACTCCACAACAGCAGACCCGCAGCGATTAGTCGAGGCCGATGGAAACGATCAGCCAAGGCCCCCATAAACAGCCCCATAATGGCGTAGAAAAAAACAAAGATAAAACCGGTCAGGGCACCAAACTGGGAGTCCGTCAAATTTAGATCGGCAATAATTTGCGGCCCAAAGCTGGCGATAAGGGTGCGGTCGACCATATTGAGAATATTGAGCACTGTGAGAAACAACAGAATGCCCATTGCCCTTGGTGATGCTTTTGTTTGATCCACTGCTGCTGTCTGATGCATAGACACTCTTCTTATTATTCTTATTATTCTTATTTTTTGATTGCTAACTGGGCTGGAGTCTAATGTATCAGCAGTACAAATGTCATTATCCATTTCCAATCATCTCAGTCTGCTGTCGAGTAGCCGACATTGGCATAGATTATGTCTTGATTTATCCGTCAGACATTTTTACAGTACAGCTGAAAATATCTTTAAGGAGCTAGCATACCAGCTTCTATATAATTCTAACGATGGGGAGAAACATATGTCTTTGGATGCAGTAACAGCAGGCTTAAAAGAAAAAATTGGCGAAGATTGTGGTTTAGGCGCGATCCTTAAATTTGATTTCGGCGATGACGGCCATATCGTTCTCGACGCAACACAGGTTCCCAACGTCATCAGCAGCGATGATATTGAAGCCCAGTGCACTATGGCCCTGAGCCTAGAGAACTTTATGTTGATGGCCGAGGGCAAGCTCGACGGCACCATGGCATTTATGTCTGGCAAGCTAAAGATTCAAGGCGACATGGGCATTGCCATGAAGCTCGGACCATTGCTTGCATAACAGCTCAGGAATGAGTTTTCTGTGAATATAAAAATACCCCGCTCACTTATATGAACCGGGGTATTTTTTTGTCTGCCAGACGGGTTCGTCTACTAGAGACCATACTGACGCGCCGCCAGATCTCGCATAATTTCCTCAGAGCCACCGCCGATGGCATTGACCCGCACCTCGCGATAAATCCGCTCCACACGACCGCCACGCATATAGCCCATACCCCCAAGAATCTGCATCGCCTCCCGGGCACAAAACTCCATCGTCTGACTCGACTGCACCTTTAACAGCGCAATATCCCCAGCATGCTCACGACCGGCCTCTACCTCAGCGGATATCTGATTGAGATAGCACTGAGTGGCATTAATCCGCTGCTTCATCTCCGCGATCTTATGCCGAATCACCTGATGATCCGCCAACCGCTGTCCAAAGGTCTTGCGCTCCCGCGCCCAGTTCACCGCATCCTCCAAACAGACCCGTGAAAAAGCTTCCATCGCCACAGACATAGCCAGTCGCTCGGAATTAAAGTTAGTCATAATCACACTAAACCCACGATTCTCCTGACCGACCAAATTGCCCACCGGCACACGGACATTATCAAAATAAATCGTCGCCGTATCCGAACACCACCAACCCTGTTTTTTATCTAGAGCGGTACGCGACACACCCGCCAAATCCGCCGGAATCAGCAAGGCCGAAACGCCCCCTGCCCCTTCACCGCCAGTGCGCACAGCCGTCGTAAACCAATTAGCATTCATGCCGCCAGTGATATACGTTTTCGACCCATTGACCAGGTAGTGATCACCATCGAGCCTAGCAGTAGTGGTTAAATGCGCCACATCAGAACCGGCTCCCGGCTCGGTAATCGCCAGAGAAATTCGTTTAGTACCCGCCAAAACCGGTGGCGCAACTTCCTGCTTGATTGAGTCGCTGGCAAAGTTAAGCACCGGCGGCAAGCCAATTCCATGGACCATTAAAGTCGCACTCAAACCGCCAACAGCAATCCGCGCCATCTCCTCATTGAGGATATTTTTGTGCCAGATATCGATGCCCTCAGAGACACCGCCAAACTCTTCCGGATAGCCCAAACCGAGAATCCCCACCGCCGCAGCCTTGGGCCACAGCTCATCCGGAAGCGCACCCTCCTCATCCCACTGATCAGCAAAAGGAATCACCTCGCGATCGAAAAAGCGCCGCAGCTGGGCACGCCATTCCTCGTGTTCAGCGGTTAGGTAGCTGTTGTTTAGGCGGGCGCTATCGAAATCGAGAGACATAGGGGTTTTTCCACAGATTGAAGATTAGGGTTTTATACTTCGATACTAGGCAGGCCGCTGTTTGCCAGCTTGGGAATAAGCGCCATCTTTAGGGGAATCAATGCCA
>CAJQKW010000136.1 GCA_905478975.1 uncultured Pseudomonadales bacterium | reverse complement strand
GAGCCCCCAGTTTTAGTTGAAGACGCCCCAGCCGCAGAAGAATTCAGCGCCCTGGATGATATCGACAGCCTCGATGCCGTTGATATCAAACTAGACCTGGCTAAAACCTATATTGAAATGGGTGATCCCGAAGGTGCAAAGGAAATTCTTGAAGAGCTACTTGGCGAAGCCGATGAAGAGGGCAAGGCCAAGGCGCAAACGCTGCTCGATACTCTTTAGCAAGTTAGCAAGTTAGCAAGTTAGCGAGAAGTCGGAAAATAAAAGCCCAGCCGCTAAACCTTAGCTGGGCTAACAAGCCGGTCAGTGTGTATAATTTCCCCCATGACAGAACTAGATTGGGTCTACAGCCGCAACGGCAAAATTCCCCAAGGGAAGAGCCTTCCCTCAGGCGTTAAACGCTATGCTGCCGTCGTTTCATACGACGGCAGTGCTTTTTGTGGCTTCCAAAAACAAAAGCACAGCCCATCGGTACAGCAGGAACTGGAGCGCGCTCTAAGCTCCGTAGCCAACTGCGAAATTGTTGTCAGCTGTGCAGGGCGCACCGACACTGCGGTGCATGCCAGCTATCAGGTAGTACACTTCGATACTCCGGCACTGCGCACCGGCCGCAACTGGATCAAAGGGGCTAATACCCAGCTGCCAGACAGTATCGGGCTACTCTGGGCCGATGAAGTCACAGAGGGCTTTCACGCCCGCTTCAGCGCCACTTCTCGCACTTACCGCTATGTGATTCACGCCGCTGCTGCACGACCGGCGATCCTCTCTCAGGGCATTACCTGGGTGCGTAATTCATTAAATTCCGCGGCCATGGAAGAGGGCTGCAAGTATTTGCTCGGCGAGCAGGACTTTTCTGCATTTCGTGGCGCAGGGTGCCAGTCACTTTCACCCAATCGTAATATCACCAGCGCCAAGATTATTCAGGCTGGAGAGTTGCTGGTCTTTGAGGTCACAGCCAATGCCTTTGTCTTGCATATGGTGCGCAATATTATCGGTTCACTGATGGAAGTGGGCCTTGGTCGTCGCGACCCAAGTTGGATAGGGCAGTTGATCAAGGGGCGCGATCGCACAAAAAGTGCGGCAACGGCATCGCCAAAAGGACTCTATTTGGTTAATGTGGGCTATCCCAATGACCCGATTATTCCGCTGATGCCCAAGGGGCCGCTTTTCTTAAATATTATGGAAAGCTAGAGTTACAGCGTTGCTAAAGTTTTTATAGAAGGTTTTATAGTCCGTTTTTTCACAGGTGAAGGCATGTCAGTTCAGGTAAAAATTTGTGGTATCACTACGCCAGAGCAAGCGCTTATGGTGCAACAGGCTGGCGCCGATGCGTTGGGCCTAGTGATCTATCGCAAGAGCTCGCGCTATATCGACTTGCGCCAGGCGGTTGCCGTTCGAGCGGCAATTGCCTCTGACGTTCTCTGTGTCGTGCTGTTGGTCAATGCTGATAAAGAATTTGTTAAGCAGGTGATCGCTGAGGTGAAACCCGATCTGCTGCAGTTTCACGGTGACGAAAGCGCCGAGTTTTGCCAGCAGTTTGGCTTTCCGTATATTCGTGCCCTGCGCATGCATGATGATCTGAATATACCGGCACAGGCGAAAGGCCATAAAGCAGCCCACAGCCTGCTGTTTGATGCCTGGCATCCAGGTCAGTACGGCGGCACCGGTGAGCGCTTTGACTGGGCTAGACTGCCCCGGGAGCGTAACTTTAACTTGATTTTGGCCGGTGGTTTAAACCCCGACAATGTCGCTGAGGCAGTGGCCGCTGTGGCGCCGGATATGGTCGATGTCAGCGGTGGCGTCGAGTCAGCGCCGGGGATAAAAGATGCCACAAAGGTACGTGACTTTATCCAGCGGGCAAAAGCAGCGGGCTGAAGGTGCTTTTGATTAAAGAGCTTATTTAAAGAGCTTGCTAAAGAACCAAGAAGAGAATCGGAAAAATAACCTAATGCACTGTTTAGCTCGGCCAAACTGTCGTGTTAAACTGCCGACCCATGAAGAGCTACAGCTTTCTCTAAAGGGTAAAACTTGCGCCCTGTAAGATTCTGGCTTAGTAATATTGAGTACTAATTGATTTTAGCGAAAGGGAAATAGATGAACTGGCTGAAGCGGATTCGACCCAAAGGACCATCGAGTGTCACAAACGAACGCTCTAATTCAGTTCCAGAGGGGCTTTGGAAAAAATGTCCCAAATGTGCCTCACCGCTCTACCGTCCAGAGTTAGAACGCAATCTCGATATCTGCCCCAAATGTGAACACCATATGCGTATTGGCGCTCGCCGACGCTTGGATATCTTTCTCGATACCGATGGCCGCACTGAAGTTGCCCCAGAGGTTGAACCCGTAGACCGCCTCAAGTTTCGCGATGTTAAAAAGTACAAAGATCGCCTCACTGATGCCCAGAAAAAAACCGGTGAAAAAGACGCCCTGGTTGCCATGAGTGGCAGCGTTAAGGGTATACCTGTAGTGGCAGTGGCCTTTGAGTTCGCCTTCCACGGTGGCTCTATGGGCTATGCAGTAGGGGAGAAATTCACTCGTGCAGCAAAGTTGGCATTAGCCGAAAACAAACCACTGATCTGTTTCTCAGCTACCGGTGGTGCGCGCATGCAGGAGGCCTTGATCTCGCTGATGCAAATGGCCAAAACCAGTGCCATTCTTGAACGTATGCGCATTGCTGGCGTGCCCTATATCTCAGTGATGACTGATCCGGTTTACGGTGGCGTCTCGGCCAGTTTGGCCATGCTGGGGGATATCAATATTGCCGAACCCGGTGCCCGAGCAGGCTTTGCCGGTCCGAATATTATCGAACAGACCATTCGTCAAAAATTGCCCAAAGGTTTCCAGCGCAGTGAGTTTCTGCTGGAAAAGGGCCAGATCGATATGATTGTTGCCCGTCACCAGATGCGCGATCGTCTCGCCAGCATGCTCTCCAAATTTATGCACCTGCCAGAACCCGTCGATGCCTGAGCGCAACCTAGCGGAGTGGTTGACTCTGCTAGAAGCGCGGCACCCGGCGGAAATTGATTTAGGCCTTGCCCGCGTTGCTGCGGTCTGGTCGTCGATCAAGCAGCAGCGTCTCGAGCAAAACTGCGCAATCTCTCTGCCCACTGTTATTACCGTAGCGGGCACCAATGGCAAAGGCTCCTGCCTCGCCAGCATGCAAGCGATTATGCTGGCCCACGGCTACCGAGTCGGTCTGTTTACCTCTCCCCATTTTCTCCATTACAACGAGCGTATTGCCGTTCAGGGGCAGTCGGTTGACGACCCCGCAATTGTTCGGGCTTTTGATGAGATTGAAGTGGCGCGGGGTGATATCTCATTAACCTATTTTGAATTTGGCGCCCTTGCTGCGCTGTTGGTGTTTGTCGATGCAGGGCTCGATCTGATGCTGTTGGAAGTTGGACTGGGCGGGCGTCTCGACGCGATCAATATTATCGACGCCGATGTCGCCGTGGTCACCAGTATTGCCCTCGACCATCAGGCCTGGTTGGGTGATACCCGAGAATTAATCGCCGTGGAAAAACTCGGCATAGCCCGTCCCTCGAAACCCCTAGTGATTGCCGAAGCGGATGGCCCAGAGGGCTTTGCCCAGATGATCGCGGCCACTGGCGCAGAAGCTTTTGTTATCGGCCAAGATTTTACTTTAAGCTCAGAGATTAATGGCTTTAGTTTAAGTCTTGGCCTCAAAACGTTGGCCGCAGAGTCTCAGTGCTTTCGAGGCCTGCCCTCATCGGGATTGCTGCCCACTAATAAGGCTGCGGCGCTACAGGCGTTGAGCTGTGCTGGCTTTACTCTTGATGGCGCTAAAGTTATCTCGGCACTGGATGGCTTAACCCTCAGTGGCCGCCAGCAGCAGCTTTCAATTGACGGCCGAGCCGTGATTCTCGACGTGGCCCACAATCCCGCTGCGGCGAAAGCCTTGGCCGTCGCTCTGAAACCCATAAGTGGGCGCTATCTCGCTGTTGCCTCGGTGCTCAATGATAAGGATTGGTTGGGTATTGTCGAGCCTCTGTCAGAGATTTTTGCCGACTGGCGAATCGCCGAAATAAGCGCTAGCGAGAGAGCCACTAAAGCTCAAACGCTCCACGAAGTGTTATACAATGCGGGCCTTTCAAGTAGATTGTTCGAGTCGGTTGAAGAGGCATTTCAAAGTGCCCTTAAAGCGGCCGCTAAAGACGACGTGATTGTAGTGTTCGGCTCTTTTCACACCGTCTCGGCAGTACTTAATATGCAGCGTGAGTCAGATGGGTGTATTCAATGAGTAATGGGTTACAGCAGCGAATTATCGGGGCGCTAGTGCTTGGCGCCCTGGGTTTGATCGTCTTGCCAATCGTATTTGATTTTGCCGATCCATTGAAAATCGATCGCCAGAGTCGCCTGCCTGCGGCGCCAGAAATTGCCCCAATTGAAGTTGCCAAAGCTCAGCGCCCGGAGGGCGGAGCCAAGTTAGGCAAGATAGACAGTCTGTTTAATATTGCCGAGTCAAAACCGGTTGTCGATGTCAGTGAAGGCTTTTACGGCCTCAATGAGAACGACTTGCCCCGCGCATGGGTGCTTCAGGCTGGCAGTTTTGAAGCCCAAGACAAAGCCGAAGGGCTGATGCAGCGACTGCGCAAGAGTGGCTTTAAAGCCTTCGTCAAGACCGCGATTGTTGAAAGCACCACGTTCTATCGGGTCTATGTAGGCCCCAAAGCTGACAAGCGCAGAGCTATCGCCGAGAAGAGCAAAATTGACAGTAATTTTGCCACCGATGCGATTGTGTTGCAGTACATTCCCTGATGCGAGGTTAGTCAATGGACGTGGCCACTGTAGATTGGATCATTATCGGACTGATCGCCTTTTCGGCGCTGATCAGTCTAGTGCGGGGCTTCGTCAAAGAGGCCATGTCACTGGTTATCTGGATGCTCGCCTTTGCCGTGGCGGTGAACTTTAAACAGCCAGCGGCAGAGCTGTTAACAAATATGATCAATCAGCCATCAATCAGGCAGCTGGTAGCCTTTGGTGGTCTGTTTGTCGGAACCTTACTGCTTGGCAGTATGGTGAATTTTTTATTGGGTAAATTAGTCAGCTCAACCGGATTGAGCGGAACCGACAGGATGCTCGGACTGATTTTTGGTGTGTTTCGGGGGCTGTTAATCGTGCTTGCGCTGGTGGTGATCCTGCCCAGTGCGCTGCCGGTTGACGAAGACCCCTGGTGGCAAGCGTCGGCGTTGATTCCGGTGTTCCAGAGCTTTGAAGTCTGGGGCAGAGAGACAGCGGCGGCGATTAAAGATCTTCTACTAGGTTGGGTATAACAGATGTGCGGTGTTGTTGGAATTTCTGGAACTTCAAATGTTAATGTGCGTCTCTATGATGCCTTAACCGTCTTGCAGCATCGCGGTCAGGATGCCGCTGGCATCGTCACCGACAACGATGGTGAAATCCATGTGTGCAAAGGTGTCGGCCTAGCCCGAGACGTCTTCCGTTCCGAGCATATGGCGCGACTGGTAGGCAATGTTGGCATTGGCCATGTGCGTTATCCCACCGCCGGCAGTTCCGGTCCCGCTCTGGCACAGCCGTTTTATGTTAACTCCCCCTATGGTATCTGCATCGCCCATAACGGCAATCTGACCAATGCCGATGAATTGCGCAAGCATATCTTCCGCTCCGATTTACGCCACCTGAATACTGATTCCGATTCTGAAGTCTTGCTCAATGTCTTTGCCCACGAATTACAGCTGCGCCGCAAGCTCGAACCCTCGAGCGAAGATATTTTTGATGCAGTAAAAAATGTCCATCTGCGCTGTCGCGGAGCCTATGGCGTCGTCGGTGTGGTCGCCAACCACGGCATGTTTGCCTTTCGCGATATCTACGGAATTCGACCCCTCTGTTACGGCTCTCGGGAAACTGAGTTGGGCATTGAGTACGCGGTTGCCTCAGAGAGCGTTGTGCTCGACAGCATGGGCTTTGGCCAGATTAAAGACCTCCAGCCAGGTGAAGCGCTGTTTGTCGACAATAAAGGCGAGATCCACTTTCAGCAATGTTCGGCCAAGGCTGAGTTAGTGCCCTGTATGTTTGAGCATGTGTATTTTGCCCGTCCGGATTCAATGATGGATGATATCTCGGTGTACAAATGTCGTCTGCGAATGGGTGAAAAACTCGCCGAAAAAGTACTCCGTCTAATGCCCGATCACGACATCGATGTAGTGATCCCGATTCCCGACACCAGTCGAGTCTCCGCTCAAGCCATGGCTGAGACCATGGGTGTCAAATTGCGTGAAGGCTTTATGAAGAATCGCTACATTGGTCGCACCTTTATTATGCCGGGCCAGACCCAGCGCAAGAAGTCTGTGCGTCAAAAACTGAATGCGGTGAAGCTTGAGTTTGCTGGCAAAAACGTGATGTTGGTGGATGACTCTATTGTTCGCGGCACCACCTCGAAAGAAATTATTCAGATGGCCCGTGATGCCGGTGCTAACAAGGTCTACATGGCCTCGGCGGCTCCCGGTGTGCGCTATCCCAATGTCTATGGTATCGATATGCCGTCGGCCAAAGAGTTGATTGCACACGGTCGTAGCGATGAGGAAGTGGGCGAAATTATTGGCGCCGACTGGATGATCTATCAGGACCTTGAAGATCTGGTAGCATCCGCTGCCGAGGGCAATCCATTGATCAAACGATTTGAATGTTCCGTGTTTAACGGCGATTATGTTACTGGCGATGTCGACGAAGCCTATTTGGCACAGATTGATCAGCAGCGCAATGACAATGCCAAGGGCGCCGGTGGCGCCCCTGAAGGCAGAGAAAAAAATCAGGTTATTGGTATTCACAATAACAACAGCGAAGCGCATATTAATTAAACTTCGCGGCTATTTTGGGCCGAGTTTTGGACGCTTATGCAAATTTATGGAGAGCTAAGCAATTATGTCGGACAGCAAAGACAACAACCAACCAGCCGCGGCGGTTGAGGCTTACCAGCAGGCAACCTTAGCCATCCGCAGCGGTTATCAGCGCACCCATGAGGCCGAGCACTCAGAGGCGCTGTTCCTCACCTCAAGCTATGTGTTTGACAATCCCGAGCTGGCCGCCAAGCACTTTAGCAATGAAATTCAGGGCAATGTCTACTCCCGCTACACCAACCCCACTGTGCGAGCTTTTGAAGAGCGGCTTGCGGCAATGGAGGGGGGCGAGCAGGCAGTGGCAACCTCATCTGGCATGGCGGCAACCCTTAGTATCGTTATGGCGTTGTTACAGTCTGGTGATCATATTCTCTGCTCTAGAGATGTGTTTGGCAGCACTCGGGTGATGCTGAATAACTACATTGTTAAATTCGGTGTCGAAGTGAGCTATGTCTCACTCACCGATCTCGATGCTTGGCAGCAGGCCATTCAGCCCAATACCAAAATGCTATTTTGCGAGACGCCGTCTAATCCGATGTCGGAAGTTGCCGATCTTGAAGCACTGGCAGCGCTGTCGAAAAAGGTTGGCGCGCTATTTGTCGTGGACAACTGTTTCTGTAGCCCAGTGCTGCAAAAACCTCTCGAGTGGGGCGCCGATATTGTGATTCATTCGGCGACCAAATATCTCGACGGCCAGGGTCGCGCCCTCGGTGGTGCGGTTGTGGGCAGCAGTGAGTTGATGGAAAAAGTCGTCGGCTTTTTACGTGCGGCTGGCCCCACTATGAGTCCCTTTAATGCCTGGATATTTCTCAAAGGGCTGGAGACATTGCGTATTCGTATGCAGGCACACTCGGCGAATGCCGCAGCGTTAGCGACCTGGTTAAATGATCATCCCAAAGTCACTAAGGTGTTTTACGCTGGCCTGGAAGATCATCCAGGTCACGCCTTGGCGAAGAAACAGCAATCTGATTTTGGTGGCGTGCTGTCTTTTGCCGTTGCCGGTGGTCGTGAACAGGCTTGGACTGTGATTGATAACACGCGGATGCTTTCTCTAACGGCGAATTTAGGTGATACCAAAACCACCATAGTGCATCCGGCTACCACGACTCATGGGCGGCTCTCGGACGAAGATCGTCAGCAGGCTGGAATTGGTGAAAATTTGATTCGTATCGCTGTGGGTTTGGAAGATATTATTGATATAAAAAACGATCTGCAATTGGGGCTAGATCTTATTTAGGTCGGTTATAAGAGCGCGTACGTACCTTTAATACTAATAATACTAATTGACGGCAAGTGCTGGGATTCACCATGTTTAAGTTAAACCTTCCTTCCGCAGACCAAGCATTGCCTGGTCGCGATACTGTTATGCCAATCAGCAACCGCAACTTTATTAATGGCCAGCCATTGCAGCCGCCCTTTGCTGAGGGGCTCTGTTCAGTGGTAGTGGGTATGGGTTGCTTCTGGGGCGCTGAGCGCCGATTTTGGCAGCAAGAGGGCGTGGTCACCACAGCGGTTGGCTATGCTGGAGGAGCGACTCCCAACCCCAGCTATGAAGAGGCCTGCTCGGGTATGACCGGCCATTCTGAAGTGGTACTGGTGGTATTTGATCCGCAACAGATAAGCTTTGAGAAGTTGTTGAGGGTATTTTGGGAGTCTCATGATCCCACTCAGGGCATGCGTCAAGGCAATGATCAGGGCAGCCAATACCGTTCGGTGATTTACTGTGACACTGAGGCACAGCTTGAACAGGCACTGGCCTCGGCCGAGACTGTGCAGGGACAGCTGTCTGAGTTGGGTTTTGGTGAGATTACCACTGAGATCCGTATGGCGCCGCCGTTCTTTTATGCTGAAGAATATCACCAGCAATATCTGGCTAAAAATCCCGGTGGTTACTGTGGATTGCGTGGTACGGGTATTAGCTGCGCTATTTAGTCAGTGTAATGGCTGTTATGCGGTTACGGCACAGCGAATTGTGCAGGCAGGTTGGGTATGCCCAGGATCTATCTGGATTATCGCAGTACTGCGGTTAATTTCCTTAAGGCGTCTAGGGATCTCAGAGCCTCAGCATCTCGCTTAAGGCAAGAAAACTCACCTAACGTTTCAAAATTGCGGATATCGCCGCCTTGGCTTCCGGCGAGGCAACACGCTTCGAAAACGCTTCTGATTCAGTACTAATACGCTCTGCCAGTGGCTCTATGTTACGGCGCATCAAGGCTTTGCTCTGCACCAGCGCATCTCGTGACTTGCCGGCTAATTTTGTCGCTGTGGCCATGGCGCAGGGGATCAAATTTTCAGTGCTACAAATCTGATTGATCAGGTTGTATTGCAAGGCCGTTGCAGAATCAAACCGATCTCCCAAGAGCAGCATCTCAGCGGCTTTAACATAGCCTGTGCGTATCGGCAGCAGCAGCGACGAGCCGAACTCAGGTACCGCCGCTAAATTGATAAACGGCAGCATAAACACCGTGCTGGGCGTCGAATAAACAAATTCACAGTGCAATAGCAGGGTCGTACCTATACCCACCGCAAACCCATCGACGGCGGCAATAACCGGCACTGGGCAGGTGGAGAGGGCACGCATAAATTCCCATACTGGGGCTGTTGCGCCGTTCTCAACGGCCGGTGGCCGGGCGAGAAAATCTTCCAAATCATTGCCGGCAGAGAAGTCCTTGCCACCTGAGAACACCACCACATTGACGTCTTCATGAGTGGCGCGATGATCAAAAATATCCGCTAACTGGGCATACATATCTGAGGTGAGGGCATTTTTTTTATCTGGACGATTGATGCTGACGGAGAGGATGCCATCGGCATAGTGGCTTTGAACAAGGTCTGACATATCTGACATAGTTGTGCTCTTTATTAGAATAATTGTTGGTTAAACCTAGTGCTATCGAGCGCTAACGGCTAAGCCGGCGCAGGCGCTCAGACTTTGGGTCGGCCAATGGAATCGCTGCGAGTAAATCTCGTGTGTACTGTTGCTGGGGATCTGCCCACAGCGCCTCAGTGTCACCGGTTTCGATTATCACGCCTTTGTTCATCACTACCACCCGATCGGAGATATAGCGCACTACCGAGAGGTCATGGGAGATAAACATCATGGTCAAGTTATGCTTCTCCACTAGATTCAGAATCAGATCGAGAATCTGTGCCTGAATGGTAACGTCTAGAGCCGAGACTGGTTCGTCGGCAATAATCAGTTCAGGCTTGGTGGCAATAGCGCGCCCGATAGCAATACGCTGGCGCTGACCACCGGAAAACTCATGGGGATACTTACGCATATTAATCCGCGCCAGACCTACATCGTCCATTAGCTGCTGCACTTGCTGGTCAATGTTTTTGGCATTGGCCAGACTGTGATAGAGCAGCGGTTCGGCCAAGGTTTGGTAGACCGTCATACGGGGATTTAACGAGGCATAGGGATCTTGAAAGATCATCTGCATCTTGCGCCGCCAGGGGACTAGCTTAGCTGGGCTGAGTTTGTTGAGTTCAATGCTGTCAAAATGAATCGAGCCAGCGGTGATTGGCGCGAGTTGGAGAATTGAACGCCCCAAGGTGGACTTGCCCGAGCCGGATTCACCCACCAAACCGAGGATTTCACCCCGCTGAATCTCTAGGGAAACACCGTCCACTGCCTTGATATGGCCTGCGGGAGTAGTGCTGTAATCACGAAAGTAGGTTTTCAGGTTTTGTACCTTTATCAGCGGATTATCCACCTGAGCGCGGTTGGGCATAACCTTGGCGCCCTCGGGAATTGCGGCTAATAATTTCTTCGTGTAATCATCTTCAGTGCGATAGAAGATGCCCTCCGCATCATTGGCCTCGCGCACCGTACCCTCGCACATAACGATTATTTTGTCGGCAATACCGGCAACCACGCCTAGGTCATGGCTAATAAAGATCACCGCCACATCGCGCTTTTGCTGCAATGTTTTAATCAGTGCCAAGATCTGCGCCTGAATAGTCACATCCAGTGCTGTGGTGGGCTCGTCACAGATCAGTAGCCGCGGCTCGTTGATCAGCGCCATGGCGATCATGACCCGCTGGCGCATACCGCCTGAAAACTCATGGGGGAAGCAGTCAAAGCGCTGTTCCGAATCGATAATACCCACTTCATCGAGTAGCTCTATGGCGCGCAGACGCGCATCAGAACGGCTCAGGCGAGCGCTTTTGTCCTCGTTATAAATAAGCGGTTCAATCAGCTGCTCACCAATACTGATAAAGGGATTCAGTGAGGTCATGGGGTCTTGGAAGATCATCGCAATATCATTGCTGCGAAAGCGTCGCATCTGTGCAGCATCGCAACTCAGTAGATCAATGCCATCAAATAGGGCCGTGCCCGCTTCAATTTTGGCCGGTGGCTTCGGCAGCAAGTCGAGCAGGCTGTAACAGGTGACGGATTTTCCCGAACCGGACTCGCCAACAATCGCCAGGGTCTCGCCGGCGTCGACTGTAAAGCTGACGTCATCCACGGCTTTCACTACACCATTTCTGCTGTGAAAATAGATACTTAGCCCATTTACCTCAAGTAATGCCATATCAATTAATCCTTTGAGGTTCTGGGGTCGAGGGCATCGCGCAGGCCATCGCCGAGAAAGTTAAGTGCGAACAGAGTCAGGGAAAGTGTCACACCAGGGAATATCAGCAGCCAGGGGTACTCTTCCATGGTTTCGACACCGTAATTAATCAGCAGACCCCAGGAGCTTTGTGGCGGTTGAATGCCGAGCCCAAGAAAGCTGAGAAAGGCTTCCAGTAGCATGACGCTGGGGATGGTCAGGGTGGTGTAAACAATCACCGGGCCTAGCGTGTTGGGGATAATATGGCGACGAATAATGGTCCATTGAGACAGGCCCAGAGAGTGAGCAGCCTCGACGAACTCCTGCTTGCGCAGGGACATCACCTGGCTGCGAACAATCCGCGCCATAGTCAGCCATTCGACTGCGCCAATGGCCAGGAACAGCAGCAGAATATTGCGCCCAAACACCACCATCAGCAGCACGATAAAAATCATAAAGGGCAGGGCGTACATAATATCGACAATACGCATCATCACCGCATCCACTCGGCCGCCAACAAATCCAGCGATGGCGCCCCAGAGCACGCCGATTATCAACGCTACTGCGGTGGCGATAAAGCCCACGGTGAGGGAGACACGGCCGCCATACATAATGCGGGTGAGCATATCGCGGCCAAAGATATCGGTGCCTAACCAGTGTGCTAGGGACGGTGGGGTGGCCCCGAGAATCAGGTTTTGTTCTTCGTAACCATAGGGCGCGATCCAAGGGGTGAGTATAGAGACCAGGCAGAGCAGGCCTAAAATACTCAGGCCAAATAGCGCCAGATAGTTTTTACTCAGTTTGATCCAGGCATCTTTCCACAGTGAGGTGCCCTGTTCTTGCTCTTGATTTTGTTCTGAGGCTTTAAACAGGCCCATTAGTTATTCCCCCGAGCTTGATGACGCAGTTTCGGGTCAAGCCAGATGGCGAGCATATCCGAGAGCAGATTAAACAGAATAATCAATGTGGCGAAGAAGATGGTCATACCGAGGATCATGGTGTAATCCCGGTTAAAGGCCGCCTGGACATAGAAGCGTCCGAGTCCGGGAATTTGGAAAATGGTTTCCACTACAAAGGAGCCGCCCAAGAGGCCGGCAAAGGCGGGTCCTAAAAAGGCGACTACTGGGATCAGGCCGCCGCGCATTGCGTGCTTAAAGATGATTACGCGCTCTGATAGGCCTTTGGCTCTGGCGGTGCGAATATAGTCCTGAGACAGCACCTCGAGCATGCCGCCGCGAGAGAGTCGCGCTATATAGGCAGCGTATCCGGTGCCCAAGGTGATCGAGGGCATAATTTTATCTCCCGGCATATCACCCCAGCCGGAGACCGGTAGCCATTCCAGATAGATACCAAATATCAGCACCAATAATGGCCCCAATAGAAAGGAGGGCATACAGATGCCGAGCATGGCCGCGGACATGGGTACATAGTCTTGCATGGTGTTGGGTCGCATGGCGGCGGCGACACCGGCGCTGACGCCAATAATCAGCGCAACCATCATTGCGTAGAATGCCAGCTCCGCGGTGGCGGGTATGCCTGCGGCGATCAGTTCATTGACTGTGCGTCCCGAGTATTTAAACGAGGGGCCAAAATCACCCTGCACCACGTCGCCTAGGTAGCTGATGTATTGCTGCCACAGCGGTTGGTCGAGGTTGTATTGGGCTTCCAGAGCCGCAATCACCTCTGGCGGCACGCTTTTTTCGGCGGAAAAAGGCCCGCCTGGTGCCGAGTGCACCAGCATAAAGGTGGCGCTGATAACGATTAGCAGTACCGGAATAGCTTGTAGCAGACGGTTGAGGGCAAATCGCCACATTAGTTTTTCACTCCTGCATCTGCTGGGTCAGCTTCGAGGTAGATTTCTTTAAAGGACGGCTGGTTGAGAATATTGTCATTAAAGTTCTTTACCGAGGTATTCACCAGATTGTTCGAGGTGTAAATGTAGATCGGAATCACTGGCATATCGTCGAGCAGCATAGTCTCGGCACGATTAAATATAGCCAGACGCTCGGCGTGGGTTTTGGCTTCCGGCGCGGCTTTGAGTATCAGCTGATCATATTCCGGGTTGCACCAGCCGGTGCGGTTGTTGCCGCCATCGCAGAGAAACATATCGAGGAAGTTGTTGGGATCAACATAGTCGCCGATCCAGCCGGCGCGGCCGATTTCATAGTCGCGGCTGGTGACGCTGTTTAAATAGACTTTCCATTCTTGGTTGAGCAGTTTGACATCTATATTGAGGTGTTTTTTCCACATCTGCTGAATAGCCACGGCGATCTTGCGGTGGCCTTCGCTGGTGTTGTAGAGGATTTCCGTAGTCGGAAAACCTTCGCCATTGGGGTAACCGGCGTCGGCCAGTAACTCTCGGGCGGCCTCGGGATTAAAGGCTAAATCACTTTTCGGGTAGTAGCCCATAGTGCCCGGCGGAGTGATGGTATAGGCGGGGATCTGTCCGCCTTTAAGTATCCGTTCGCTTATCTTGTCGCGGTCAATGGTCATGCCCAGAGCGCGTCTGACCCGCTTATCTTGCAGCTGCGGCACGCGGGTATTGATGCGGTAGAAGTAGACGCCAAGATAGGGGGCTATATGCAGGGCAGGGTCGTTGCGCTCTCTGTAGGTGGCGATTTTGTCGGCCGGCACTGTGCCGCTGTAGTGCAGTTGGCCGGCGCGGAACATGCGTTCGACGGTGACGGCATTTTCGATGGGGTAGAAGATGATCTTATTCAGTCTGATGCTTTCGGCATCCCAGTAGTGGGGATTGCGCTCGACCACTACCCGGCGGTTAATTTTCCATTCAGATAGTTGAAAGGGGCCATTGCCGACTATGTTGCCTTCGTAGGTCCAGCGGGTGCCGCGCTGATCGGCGTCGCCAAATTTTTCGATGGTGGCGCGATGCACTGGGTAGAGGCTGTAGTGGTCGAGCAGTTGCAGGAAGTAGGGGGTTGGATTGTTCAAGGTGACTTGCAGGGTATAGTCGTCTAGGGCTTTAACACCGACCTGTTCGAAGTCACTGATTTCCCCTTCGTAATATTCTTTGGCGTTTGTGATGGGGAAGTACATGTAGGCGTAGAGGTTGCCCAGTGCTGGTTGCAGGGCGCGCCACCAGGACCAGGCATAGTCATGGGCGTTGTGCGGGTCACCATTCGACCAACGGGCGTTTTCGCGCAGGTAAAAGGTGTAGACGCGGCCGTCTTCGCTGATATCCCAGGAGGTGGCGACGCCGGGTCGCGGTTCGAGGGTTTTGCTGTCTTTGAGGACTAGGCCTTCCATCAGGGCGACGATGATTTTATGTTCGGGGACGCCGGTGGCTATATGGGGGTCGAGGCTTTGGGGTTCGGTGCCATTGCCCCAGTGTAGGGTGCCGCTGCGGTTGCCTGTGCTGACGTTGTTTTCGCCGCCACCACAGCTGGTGAGTAGTGTCAGTAATAACAGCGCGGTTATTGCTTTGATGGGATTGGGTCTAAAAAATGAGTGAGTTGCGATATTGGGCTGGGTGGCTGTCGGGAAGTGACTCATTTATAGAAATCCGTTTTTATGGTTTTGTTTCCGAGATCAAGCTGTAGTGTAACGAACCGATGAAATTTAACCACACTAAAAGTGATCAATTTATGGGCTATTTTGATCTGGGCTTGGCTGCGTTTTCTGCGCTTAATACCGGTTTTTTCGCTGTGGAGCTGTTGCACTTGTGCGGCAAACCCGTGATAATCCCGCGCTTCAATGGTGGCCCTCACTGGTCCCCTCGCAACAGCCAGCCGCGAACCCCGCCAGGCCCGGAAGGGAGCAACGGTAGTGGTTACGCTGTGTGCCGAGGTGTGGCTGGTGAGGGTCACCGCCATATTTCCCCCTTTGATTTATCCCTTTTTGTTTTATTCGCGCTTGCTGATAACTTGTGCCGTCCGCTCAAATCCATAGAGACTTTGGCGATCGACTCCAGAATTGCTGCGATTTCCAGCGCTCACAAAACTCGCTTCGCTCAAACAGTTGTTCACTCTCTCTGAAAATCACTGCAATCCTAAGCGGAGTCCGATTGATCGCCAAAGCCTCTATGGATTCGAGCTCTGATGGTTTGGGTGCATGATGTTGGGTCTGGGGTCTGGGGTCTGGGGTCTGGGGTCTGGGGTCATGTGCGGGGTGGCGCAGGGTCTTGTCACCCTGAGCGTTGCCGAAGGGTCTCCCGCCGACTGGCAGATGACCATTGTCTCGCTCTGCGCTCTGTTTATATTTCTGTTATCTCCTTATAATGCCTTTTTGACTTCTAAGCCGTCGCTACTATGAGTTACCAAGTCCTTGCCCGCAAATGGCGCCCGCGTATTTTTGCCGAGATGGCTGGCCAGCAACATGTGTTGCAGGCGCTGATCAATGCCCTCGACCACGATCGCTTACACCACGCTTATCTGTTTACCGGAACCCGGGGTGTGGGTAAAACCACTATTGCTCGGATCCTGTCTAAATGCCTTAACTGTGAAGCGGGTGTCAGCTCGGTTCCCTGTGGTGAATGCTCCTCCTGTAATGAGATCAGCGAAGGGCGGTTTATTGATTTGATTGAGGTGGATGCGGCATCCCGCACCGGTGTCGATGATATGCGTGAGTTGCTGGACAATGTTCAGTACGCGCCATCACGTGGTCGCTACAAGATCTATCTTATCGATGAAGTGCATATGCTCTCCAAGTCGAGCTTTGCTGCGCTGCTGAAAACTCTCGAAGAGCCGCCTCCCCATGTGAAGTTTTTATTCGCCACCACCGATCCGCAGAAATTGCCGATTACGGTGTTGTCGCGATGTCTGCAATTCAATCTTAAAAACCTCAGTGCTGAACGTATTACCGAGCATCTACAGTTTGTCCTCGGTGAAGAGCAGGTGCCTTTTGAAGATGCGGCACTCTGGTCTCTGGCCCGGGCTGCCGATGGCAGTATGCGGGATGCCTTAAGCCTTACTGATCAGGCTATTGGCCATGGCGGTGGTCAGGTCAACGAAGGCGAAGTCAGTGCTATGTTGGGCACCATTGAGCGCAGTTTTGTAGTGGATATTTGTCAGGCGCTAATCTCTGGTTCTGGCACTGAACTACTGGCGGCCATTGGCCGTATGGCTGAGCAGGCACCGGATTATGATGCGGCGTTAACCGATATATTATCGGTGTGGCATCAGGTGGCTATAGTTCAGACGGTTCCTGAGGCCTTAGATAAGGGTGTGGCGAATTACACTGAGCTGCTGGCGTTGGCCGCTGCTGTTAGCCGCGAGGATACCCAGCTTTTTTATCAGATCTGTCTGTTAGGGCGCAAAGATTTGCAGCTCTCTCCAGATGCCAAGTCCGGCTTTGAAATGGTGATGTTGCGGGCACTGGCATTTCGTCCGCAGTCCTCAGTGAGACCTGGAACTACAACAGCCTCATCCCCAACAGCTCCGGTGATACCTGTTGCTAACACCTCAGCTGCTAACACCTCAGTTGAACTAAGATCTCCGCCGGAGGTGGAGCACAGCGTAAAAAAGTCTGAAGCGGTAGTCGCGGCAGTTGCCGACGACAGGCCGCCGTGGGAACCCCAGGTTCAGGTTATCGCTGAAGCAGTTATCGCTGAGCCGGTTGCAACTTTAGAGGCCAGTGAGCAGCCGGTTGCAGAATTGACAGTTTCATCGCCGGTAGAGCAATACAGTGAATCCGCTCAACAACCTGCATTGGTGCAAGAACGGGTGCAAGAACGGGTGCAAGAGGCCATGCCCGAGTCTGCAACCATAGTGGCTCCAACTGCTATTACGCTGGAGCGGTTTACACCAGAAAATTGGATTCAGCTGCGTCGCCAGCTCAGTATTGGCGCCTCGTTGGGTGAGATTGCAAGCCACTGTCTGTACTTGGGCCGCAATGGTCAGCAGTTAAACTTTTTGATTGATAGCGACCACAACAGTCTCTACGACGATCCCCACCAGCAGCAGTTTAGTGAAGCGCTGAGTGATTATTTTCAGCAGCCGGTGACCGTTGAGATCACCCTTGGCGTGGCGGAAAAAGAGACCCCTCGTGCGGCCACCACTCGAGAGAAGGCCGAACGTTTGGTTGAGGCCGTCGACAGTCTTAATCAGGACCCGGCGGTGGTGAAATTTAAACAGTTGTTTGACGGTGTGCTCGATGAGCGCTCAGTGCGACCAATAGATTAGTCGCACAAAGTAGCCCCCAAATTTTTTAAACATCCGATTATTGAAAAGCCAGACTATTGAGAAGAGACCCCATGGATATTAACGAATTGATGAAGCAAGCCCAGCAGATGCAGGGCAAGATGGCAGAGATGCAAGAGCAGGCTGCCAACGTTGAAGTAACGGGAGAGTCCGGCGCAGGTATGGTCAAGGTGATCATGACCGGTCGCCACGATGTGCGCAAAGTGACACTGGACCCATCGCTGATGCAAGAGGATAAGGAGTTTCTCGAAGATTTACTGGCTGCCGCGGTTAACGATGCAGTGCGCAAAGTGGAATCCCAGAGCAAAGATGCCTTGGGCAAAATGACCGGCGGTATGAATTTGCCAGCCGGCTTTAAAATGCCTTTTTGAAACGGCGCTTTAAATTTGCCATTAAAAAAATCCAATTTAGAGTTCATAGAAACTCATAACTATAAGGCTAGGCTGTGTACGGGAATTTAATTGATCAACTGATTGACGCGCTGCGCGTGTTGCCCGGCGTCGGCAATAAGTCGGCACAGCGAATGGCGCTGCATCTGCTGGAGCGGGATCGCATTGGCGCCACGCGTCTGGCCGAGGCACTTGTTGAGTCGGTAGAAAAAGTCGGCCGCTGTGGTCAGTGTCGCACGCTGACTGAACAGGAGGTCTGTGCGATCTGTCGCAATGAACGCAGGCTTTCAGATCAGATCTGTGTGGTTGAGAATCCGGCGGATCTGTACGCCATCGAACAGGCCGGCAGCTTTCGCGGCAAGTACTTTGTACTGCTCGGCCATCTGTCGCCGATTGACGGGATTGGCCCGGAGCAGTTGGGTATAGATCAGCTGGTGGAGCGCCTTAACGCTGGCGATATCAGCGAACTGATTCTGGCGACTAATTTAACTGTTGAGGGTGAGGCCACAGCCCACTTTATTGCCGACAAGGCCAAGGCTCTAGGGGTTGAAGTGTCTCGTATTGCCTATGGTGTGCCTATGGGCGGTGAGCTGGAATATGTCGATGGCGGCACCTTAAATATGGCCTTACAGAGTCGTAAATCACTCTAGAATAAGAACAACAGACCACGGATTGCATAATCATAATGACAACAAATAACCACTGGATCGATAACAGCCAACAGCTTGCCCAACTCTGCGAGCAGTTGCAGCACGCCACTGAGCTGGCCATTGATACCGAGTTTATGCGCAGTGATACCTTTTTTGCCAAGCTGGCGCTGATCCAATTATCCGATGGCGAGCAGTGCTGGCTGATTGATACGCCCGCTATTAAAGAGCTGCAACCTTTGACGCAACTGCTCAATGCACCGCAGCTGACATTGGTGTTTCACTCCTGTGGTGAAGATCTGGAAGTGCTTGACCAGGTGCTCTCGGTACGTCCTAAGAAGCTGTTTGATTCCCAGATTGCCGCGGGGATTGTCAATATTGGCTATTCCATGGGCTATGCGCGTCTGGTGGAGAATATGTTGCAGATCGAGCTGGGCAAGGAAGATACCCGCTCTGACTGGTTGGCGCGTCCTCTGAGCGATCGTCAAAAACTCTATGCCGCGGACGATGTGTTGTATCTGTTTAGAATTTATAAATTGTTGCTGGAATTGCTCGAGCAGCAAAAGCGCCAGAGCTGGTTTGCCGAAGAGATGTTGGATCTACAGCGGATTGCCGCAGATCGCCGGGAAGCCCTGGATTATTATCTGCGTGTTAAAGGTGCCTGGCGTCTTAATCCGCTGTCACTGGCGGTGTTAAAGCGCCTCTGTGAATGGCGTGAGCAGGCTGCCCGGACATTGGATAAACCCCGCTCACATATAGTGAAAGACAATGTGCTGCTGGATCTGGCGAACAACAAACCGACCCAGATGAGCCAGCTGCATCAGATTGAAGACTGGTACTCCCGGTCGGTGAAGCGTTTTGGCGCAGAGGTGCTGGAAGAAATTGCCAGTGTCGATGAGCATAATTTGCCCGCTGAGTTGCCGCAGCCTCTGTCCCGTGCGGTCAGTGATGTGATGAAAAAAATGCGTATCAGTATCAATGAAGTGGCAGAGGCTCAGGCCATTCCCAAAGAGTTGATGTGCAACAAGAAAGAGTTGGAATCGATTCTGCGCAGTGCCGTTGAGGGCAAGCGGGAGTGGCCTGTACGATTGGTTGATGGGTGGCGGGGCAGTATGGTGATCCCAGCGCTAGAGCGAGTAATCGATAGCAGTGATGCCTTATGAAAATCCCTGGTAAAATCCTCTGCGATATTTACAAAACCGCGACCAAAGAAGAGATGTATCTCTATCTGTCCCGGGAGGACGGCTTTAAGCGCGTCCCGGAAGCGCTGCTAATGCAGTTTGGCAAGCCGGTGCTGGTGACCACTATGCTGCTGGCCGCGACCAAAAAACTGGCTCGGGCGGATGTGATAAAAGTAATGGATGATATTGCTCGCCAGGGTTTTTATTTGCAGATGCCACCGCCGCCCATTCCTCTGACCGAGCAACTCTAATGGCCAGTCAGCCCTGGTGGCAGACCAAATCTCTCGCCGATATGAATGATAGCGAGTGGGAGTCACTCTGTGATGGCTGCGCTAAATGCTGTCTGGTGAAGTTGGAAGATGCGGACACGGAAGAGATTTATTACACCAATGTCAGTTGCCAGTTGCTGGATACCGAGTCTTGCCGCTGTAATGATTATCCTGGGCGTCATAAGATAGTGGATGACTGCATAAAGCTTGATCGCAGCAATGTGAATAAGTTGGAGTGGCTGCCCCAGAGCTGTTCCTATCGGCTGATTGCCGCGGGGCTGCCGCTGCCTGAGTGGCATCATCTGCGCACTGGCGATCGTGAGGCTATGCACGGTTATGGCGCGTCGTTGCGCGGCAAGGTGACCTCCGAGTTACATGTGCATGACGATGATATTGAAGACCATATTATTAGATGGATTAATTAACTATGTATACCGCTGAAGATTATCTCCAGGGCTGGATTGCCTATTCGATTGGTGGGCTATTTTTACTGTCGTTTCTTTGGTATCTGCTGCGTAATCTGCGCTTTGCCGTGGTCCGTCATGTTCTGATTTTGACTGCTGCAGCCTTTCTGTTCACTCCGGTGACGGCCTATCGCGATGACGCTCATTTGGCGCCGGCGTTTTTTGTCAGTCTCTATGAAGGGGTTTTGCTGTCCGGTGCGAATGAGGGTTTTCAGCGCGGCTTGGC
>CAJQKW010000135.1 GCA_905478975.1 uncultured Pseudomonadales bacterium | reverse complement strand
GCAGGGAAAAGATATTACCATCCAGATCTCGGCTGTAGACTTGCCAGAAATCATCCAGCTCAACAGGCTCGCTTACAAAATCTAATCCCAGACTAGTCAGACGCCGGTACTCTGCCTGAATATCTGCAACCTCGATAGAGAACGAATAGCCCAGCGCAGTCACAGCGCGCTGACCAGTAAATTCTGGCGTCTCCGGGCTGACATATTGCCAAATCTCGATCACCTTGGATGCCTGATTTAATTTAAACCAGCCACCAATTAAGTCGACATTATCTATATTTACTATATCGTCGAGTCTGGGATTATCAGTAACATGGGCGTATCTGTAGGGCTTAAACCCTAATACCATTTGATAGAACTCAATCAGCCCTTCAATATCATGGGTCGCCAAACCCACCTGAGACATCCATAGATTTCCATCCAAATTCTGCCCGCTGCCACCGTAACCTGCGCGCTCTAACAATTCACCATCCAGCTGTTCGAGCTCAATCATGTTGCCGTCGGGATCATAGGCATAGCCATAGGTTATGCCATAGCCACCAAGATCAATGGGTTGATCACCGCGGGACAGAGGATCTATGCCCATTGCCACAAACTTGTCCCAGCCAGAGTCATAGTTAGGAGATTGAAAACAGGTGTGAGTCATACCTGGTCCCTCGGGTGGCATATTGCCTACAGGGATGCCCTGGTTACCCTCGAACTGGGTTAATTCCAACAGCATATTGGGCCCCCTAAGAACAGCTATCTCATAGGCAATGTTGTCCTGACCAAATAACTTGCTGGCCTGTTCATTAACGCTCACCGACTCTCGTCGCAACAACTCAAACTGAGTGGCTCCCTGATAGAACGCCAGCGCAACATCCAGATCTCTTACCGACAGTCCAATATGGTTTAACCCAATGACACTGGTGCTGGCATCGGCGACAGTTGCTTTTTCATCCAAATCTACTGGGCTCATTGGCTGCAAAATTAGATATAGACCAATACTTAGAGCGGCGATTAACAGTACAGATTTGCTGACAAGGTTCATAAGGATTTCCGTAACAGTTAAGGTTTAATTGGGGAGAGAAAATACCAACAGCATGTTGCCTGGCATTTCAGCCCACTTATCATAACCAGAGGTCACAAACAGCTGACCATTAGCAATGACTGGACCGTCAGCCTCAATTGAGCCGCCTTGACCCTTCAGCCCATTGACCGCTGTAAATTCTCTATAGGTATTGTAAGTCCAGAGAGTATCGCCACTGCTGGCATCAAAGGCGCGCAGCCGACCATCCATGCCACCGGCAAATACCAGACCAGGACTACTGCTCACTGCGGCAGAAATACCTTGAAAACAGTCAAACTTGATGTCTTCAGGACACAGAGATGGAAGGACATTACGCCACAAAAATTCCCCTGTCTCTGGATCCAGCGCATGTACTCCAGGGTAGGGATCGCCTTGGTTATAGCGATTCTTAGTGGGAAGGTCAGACACCCCCACATAAAGGCGCTCACCATCGCTACTCATACCCCAGTGTACGCCACCCATAGTGCCACCACTACCTACTCTTTGACGCCAGACTATTTTGCCCTGCTGATCTGGATCCATAGCATAGGTGAGTCCAGATTTTTGCCCCACCAACAAGAGATCTCGGTTAGATTTTAAGGTCACCAAAATTGCTGAGGCGCCAATATCATAATCTGGTCCATCTTCCTCTGGGCAGTTGATCATTGTGAAGCCACAGGCACCATTCCAGGCATCGTTGGCGGTCACCTGAGACACCCACTTCACTTCACCTGTTGTGGTGTCCATGGCTATTACCGCATCACTAGTTCCTGTGGCTGGCGACGAGTAGTTTTGTCCGGTGGTCGCATAGACAAGATTGCGCTTGGTATCCAGCGTAGGGCCAGACCAGATAGGCGCTCCCGAGGGGCCAAAGCGATCTGCACCAACGGCATTTTTACCCAGGCGCTCGGGTTTATCTGTAGTGTAGGTACGCCAGGCAATACTGCCGTCCTCGAGATTGAGTGCAACCAAGGCGCCGCGGAAGGTACAGCAGGCATAGGTCGACTGAGCCGCAGGCACAACTTCCGACGATGACAGGGGCACATAGACTCTTTTATTGTCAGCATTCACCGAGCCAGTAACGCTCGCTAGAGGGTGGCTGTGAACCTTGGTTTTCCAAAGTAATGCTCCGGTCCTTGCATTTAGCGCATAGGCATTGGCCCTGTAGTCACCAAACAATAGTCTGGCTTCCCCAGCAGCCTGATCACCCTGCAGTTTGATGGCGCCGCGAACCTCATTCTCAGCCTGAAAGGTCCAACGAATGCAGCCAGTATCTGTATCCAAGGCGTACACAGTCCCATCCTGACTCCCTATGTAAGTCATACTTTCTGTCACGGTAGGTTGGGATCTCACCCTACTGGCATCAGGGAAGGCAAAGGCCCACTTCAGCTCAAGGTCTTTGACAGTCTGTTTGTTTAATCTGGTTTCATTTGCCTGAAAGCGCTGACTATCAAGCTCGCCACCCCAACCTGCCCATTGGGCACTGGCTGGAGAACTGGTTTTAGCCGGAACATCTGCAAGACAGAAGGCATCAGACAAATCAGCTGTTTTGTCTGACGCCATTTTTCCGGTTATATAATAAGCCACCTGCTGCATCTCGCTAGCCGATAGCGACAGTCCAGTGGTACTCATCACACCACTGGTGAGCGATTGAATAATATGCCCGGGCGGATGAAGCTTTAGTACCTCCATTTTCGGCGCCTTGAGCATAGCACCGGCATGACAGCTGACACATCGAGCCTGATATAACTGCTTACCAAGGACATAGTCTGCATCAATAGCCTCAATTGCAGAGTTCTCCTCGGCCACAGAGGTCGCACAGAGGATCGCAACTGAGACCCCGATCAGAAATTTACCCAAATTGGTATTTGGAAGAATGTTTGAAGCAGCGTAACTGTGCTTGGGTGTGATCATCTTTATACTCGTTTATCAGATCTTAACCTAACCTGATGCATTTTTCGGAGTTTACGTTAAGTCGCTTACAAACCACCCTTGAGAGGCAATAGGCGAGCGCTGGATCGAGCATCAAAAGTTCAAGTTGGTCAAGGTACAGGCCAGCATTTTTACCTTCGGACTCACAACTGTCATTGCTCCTGCTTAACCTCGGGTAGTAAAACGTCTGTGCTTTAGCCTTTATTACGTATTTAGTCAGTAAAGCAGTTTAAATAACTACAATTACCATTCCAATATACTTAATTTACAATATAATTCAATATTACCCACATAATTTAGTTATATATACAAAATTTAGGCAAAAAATGGCCTAAAATCTTTGCATATACTGTATTCGCAGTTATTATTCAAATAGTTAATAACTATTAGTCCTAGCTGTTTTTAGTCGCTGGGCACATTATAAAGCAGCTCAATAACTATCTGTCGATGGAAAGTACCGAATCGGCCTTAGTTAAAGGGCCTATAACCAGAATCCAAAGGAGTTGTTTAATGTTTAATTTAGAAGGTCATGTAGCACTGGTCACGGGTGGAAATGGCGGAATCGGCCTGGCCTATGCCCGGGGACTTGTGAAGTCAGGCGCTGCCGTTGCTCTCTGGGGTCGCAATACAGAAAAAAATCAGACCGCGGTTGATGAGCTCAAGAGCCTGGGCGGCAATGTGCATGCTTTTGTCTGTGACGTGACCGATGAGGCTATGGTCAAGCAAGTCTTTGCTGATACCCTGGCTCATTTTGGCAAAGTAGACTCCTGCTTTGCCAACGCCGGTGGTGGTGGCGAACCGGGCAGGCTGCATGAAACAGACAGTGAAAACTGGAATCGAGTCATGGATATGAACGTCACCAGCGTGGTACACACTTTTCGCCCAGTTATCGCCCACTTAATAGAGCGCAAAGCGCCAGGTAAGTTACTGGTAACCTCATCAATCGCCGCACTGATGGGCATGGGCTTCCAGGCATCCTACTCAACTACCAAGGCTGCGGTGGTGGGCTTGATCCGCGCACTGGCTGTGGAATTGGGCGCTAATGGCATTACCGCCAATGCAATTTTACCCGGCTATATTGAATCAGATCTTACGGCAGCCGCACCCAAGGCCTTTAAAGAGGGCTCCAAAAGGCGTGTGGCTGGTGGCCGTCTAGGCACCAGCGAGGATATGGAGGGGATTGCAGTCTTTTTGGCGTCCCGTCATAGTAACTATATGACAGGCCAAACAATCGCTATAGACGGTGGACACAGCATCTTTCCCCTATGACAGGTTCTCGCGTTATTGGCGTCATGCTACTTATACTCTGGTCAGTCTCGCTGACGGCCGAAATGGTTCCAATACAAAGCCCATCAGTACAATTTATCAACCAACATAACAGCGATCCGGCGCTACAGTTTTCTGACCACAGCATTGATGTT
This sequence comes from uncultured Pseudomonadales bacterium, assembly GCA_905478975.1. Lineage (GTDB taxonomy): Bacteria > Pseudomonadota > Gammaproteobacteria > Pseudomonadales > Porticoccaceae > HTCC2207. Next base: position 1,331 of record CAJQKW010000135.1, on the reverse strand, counting down.
GATGATCAGCGACTGCACTATGTCAGCGCTGGCACCGGTAAACTGATTCTGTTCTATCACGGCTTTCCCTCCTACTGGTACATGTGGAAAAATCAGCTGTTGGACTTAGCCGCGGACTATCGGGTAGTGGCAGTGGACGGTCTGGGCGCCAATCTATCGGCTAAACCCAATGAGCTAGCGCCCTATCATGTTAGCGCCTTGTCACGACAGCTCAAGGCATTGGTCGAGGCACTAGTAGGCGATGAAGGCTTTGTGCTTGTGGGTCATGACTGGGGCGGCGCCCTAGCCTGGTCATATGCCCAACAGTATCCTCAGGGTCTAGATAAGCTAGTGGTGTTAAATGCGCCACCCACCAATTTGTTTCTTGAATTACTCCGCTCCAACCCAGATCAACGCAAGGCATCCACTTATATCGCTCGTTTAAAGGACGCTGCTCAGAACCAAACTGTAGACGAGAAATATGCCAACCGAATGGCAAGTTTTGCCTATGGCAGCATGGTCAATCGCGGCCTGATCTCAGCGTCAGAGGGTGAACTATACAAAACCGCACTGACTCGGCCCGGGGCTGTAGTCGGCGGCATCAAATGGTATCAGGCTAATATCCCTGAGCTGGACAAGATTACAGATGATGATTTCTGGCCTTCAACCAAGGCCAGCACAGAGGTAGAGAGCATGCTGATTTGGGGCGAGGACGACACTACCTTCGTCCCCGCCTTTATAGACCAACTACCCAACTATGCAAAAGATCTACGGATCGAAGTCCTACCGGGTGTGAGGCATTGGCCTCCACTGGAGGCTCCGGATAAGGTAAATCGCCTGATAAGAGAATTTATTGAGGCGCCTTGAAGACCTCATGGGCATTAATATAGGACTGTGATTGATGGATAACCATCGGGATAGACCGGAAACGAGCAACTTAATTTTGTCGCATAAGCGGCTGATGGGGTGGAAGAATGGCCAATACCAGTAAGGGGTCGCAGCCTTCCGTTGACAGCAAAGTTGCAAGCGGCACGACCGTCGCCGACGATCTTGACTTTGGTCGCGTTGTGCAGATTTTTTTACGCACCTGGCCTTTCATCAAGCCGCTGACCCGTCACCTAATCATCTTTGTTCTGTGCTCAGCGCTGGTTTTTATTGTGACTACCTTTCTTGGCTTCGTCATCACCGGGCTCGTGAATAGTGGCATCATCGGTGGTCAGCCACTCGGGGTTCTGCATGCCCGTATTTATGGTCTCGATCCGGCGGTGTTTGTCGAGGTGGAGGAACTATCCGCGAGCGCTCGGCGGCAGCTACCCCAACTCGCAATATGGTCCATGATTCCCATGGTCGGA
>CAJQKW010000134.1 GCA_905478975.1 uncultured Pseudomonadales bacterium | reverse complement strand
AAGATTAAGTGGAACTTCACCAAGTTTTTAGTCGACCGCGAAGGTCAGGTAGTGAAACGCTATGCGCCGATCCGCAAGCCCAAAGACATCGCGGCGGATATTGAAAAACTGCTCTAAGCTAGAGTCAAAACTAGCTTAGTCGACAGGTTGCCGTCATCTGACGGCAACGTCTATATAGGGTGCGGCGGCTACTTGCTGGCACGCAACTCAGCAAAATACTTTTTCGCCGCCGCATTCACCTTGGGCGCCAAGACCAGTGTTGAGATCATCGTTGGAATCGCCATGGTGGCGTAGGCCGCCAGAATCAGGCCGTTAACAATATCCATCGAGACCACCGCACCCACCACAATCAAGCTGATATAGACTGGCGTGTAATAGTGTTCGCGCTCGGCACCGAATAAAAATCCAGCACACTTCACCCCATAGAACCACATGCTCACCATGGTGCTAAAGCTCAGCATACCCACCATAACCAACAGCAGATAGATGCCAGCAACAGGAAACACCTGCTCTATAGCGCGAGCCGTCATGGTCACACCCGCGAGCCCAGAATCCGCCTGCCAGACACCGGTCAACAGAATGATCAATGCGGTACAGGTACACACCAGCAGAGTGTCAATCACCGGGCCAACCATCGCGACGATGCCTTCACGAATCGGCTCTGTGGTTTTCGCCGCGCCATGGGCCAGAGACTCAGTGCCGATACCCGCTTCATTGGAGAAAGCACCGCGGCGCACACCAATCATAATCACTGCTCCCACAGAACCACCGGCTGCTGCCTCGCCGGTAAAGGCGTCAGTAATAATCAGCCAAAACACCGACGGGATATCCGCGGCGTAGGTATAGAGAATCACCGAAGTCATACCCAGATAGAGAAGAACCATGGTCGGTACCAAGCGCACGGTTAAACGACCAATGCGCTCAATGCGCCCGGCCACAACAATAGTGACCAGAACCGCCACGGTAAGACTGGCGAAAAAATCAAAGGCGAAGTGCTGCTCGCTAGTGGCTAAGCCCGCTGGAATGGCGATGCTGTCACGGAGCAATTGAATAAACTGGTTAGCTTGGAAAAGCGGCAGCGCGCCAATCAGACAGGCCACGGCAAACAGCGCTGCCAGGGGATACCAGCGCTTGCCCATCCCCTCCATGATCACGTACATGGGGCCGCCGCGCAGTGCGCCGAGAGAGTCATGACCGCGGAACATCACTGACAGCGATGCGGTGTAAAATTTAGTTGCGACGCCGACTATGGCAGTCACCCACATCCAGAACACCGCGCCAGGGCCACCGATGCTAATGGCAATCGCCACACCGGCAATATTGCCCAGACCAATGGTGCCAGAGAGTGCTGTAGACAGAGCCTGTGAGTGGGGAATATGTCCAGGATCATTGGGGTCGCTGTACTTGCCCCGTAGCAGTGCAATGGCATGGCCAAAGTAGCGATAGGGCTGCATGCGTGAACGGATCATAAAGAACAGCCCACCACCGACGAGAAGCACCACTAAAGGTGTGCTCCACATTAGATCAGCCCAGGCATTAAGAAAGTTTTCGATTTGCTTTAGAGTAGTTTCAGTCATTATTTTTATAATTCTTTTTCGACGGAAAAATGGGCGCGGTCATAGGGGCCGTTGTGAAACGAGCCTGTCACGAACTTTTTGGTTTTACATAAAGAACCAAACTGTGACCTACCAATTGATAACCCTTCTCGGCGGCAATGCGCTCTTGCAAGTTTTCAATTTCAGCATCGTGAAATTCAATCACCTTGCCGGTCTCGGTGCAGACCATATGGTCGTGGTGTTCGCCGCGGTCAATCTCGTAAATCGCCGGGCCATTATCAAAGTTATGACGCTCCACCAGACCGGCAGCCTCGAATTGAGTGAGTACGCGATAGACCGTGGCAATGCCAACATCACCGTCAGAATCCCGCAGTGCTTGGTAGATATCTTCAGCTGTCATATGACGATCGCTGCAGTTTTCGAGGATCTGCAAGATCTTTACCCGGGGTAAAGTCACCTTGAGTCCGGCTTTTTTTAGTTCTTGATCTTCCAGAGTCATGCTTAGCCCTTCTCTATGCTGGTCGCTTTGGGTATTATCCCCGTTCGCTCAACCAACGGGAACCCCACAAATGCGAATAGTTCTGATTTGCTTAATAAGTTTTACGCTTCTGGCCAGCGGCTGCAGCTGGATCAAATTCCCTGGGGTACACAAAGTAGCCATCCAGCAAGGCAATATTGTTGATCAGGAAATGATTGATAAACTGCTTCCAGGCATGACCAAGTCACAGGTTCGCTTTGTGCTCGGCACACCTCTGGTAACCGATACCTTTAATCAAACCCGCTGGGATTATTTCTACAGCCGTAAATCACCCTCTGGCAAAGAGACTCAGGAGCAGGTGACCATCTTCTTTGATCAGGACGATAAACTTGAGCGCATGAGCGGTGACTATATGCCCACCCCTGCTGCGGAGCCCGAAGCTAAGTAGATTTGAGCGCTGGGCCAGTATGAAGATCTAGCTTAGGGCGGCGCAAACTGCGTCGGTCTAAGCAGTGATCTAGAGAGCCTTGCCCTCAATCTCTGCCTGCTCTTTTTTGAGCTTGGCTTCCTCGGCACGACGACGCCGCACTTCTTTCGGATCGGCGATCAGCGGACGATAAATTTCCACCCGGTCGCGCTCCTGCAACTGATATTCACTGGGCTCAGCCAGCCCTTTAGTACCCAGAACCTGAGCAAAAATACCCATCTTGCAGTTATCCAAATCAATCTGCGGAAAGCTCTGCACAATGCCAGACTGCTCAACCGCTTGCAGGGCCGTAGTGCCAACAGGCACATTCAGTTGGATTAACTTTTGCTTCTCAGGCAGTCCGTAAACCACCTCTACCACAATCATTTTATTGTCGGTCATTTGCCTTCCCATATACTTGATCAGCGCGGCGACAGAGCGAATCTACAAGATCGTTTGCCATATTCGAGAACAGCTTTGATGCTGCCATACCCATTGCCATACTGTTAAATTCAAATTCCAAATCGAGGCTTACTTTGCAGGCCTCTGGGGTCAGTGCCTTAAAGCGCCACACACCGCGCAAGCTTTTAAAAGGCCCATCTTCCAAACTCATTTCAATAGTGCTCGGCGCACTGAGACTGTTGCGCGTCATAAAGCTAGTCTTAACCCCAGCCTTCTTTAAATCCAGCCGCGCAACCATTACCTGATCGCTCTGTTCAATGACCTCGGCGCTCTGACAGCCATCCATAAATTGCGGGTAGTTGGCCACATCGTTGACCAAATCAAACATTGCCTGATCCGAGTACATGACCAGAGCGGAACGCTGAACCTTATTCAAAGCAATCTCACCTCAAGCTGCCCTAAACAAAAAACTTGTCATAGATACCCATGACAAAGACCGCGGCTATAGCCACAGGCGCCACATACCGCAGCATAAAGCGCCAGCACTGCATAACCCAGGGCGAGGTGCCCTGCATTTCATCGTCGACAAATTCATCTTTCATGACATAGCCGACAAACACTGCAATCAACAGACCCGACAGAGGTAACATCACACTGGAGGTCAGGAAGTCTAAAAAGTCGAAGAAGGTAAATCCGGCAACCGTGGAATCGGCCCAGATATTAAACGAGAACACACTGCCCAAACCCAGCAACCAGGTGCCACCGGCGATCAGGGAGTTGGCCTGAATGCGATTCATATTTTTCGCTTCAATCAACCAGGCAACAGCCGGCTCCAGCAGCGAAATAGCCGAGCTCCAAGCGGCGATGGTCACCAGCACAAAAAACACCGAGCCGATCAGTAGCCCCCCGGGCATATTGCCAAAGGCAACTGGTAGACTGATAAACATCAGGCCTGGACCGGCACTGGGTTCAACACCAGGGGTCGCAAAGACAATCGAGAAGATAATCAAACCAGAGATAATCGCCGTCATACTGTCAAAGAAGGCGACGGTTAAAATAGTTTTACCTATATTGGCATTCTGGGGCATATAGGCGCCGTAGGCCATAATCGCGCCCATGCCAATACTCAGGGTAAAGAACGCCTGCCCCATTGCCTCGAGCACTCCGCGGCCAGTCAGTGCGGTAAAGTCAAAGGTAAAGAGGAAATCCCAACCGGCCTGGAAATTGCCGCGAAAGAAGCTAAAGCCAAGCAGTATCAGCAACATAATAAACAGCAGCGGCATTAAAATTTCCACCGCAACGCCGAGACCCTTTTTAACACCGCCCACGACTACAGCCACACAGAGCATCAGAAATAAGGTCTGCCAGAATACCAGTCGTGTCGGATCGGCTAACAACTTGCCGAAAACCCCGGCAGCCAAATCACCCGTGGCACCGCGCAATTCGCCGGAGGCCATGGAAAAAATATAGTCCAGAGCCCAACCGGCAATCACCGCATAGAAAGAAATAATCAGCATGCCAGCCACAACCCCGAGCCAGCCAATATGGCGCCAGGCCGAGTGGGCGCCGCTCTCAGTGACCATGTCACGCATGGAATTAATCGGGCTCTGGCGGCCGCGGCGACCTATAACTACTTCGGCCATCATCACCGGAACACCGATTAATAAGATACAGGCGATATAGGCGAGCACAAAAGCACCGCCGCCATTGCTGCCGGCAACATAGGGAAACTTCCACATATTGCCGAGACCCACAGCAGACCCGGTGGCCGCCATAATAAAGGTCCAGCGACTGGTCCAGGTTCCGTGCATGCCTTTTTGTTGTAAGCCCATAAACTGCCCCAAAAAATGATTCCGGATTGTAACGCTATCCCTCAGACGATCCTAATCAAAAAGCGCTTAATAGCTGCGCATTTGGTTATGATAAACAGTCCCGCGGACGTATAATCTCGAGTTATGACTAAAAAGAAACCTAAAGCTCAATCCAGCACTATCGCTCTCAATAAGAAGGCGAAGCACAACTATTTTCTCGAGCAAAAGTTTGAGGCGGGAATTTCTCTGATGGGCTGGGAAGTAAAGAGCCTGCGCGAGGGCAAGGTGAATCTCACCGACACCTATGTGTTGTTGCAGAATGGCGAGGCCTGGTTGATTGGCACCAATATCACACCCCTGCCAACCGCTTCGACTCACTATGTCACCGAGCCTATTCGCTCACGCAAGCTGTTACTCAATCGCCGAGAGCTGGATAAACTTGAAGCGGGAGTCAATCAAAAGGGTCACACCTGCGTCTGCACCGCGATGTATTGGAAGACTCACCTGATTAAAGTTGAAATCGCCCTGGCCAAAGGCAAGGCGGATTTCGATAAGCGCAACGACGATAAAGAGCGTGACTGGGATCGTCAGAAGCAGCGGATTATGCGGCATTCTGCATAGCAGCGCGGGCTTAGCCGCAGCCGGTTAATTACAAAGGACTAACTCATGGAAGAGATTAGATTCGTCCACCTCTCTGAAGTCAATCAACAGCAAATCATCGATTTGATGAACAATGAAATGGTCGGCAAGCAGCTGCCATTGCTGGCCAATGGTTTTTCCGCTGTAAACTGCCGTGCTTTCTTGAATGCCAAAAAGCAGCTCTGGGATCAACATGGCTATGGACCCTGGGCGTTTCTTATCAAAGATGAATTTGCTGGCTGGGGAGGCTTGCAAAAAGAGAATGGCGACGCCGATTTTGCCCTGGTTCTTCACCCAAGGTTCTGGGGTTGGGGTCGAAGAATTTTCAATCAGATCAAAGATCAGGCCTTTAACCAGATGCAGCTTGATTCAATCACTATCCTGTTACCCCCAAGCCGACCCAACTCCAAAGCGATAACCCGCTTTGGTTTTGTCGAAGAGGGTCAACTAACTATCGACGACGAAACCTTTGTTAAGTTTCGTCTTAGCAAGGCTTAGCCTTATCTCGCAATAATATTGCCGTCGATAGCGAGGCCTTACTTTTTATTGCCAAACAGCCCCTTCAGCGCCCCGGCTTTTTCTTTCACCTGATCTTCCAGTGACTTACCCATATCTTTAATCGCCCCTGACTGGCTGGCAGCCTTGCCCGCCGCACCGACAATGGCAGTGATAATTTCTGCCGCAGCCTCGGCACCAGAAACACCACCACCCCCTTCCCCGGAGGCACCTATATCAGTCAACCGCAGGTCGGGCAGCTCTAGGTCAAGACCTTTGCCACCGAGAATCGCATAGTGAACCACGGCATCGGTAATTCTCAGATCGCGGATAATAAACTTTTTACCCTCCGCATCAGTGCCCCCCTGGCTGCTATCGGCACCCAAATAGTCGGCTATATTGGCCTGAATCTGATCTAGGTTGCTGCGTCCACCGGACCGCTCCATGGTAATTTCAGGGGCCACAATGCGCAGAGAGTCGACGACTATTGTGTCACCGGCCAAGGATTCGGCATCCATAGCGAAGCTGATTAGGCCTAACTTAAAGGCATCAGCCGCAGCAAAACCCTTAGGGTTGCCCACTCGCAATCCTGAAAAGCTGCCTTTGGCATCTGTTAGTGACAGGTCTACCGAACTCAGGGTCACCTCCGATCCAGTCAACTCAGGGCCAATAGTCTCCACTACTGTTTTGATGCCGCGATCCAAATTGGCCAGAACCAAAATCATCAGCACAACCACCAACAAAATAATTGTCGTGGTAATTTTTCCAATTTTATTCATCTTTCCTCTCTCCCTTAATATCAATTCAATCCAATTAGATAAAGCATAGATGCTATTCTGCTAGCTGTAAAAATAGCACTATCATCAGAACCAAGATTAATTTTCTGACCCAAGGAATCGATCCACAATGATGGCAAAGTCCTCAATGCTAAGCCCACCCCTAGCAAGCCCCGCCTATATCCTCGAGGGGCTTAAATTACTCGGCCATTCAGATATCCGCTGGTTGGTGATTATTCCGACATTGCTTAATCTGATACTGTTCTCTGCGGCGACATGGTTTGCTGCGGCTTGGGTTAGCGACTGGCTAAACTGGTTGATCGCCTCGGTGCCGCAATGGCTCGAGTGGCTGGTGTGGATCATCTGGTTACTGTTTGTACTGCTGGCTCTGGTTGTCTATTCCTTCACCTTTACCCTTTTCGCCAATCTGATCGGTTCGCCGTTTTACGGCATTATCGCCGAGCGGGTGATTGCCCTTGAGCGTGGCAGCAATAATGAAACGCCAACATCGACCTCGGCTCTTTTAGCCACAGCTTGGGGCAGCTTTTGCCGCGAGCTGCAAATCATCGGCTATATGTTGCCGCGAACCCTCGGCATAGCAGTGGTTACTGTGGTGTTGAGTTTTGTGCCGGTGATTAATATTTTGGCGCCACTGATTGCCGGCAGCTGGGCGGCCTGGTCTCTGGCGCTGCAGTATATGGATTATCCAGCGGACAGCGATGAGCTGAGCTTTACCGAGGTGCGACAGCGCGCAGGGAAGCAGAGATTATTGTCACTGAGTTTTGGGTTGTCGGCACTGGTGGCAGCGGCGATTCCGCTGGTCAACCTGCTGTTGCTGCCGGCCACTGTGATTGGCGGCACCTTGCTCTGGTGTCGCGAATACAGTGAGCTGTAATGAGGTGTAAAAACTGCAATGGCACAGCAGGGCGCTGTGCCATTTGAGTTAGCTGACGGGATTTGGCTACGCTTTATTGCCGTCTACGTCACCTTCTTTAGCTACGGACTCATCTTCTGAGGGCTCTTCATCGGCTGAGGGCTCTTTATCCGCTGAGGGCTCTCCAACTTCAACCGCAATCACCGGCTCAACTGCTGTTGGCGCCTCGAGAGCGATCTCGGCTTGCGCTGGCTCTTGTGCAACGGCTGTAGGTGCCTCTGTTGCTAACGGTGTTTCTTTAGCAGCAGATTCTTTTTGGGCCGTAGGCGCTTTTTGGGCCGCAGGCGCTTTTTGAGCCGCAGACTCTTTCTGGGCCGCAGGCGCTTGTTGGGCCGCAGGCGCTTCTTTAGTCACAGTTTCTTCTTTAGCCCCAGGCGTTGCTTCGACAACAGGCGCTTTTTTAGCCACTGGCGCTTTGCGCACTGGTGCAGGTGACTCAGCCAGTAAGGCTTCATCCGGCATGGTGCAAGACAGCTTCATATCCAGCAGCTTCTCGATAGGCTCGAGCAGGAATGCATCGTCTTCACAGGCAAAGCTTATGGAGATACCAGTCTCGCCGGCACGACCGGTGCGACCAATACGGTGCACATAGTCTTCAGGCTCTTCTGGCAGGGTAAAGTTAACCACGTGGCTAACGCCGTTGACGTGAATACCACGGCCGGCAACATCGGTGGCGACCATCACTTTGATGGCACCGCTTTTGAAGCCTTCCAATGTTTTCATGCGCCGGGCCTGAGGCACATCTCCGGCGATCAAACCCACTTTGAAACCCTGCTTCTTTAAACGCTCGTAGAGAGTGCGACAGATATCGCGACGGTTGGCAAAGACCATAACGCTCTGAACATCTTCCGTTTTAAGAATATTTTGCAGCAGGGCAAATTTTTCACTAGCGGTTGTGATATAGATTTTCTGCTCGACAGTATCCGTAGCTACGCGCTCCGGCTCCATCTCAAGCTTGACTGGCTTATCAGTCCACTGCTCAGACAGACGCATTACATCGTCAGTAAAGGTGGCGGAGAAGAGCAGTGTTTGGCGATCTTCTTTCGGCGGCGTTGAACGCACTAGACGGCGGACCTGGGGAATAAAGCCCATATCCAACATGCGGTCGGCTTCATCGATTACCAGCACTTCAACCTGATCCAGATGAACATCTTTATTGCTGGCAAAATCCAATAGGCGCCCTGGGGTTCCCACTAAGATATCGCAGTGTGAACGCTTAATTTTATGCAGTTGCTTGCCGTAGTCCATGCCACCGACCAGGGTGTGTACCTTGAGGTCGGTGTGCTGAAGCAGCTGTTCGGCATCTTCGCCGATCTGAATTGCCAGCTCGCGTGTCGGCGCCAGAATCAATGCGCGAGCTTCGCCCATATAGCGTTCGTCTTCGACGGGAAATTTGAGCAGGTCATTGATAATACTGATCAGAAAGGCAGCGGTTTTACCTGTACCTGTCTGTGCCTTACCGACCATGTCATGGCCGCGCAAAGTGTGGGGCAGCGAGGCACCCTGAATCGGTGTGGCATAGCTGAATCCAGCAGTCTGAATGGCTTGCAGCAGCGGCAGAGGAAGATCGAAGTCGTGGAAGCGGGCTTTGCCCTCTTGCACTTCGACAACAAACTGATCGGCACTCCAGGCTTTTTTAGCACTGGAACTGTTGCGACCACGGCCGCGTCCGCGACGTCTTGGACCTCGCACAGATGACTTTTTGGTTTCGTTGTCGGGAGTAGAATTTTCTGGGGCTGTAGTTTCAGTCAAGTTTGGGCACGCATATTTGGACAGTGATTTAACACCGGGTTCAATGCACGCTATGCGTTTAAGGCAACCTTTTTGAAACGCTGTGTGCACATATTTGCGCCGCGAGTGTAGCAGAATTGTCGGCGAGCCGTTTGGATTTGTGATCTGGCCCACCGACGGTCTGTGCTGCAAACTACATCTTGGTCAGCCCCACACGCCGGGCAATCCAGTAGTCGAGACTAAACCAGCGCCCACCGCCGCTAAACAAGAGCATCAACAGCATAATAAAGTAAGTCGCCGCAAACTCGATGCCATTGTTAAGAATCACCAAACCGCCCTTCTCGGTGAGCCAGCTGTAGTTGCCGTGACGCTTTAACAGTGACTTCGCCGCACCCAGGCGCTCTCCCACAGCCACGCTATTTTCGAGGCTCCGCTCCGCCGCGGGCACGCCAACCATGGCCAATACTTTGGCGGTGCTGGTGTGGGGGTCCCCCGGAGCAATGGCAAACCAACCGTTGTCCCAGTGAGCGGTGCCCGCCGCGACCAACATGGTCACCATCAATGGCAACACCACCAATCGAGTTGCCAGACCGGCCAACAGGGCGAGGCCGCCAAGCAGTTCGGCACTGGCTGCAAGCAACACCATTAAAGCAGGAGCAGGCAGACCCAGTCCCCAATCGGAATTGCCAAACCAAGCCACCATATCGTCCCAGTTGGCGAACTTATGCAGGCCGACACCGATAAAAATCGGCGCCAGATAGAGTCGCAGGGCAAGGGGGCCGAGCCAGTCGATATACTTTAGCTTTGAAAGGAAGAGGTTGTACCAGATAACCAACTGTTGCATGTTCATCGCTCCTTGATTTTATTGTTACAGATTATGTCAGTGGCAGATTAGATTGCCACTTGGCAAAAAAATTCCAACCTCTTTATCAGTTAGCATATATTCCTCGAATACGCCTTGTTTTCTCTCGCTTTGCACCGACCATTAGCCGAGAATGAAGGCTCAAATTACCCTGTGCGAAAAATGCCTGTCGACAAGATTAATAAGTCCAATCAACTTAGCCATGCGAAGCAGCTATGGTCCCTCGCCGGACCGCTGATTTTCGGTCAGGTGGCTGTGGTTGGCATGACCGTAACCGATATTTATATGGCCGGCCAGATCAGCGCCGACGAACTGGCTGCGGTGCAGTTGGGCGGCAGCATCTGGGCGGTGATCAATCTGATTGTTATCGGCATTATGCTCGGCAATAGTCCGATTATTGGCAACCATTGGGGCGCGGGAAATAAGCATCTAGTGCGCTTTCAGTTTCAGCAAGCACTCTGGCTAGCAGTGCCTGTTGGCATGGCGGTAAACTGCGGCATCCTGCTGGGGATTTATATTCTCGGGCAGCTACAGATCCCTCCGGAAGTCTACGATGTCGGCCGCCGCTACATGCTGCCATTTCTGATTACCGGACTGATGTTTCCAGCGTTTTTTGTCTTCCGCACTACCTTTGAAGGCATGGGTGATATCCGACCGGTGATGGTATTTAACGGCCTCGCCTTCCTGCTTAATATTGTTCTCGACTATGTGCTGGTGTTCGGCAAATTTGGCGTCCCGGCAATGGGCGGCGCGGGAGCCGGTTGGGCCACGGCCATTGTTATGACCTTTTTACTGATCTGTATGGCAGTCTATGCCCAGCGCTCCAGCACCATGCGCGCACTAAAACTCTACAGTGATTTTGCCCGGGTCAATATCGCAGCGATTGTAAATATCTTGCGCCTCGGCATTCCTATCGCCCTCAATATCGCCGCAGAAATTGTGTTTTTCGCGATTATCCCCCTGATGATCGCCCACCTGGGTTCAGATGTAGTCGGCGCTCATGCCATCGCCATCAATATAGATTCACTGGCCTTTATGGTGCCCCTGGGTGTAGCTTCGGCGCTGACAATTAAGGTGGCTATGGCGGAAGGTGCTGGCGATCCAAGACTGGCGCGACGCTTTTGTATAGTCGGCTACAAGATGGTGTTTATGCTTGGCCTGACCACGGCTGTATTAAAGGTCACCCTGCGGGAAGACTTGGCCGCGTTGTTTAGTGCCGATCCCAATGTTCAACTAATCGCTACCAACCTGTTCTTGTTTGCTGCTGTGTTGGGATCTGTGGATTCATTGCAAATGACCGCCAGCGGCGCACTGCGCGGCTACAAAGATGTGCGCATACCACTGTTGATTCAAGTGGTGGCGTTCTGGGTCATTGCCTTCCCCATTGCCTACACTCTGGCCCTCACCGATTTTTGGGGCGAGCCAATGGGTGTCTACGGTTTCTGGGTGGGGACTATTATTGGTGCATCCTGCGCCGGAATCGGCTTGATGACTCGATGGAATATTGTTTCTCGGCGCAGAATTCAGGCGCTGGGGAATTTATAACGACCTTGGGTCAATCGCTCAAGATCGTTTAAGTCAGAATGAGTCGTCACCGACGTAAAGCCAGCCTGCTCAAGTAACTGGCGCACCGCACCGCCCTGATCAAAACCATGTTCAAGCAACAACCAACCACCATCAGCTAAGTAATCCACGCCCTGGGCGCAGACCAGGCGCAAATCATCTAAACCATCATCACCAGAGACCAGCGCCGAGGCCGGTTCAAAACGTACATCACCCTGACTGAGATGGGGGTCATTGGCTTCAATATAGGGTGGGTTGCTGACGATCAGATCAAAGTGCTGGGCTGGAATAGCCGCAAACCAGTTGCTGGCAAACAGCCTAATATTGTCCAGTTGATAGCGCTGGCGATTGCGCTCGGCCAGATCCACGGCCTGTTGCTGTAGGTCTACAGCGCAGACTTTCCAATTGTTGCGCTCCGTGGCAAGTGCCAAGGCAATGGCGCCAGTCCCAGTGCCTAAGTCCAACACCGAAGCCTGATCAGGAAGGGATAATTCCAGCGCCACTTCCACCAGCAATTCAGTTTCCGGGCGGGGAATCAATGTTGCAGGGGAGACCTCCAGATCAAGACTCCAGAATCCCTGAGAGCCGATTAAATAGGCTACAGGTTCGCCAGTTATACGGCGTTCTAATAACGCGTTGAACTGGGCACTCTGATCATCGCTGACCTGACGCTCAGGCCAGGTTTTCGAATAGCTGGCAGACACACCCAGCACAAAGCAGAGCAATAATTCGCAATCTAATCGCGGGCTGTCGCTGAGATGATTGGCCTCAGTGGCAGATTGAAGCAGTTCGGCAATGGTCATTATTCAGACAGACTGGCGAGCTGCTCCGCCTGGAACTCATTGACCAGAGGGCCGAGCACGTCGTCGAGAGAGCCTTCCATCACTTCACCCAGCTTATACAGAGTCAGGTTAATACGGTGATCGGTGACCCGCCCCTGAGGAAAGTTGTAAGTGCGAATACGCTCCGAGCGATCGCCGCTGCCGACCAAACTCTTGCGCTGATCAGACTGTTCTTTGGCCACCGCCTCATCCTGCACCGCGGTCAATCGCGCCTGCAATACCGACATCGCCTTGGCGCGGTTTTTATGTTGCGAGCGCTCGTCCTGACATTCCACCACCAAGCCGCTGGGCAGGTGAGTGAGACGAATCGCCGAATCGGTTTTGTTGACGTGCTGTCCACCGGAGCCTGAGGCGCGGAACGTATCCACTCTCAGATCACCTTTGTTAATCTCAATGGCATCCTGCTCGTCGGCCTCGGCCATCACTGCAACAGTGCAGGCGGAAGTGTGTACGCGCCCCTGAGATTCCGTGTCGGGCACCCGCTGCACTCGATGGGCACCGGATTCAAATTTCAATTTTGAGTAAACCCCCTGGCCGACAATCCGCGCGATCACTTCTTTGTAGCCACCGTGGTCGCCGCTGTTCTCACTGATAATCTCAACCTTCCAGCGCTTGGTTTCCGCGTATCTGCTGTACATACGGAATAGGTCACCGGAAAAAATCGCCGCTTCATCGCCACCGGTTCCGGCACGAATTTCAAGAAACACGTTTTTCGAATCTTTGGGATCTTTCGGCAGCAGCAGTTTTTGCATCTCTAACTCAAGGACTTGTCGCGCGGCTTCACCGCTGCGCATTTCCTCTTGGGCCATCTCCCGCATATCCGTGTCCGAGTCCTTCAATAACAGCTTGGCCTCGTCAATATTCTCCACCACATCGTTGTAGCTGGCGTAGGTTTTCACCAGGGGTTCCAACTCGGCATACTCTTTGGATAGAGCGCGAAAGCGATTTTGGTCACTGATAATATCGCCGTCACTGAGCAGCGCGCCGACCTCTTCATAGCGTTCCGAAAGGTGATCTAACTTAGAGAGAATTGAAGCTTTCATTGAATATCCATGTCTGGTTTTGCACTGTTTAAGCGCGATACAAAAATTGGCGGTTGGAAAATTAGCTACTGGAAAATAAGAGAGGTATTGCAGTGAGCGACGCTAACGCTTTTTATCCAAGCCAAAGAGATCCTGAGTGGCATTAATGGTGTCATCCCGACCCTCTTCACTGGCCTGCTTGAGGATAGTGGTGGGCTTGTGCATCAACTTATTGGTCAGATTGCGCGCCAGGGCCTCAATGACCGACTCTGAGTCCTGACCCCGCTGCAAAGATTGCAATGCCTTGCCAACTTCTTCAACGCGAATTTTCTCAACACTGTCGCGAAAAGCGCGAATGGTATCCACCACGGCCAAGGAGCGTTGCTGGCGAGACCAGTTATCGGCTTCCTGATCGATAATCACCTGAGCCACATCGGCGGCGGTCTGACGGGCACGGAGATTGCCCTGAATCACTTCCTGTAAATCGTCCACTGTATAAAGGTAGATGTCGTCGAGGGTTTCCACCTCGGGCTCTATATCTCGGGGGACGGCAATATCGACCATAAACATGGGTTTGTGGCGACGCTTCTTGAGAGCCGATTCCACCGCGCCTTTGCCCAACACCGGCAATTGACTGGCTGTAGAAGAAATAACGATGTCGGCCTGTGGCAGGTGGTCGTGAATATCCGATAGCAGAATCGCATTGGCAGAAAAGTCCGCGGCCAATTCCTGGGCGCGACTGAGAGTTCGGTTGGCAACAGTAATGGATCCCACCTGCTTGTCTCGCAGATGGCGGGCCACTAGTTCAATGGTTTCACCGGCACCAATTAATAGTGCGTGAACATCTTTTAGATCGGCAAAAATTTGCTCCGCAAGACTCACTGAGGCATAGGCAACCGAGACCGGGTTTTGACCAATGGCCGTTTCAGAGCGCACCCGCTTGGCTGCGGCAAAGGCGCTTTGAAAAACCTGATTGAGGTTGGTAGCAACCGTACCGGCCTCGCGACCCACGGCATAAGCTGATTTGATCTGACCAAAAATTTGTGGCTCGCCGAGCACCAGAGAATCTAGCCCGCTGGCGACACACATGATATGTCGCACTGCCTGCTGATCGCGGTAACAGTAGTAGCAGTTCCGCAACTGTTCCAAGGCCACCCCTTTGCAATCTGACAACCAGCTCAGCAGCTGTTCGTCACTGGCCTCACCGTGAAAATAAATCTCGGTGCGATTACAGGTGGAGAGCAGCGCAATTTCGCCGCCGGGCAATTGCTCCAGCGCCTGTTGCAGAGACTCGACAACCATTTCCGGGGCAAAGGCAACGCGGCCGCGGAGATCCACGGAAGCGGTTGTATGATTGATGCCAAATGCCAGAATACCCATGATGAATGCGCTGCTTGTCTCTCTGCTACTTGCTTAATTATCTGTCTATACTCAAAATCAAACTCTGTTCGATAATGAGCTAGACGGTGGACTAAATAGTCGACTAGATAGTGAACTAGAGCGTAAACCAAATAGTGACCACTTGTTTAGGCGAGAGATTTTACACCAGTCTGACCAGCATAATGAGAAATACCATAAAAAAAGGATATTGTTGGAAAGCACGCTAATCTTTTGCCCTAATAAAGGTCTTAACCAACGGATCCCCGAAAAAGAAGATGATGAAATTGCCTAATCCTATTCCTTCAGCACCCTTTGCTATCAGTCTATTTGTGCTGCTAACAGCCTGTGCCGCGGTGCCGGAAAATGGCAATCCCTCTGTAGCCATATCAGCCCCAAGCACAGCAGAATCCACAGCCCCTGCGCTAGCCCCCACAAAACCCTTCGACGAAGACTCGCTCTACCAAATTTTAGTCGCCGATGTGGCACTAACCAGAGGCCAGTTTAAGACTGCCCTAGAAAACTACCTGATACAGGCCCGGCAAACCCGCGATCCCGGTATTATCCAACTGACCCACAGCATTGCCGCTCATCAGGAGGATGCCAGAGCCATCTTGGAGAGCGCACAACTGTGGATCGAGGTAGAGCCCAACGAGGCCAACGCCCACCGCGCCGCGCTGCAAGCCTTTGCCCTACACAAGCGGCCCTTTGAAGCGCTGGAACAGGCTTCATGGCTGTATCGCAACGACAACGACCTCGAGGCCTTTCTGGCAGTAACAGCTATCGATGAAGGCAACAAGCAGGCATTAATTCCCCGGCTAATGGGTGCCTATCGCGCACTGCCACTGGAACCTGAAAAGCAAGCCACTGCAGAATTGGCGGTGGCGATTTTATTTCGCGAGCTCGGCGAGCTGAACAATGCCGTAACCACTGCCCGATATTTTTTGACCTTGGCGCCAGATAATCAACGGGGCCTGCTTCTATTAGCCCAGCTCCTGCACCAGCAAGACAAAATAGACCAAGCCGCGGCGCTGCTTGCGGACGCCCTGCAACGCAAACCCGACGAGCGCAATCTGCGACTGCAATATGCGCGCTTTCTGACTCTGCTAGACCGCCCCGGAGCCATCGTTCAATTCGAACGGTTAAGGGAACAGAACGCCGACGATCAACAGGTCAATTTTTTGCTCGGCCTGCTCTATCTCAATCAGGGCGATGAACAGCTGGCCGCCACACTTTTTCAGCAAGCCTCCCGCGATCCCAGTATGCGGGCCGACTCACACTATCACCTCGCCACCATCGCCGAGCGCAATGGCGATTTGACCGCCGCACTGCAACACTATCAGCGGGTAAAATTTGGTCGCAACTTTCTCGGCGCGGCATCCCGAGCGACAGTATTGCTGGCCCAGGGCTATGGCATGGATCAGGCCAGATCCTACCTGCAGGCCCTGCGCCGCCAAAAACCCAATCAAGCTACGGCGCTAATTCGGCTGGAGTCCAACCTGCTGGTCAGCATCAACCAAAGCGATCAGGCGATTAATCTGCTGAGCAGCGGTTTGCAGGAACACCCCAACGACCCGAAACTGCTCTATGCGCGATCCATGATCGCGGAAATGCAAAACAACTTTGCCCTCGCCGAGCAAGATCTGCGCGCGCTGCTAGCCCAGGATGCGGATAATCCCACGGCACTTAACGCCCTGGGTTACACCATGATCCTGCACACCGACCGCAGTGAAGAAGCCTACCGTTTGATCAAGCGAGCCTATCTGCTCAATCCGGGGGATCCCGCGATTATCGACAGCATGGGCTGGGTCTTATTTGTCATGGGTAAGGCCGAAGAGGCGCTGCCCTATTTAAAGAAAGCCATGGCGATTTTGCCCGATCCGGAAATTGCCGCTCATCTGGGCGAGGTACATTGGTACCTCGGCGAGCAACAGGCCGCCCTACAAATTTGGCAGCAGGGTCTTGCCCAGTCGCCGGATCATCCAACAATTGTAAATACCATGGAGCGCCTGGGCGCCGACGCGGTTGATCTAGAGGCGCTTGATTTAGAGACGCTTGATTTAGAGAGCATTAAAACAAACACTGATACAGACCCTGCGGCTCTCATGGACAGCACCTATACAGAGCAAAATCAGTGAGTAAAACCCTTCTATTGATAACCCTCTTTGTTCTTGGCGGCTGCGCTATTCAGCCCCATACCCGGACTCAAAGCGCAGCCCCCAGTGATTGGCAGGCTTATCAGCTGCGCGTGTCACAGCTCCAGGATTGGAGACTTGCCGGCAAGCTCGGCTTTCGCGGGCCCGATGGCGGCGGCAGTGCAGCGGTCAACTGGCAGCAGCGTCAGAACAACTACCAACTACAGCTCTCCGGTCCCTTTGGCGCTGGCAGCGCCACCATCTCTGGCAATCAACAGATCGCTGAGATGCTCTATAAAGATCAACTCCATCGGCAATCACCAGAGCAGCTGGCCGCTCAGCTGACCGGCGTGCCACTGCCGGTCAATGCCCTCAGCTGGTGGGCCCGCGGCCTGCCCTCTCCAGACCAAGAGATAGCCAGCAGCATTGCCACCAGCCCCGAGGGTTTCGCCAGCAGTTTCGAACAGGCTGGCTGGCAACTGACCTTTAGTCGTTACTCGGAGACTGAGGCTGGTAGCCTACCGGGAAAAATAGTCGGCAGCCATCAAGCCAGCGACGATAGGCTCTACTCCTTTAAGCTGGTAATATCCGACTGGTCATTCGCCAAATAAGAACCGTTGCACCATGATGCCTTCGATCACCCTATCGGCACCGCCAAAACTCAACCTGTTTTTGCATATCACAGGACGGCGTGACGATGGCTACCACAATCTGCAAACCCTGTTTCAATTGCTGGATGGAGGCGATTTACTCACATTTACTGCAACCAATAGCGGCGCGATCCGCTTGTCGCCGCAAATTGGTGGCGTCCCTGAAGAAGATAATTTAATTGTTCGCGCCGCCCGGCTGCTGCAAGAAAAAACCGGCTCTAAAATGGGCTGTGAGATTGTCGTCGATAAAAAGCTGCCAATGGGAGCCGGTCTCGGCGGTGGTAGCAGCAATGCGGCGACCACCCTTTTGGCTCTGAATCGCCTATGGGAACTGGATTTAACCCTTGCCGAGCTAGCTGGATTGGGCTCTATGTTAGGCGCAGATGTGCCGGTTTTTGTGATCGGTCGCAGCGCCTTTGCCGAGGGCATTGGAGATCAATTAAGCCACTTTGATATAGCTGATTGCTGGTATTTAGTCATTACCCCGCCCTGTAACGTGTCAACAGGAGAAATATTTTCAAATCCTCAATTGACAAGGCACTCCCTTCCGATCAAAATACGCGCCCTCTCGGAGGAGCAGTACAGGAATGACTGCCAGGCTATTGTTGAAGAGCTCTACCCACAGGTTAAAGAGGTGGTGGAGTGGCTTAGAACCTTTGCAAAGCCAATGATGACAGGAACTGGAGCAAGTGTTTTTTGCCGCTGGGAAACGCAGGCCGAAGCCAACAGGGTTTTAGCAGCAGTTCCACAGCACTGGAGTGCATTTGTCGCGCGAGGCGTCAATCACTCGCAGGTACATCAGCAATTGAGAGACTTTTTTACTGGGGCGTCGCCAAGTGGTTAAGGCATCGGGTTTTGATCCCGGTATTCGGAGGTTCGAATCCTCCCGCCCCAGCCATATCTTATTATGAATACCAGGAAAAATGACGTGGCAAGATTGATGGTCTTCTCCGGGAACGCAAACCCGGAACTGGCGAATGAAATCGCCCGCACATTGGGAACCCCACTTGGTAATGCAGGTGTCTCACTCTTTTCTGACGGCGAAATCAATATTGAGATTCGTGAAAACGTCCGCGGAAATGACGTATTTGTAGTTCAGCCTACCTGCGCACCTACCAATCGCCACCTCATGGAACTGATATTGATGATCGACGCACTGCGTCGCGCATCTGCCGGTCGTATCACCGCAGTTGTTCCCTACTTTGGCTATGCCCGTCAAGATCGCCGAGTCCGCTCAGTTCGTGTGCCTATCAGTGCAAAAGTTGTTGCCGATATGCTCTCTAACGCCGGCGTCGATCGAGTTCTGACTGTTGACCTTCACGCAGAGCAGATTCAAGGCTTCTTCAACTGTACAGTTGATAACGTTTACGGTGCGCCAGTGTTACTCGGCGATATCGAGCGTCAAAATTACGAAAATCTTTTGGTTGTCTCTCCCGATGTTGGCGGCGTTGTGCGCGCCAGAGCAGTGGCCAAACAGCTTGACTGTGATCTAGCGATTATTGACAAGCGTCGTCCCTCATCCAATCAGAGCGAAGTAATGAATCTGATCGGTGAAGTAGAAGGCCGCACCTGTGTGCTGGTAGACGATATTGTCGACACCGCTGGCACCCTCTGCAAAGCCGCAGAAGCACTGAAGAAAAATGGTGCAACTAAAGTGGTTGCTTACTCTACCCACGCGGTATTGTCAGGCAGTGCTATTGAAAACATTAAAAACTCGCAGCTCGATGAACTGGTCGTTACCAACAGTATTCCGCTGCGCGAAGATGCTAAAAAGTGCGGCAAGATTCGCACCCTTTCTCTGGGCAAACTACTCGGTGAGTCAGTGCGTCGCATCAGCAATGAAGAATCTATCAGCGCCATGTTCGACTAACAGCAGGCGCTGTTACAACCGCCTCACCTTCGAGGCAAAAAACTCCGTTTTAGGTCTGGTCGCGGTCTGATTCGGCATTACTAGGAGACTATTATGTCTACTGATTTTACATTATATGCAAAGGGTCGTGAGGATACAGGGAAAGGTGCGAGCCGCCGCCTGCGTCGTCTGGCTGCAGAAATTCCAGCAATCGTTTATGGCGGCAAAAATGCCCCAGCAAAGATTAGCATGAACCACAAAGACGTTGTCAAAGCGCTCGAAAACGAAGCCTTTTACTCACACGTTATTGCCCTGGATATTGACGGCAAGTCACAGGACGTAATCCTGAAAGACGTGCAGCGTCACCCAATCAAGCCAGTTATCTTGCACATGGATTTTCTCCGCGTTAACAAGAAAACTCTGCTGAGCACCAAGGCACCGATTCACTATACGAATGAAGATGTCTGTGTTGGCGTTAAAGTCGGTGGCGGTATTATTGCCCACACCATGACTGAAATCGACATCAGCTGTCTGCCACAGGATCTGCCTGAGTACATCGAAGTTGATATGTCAGCAGTTGAGCTTGGCCAGACATTGCACATCTCTGACATCACCTTCCCTAAAGGTGTAACCAGTGTTGCATTGAGCCATGGTCCTGATCACGATTTACCCATCGTCAGCATCAACAAGCCTAAGGCCGCGCCAGTCGAAGATGACACCGCACCTGAAGCACCTGAAAGTGAAAATGGATCAGCAAGCGAAGAGTAATCTTCGCATTGCCAACCTGAGTAGGCCCTGACATTGGAAACGCCCGTAGAGTTAATCGTGGGGCTGGGAAATCCCGGCTCTAACTATGACCGGACGCGTCACAATGCCGGGGCCGACTTGGTTCTGGAACTCGCTAAAAGCTATCAGGTCGCAATGAAACACGAATCAAAGTTTTTTGGTGATACCGCCAAAATTACCCTTGATGGTCGCGACGTCCGATTGCTTATCCCCACTACCTTTATGAATCGTAGCGGTCAGTCCGTTGCAGCTCTGGCACGTTTTTATCAAGTGCCCGTGGAAGCCATCTTGGTGGTTCACGATGAGCTCGACATCGCGCCCGGTGCAGCACGGTTTAAAAAAGGTGGCGGTCACGGCGGCCACAACGGTCTGCGTGATATTGTTCAGAGCCTAGGTAACAACAAGAGTTTTGCCCGTCTGCGAATTGGCATCGGCCATCCAGGCGACGCCCGCCAGGTCGCCGACTATGTGCTGAAAAAAGCCTCACCGTCGGACCAACAACTAATTTCTAACAGTATTGATGATGCCTTGCGCAGCCTACCTCTTGCCATTGCTGGCCAGTGGGAACGCGCCATGACCGCACTCCATACTGTGCAACAATAACGCTAGACACTAGCACAAGGACTATAAAATGGGTTTTAACTGCGGAATTGTCGGCTTGCCTAATGTAGGTAAATCTACCCTGTTTAACGCACTGACCAAAGCCGGTATTAGCGCGGAAAATTTCCCCTTTTGTACCATTGAGCCGAATACCGGCATTGTGCCAATTCCAGATCCACGCCAAGATTTAATCTCGGCGATCGTCAAGCCCGAGCGCATCGTGCCCACCAGTATGGAATTTGTCGATATCGCAGGACTGGTTGCCGGCGCCTCCAAAGGTGAAGGCCTGGGCAATAAGTTTTTGGGTACTATTCGTGAAACCGATGCGATCGCTCACGTGGTGCGCTGCTTTGACGATGAGAACGTGATCCATGTTGAAGGCACAATCAGCCCGACGGACGATATCGATGTAATTAATACCGAACTGGCTCTGGCCGATCTGGATACGGTTGAGAAAGCTATTTTGCGCGCGGCTAAAGCCGCCAAAGGCAAAGATCAGGATGCAGTTGCAATCAAAGCGGTCGCGGAGAAAATTCTCCCCCACCTCAACGAAGCCAAGCCACTGCGTTCATTTGCATTGACCGATGACGAGCTCGCCGTGCTCAAGCCACTCAGTCTGCTGACCCTCAAGCCGACCATGTATATCGCCAATGTTGATGAAGAGGGTTTTGAAAACAATCCTTATCTTGATGCCGTGATGGCTATAGCCGAAGCTGAAGGCTCAGTGGTAGTGCCGATCTGTAATAAGCTGGAAGCTGAAATCAGCGAACTGGAAGACGACGAAAAAGCCGAGTTCCTTGAAGAGATGGGCATGCAGGAGCCAGGTCTCAACCGCGTTATTCGCGCCGGCTACAATTTGCTCAACTTGCAGACTTACTTTACCGCAGGCGTTCAGGAAGTTCGCGCCTGGACTATCCCTGTCGGCGCCACCGCGCCACAGAGTGCCGGTAAAATTCACACCGACTTTGAAAAAGGTTTTATCCGTGCTGAAATTATTGGCTACGACGACTATATCGCTGGCAATGGCGAGCAGGGCGCAAAGGATGCCGGTAAATGGCGTCTCGAAGGCAAAGAGTACATCGTTAAAGACGGCGACGTTATTCACTTCCGTTTTAATGTCTAGACCATTGTGAGCAGGATCTCAGGGCGCTGGAAGTTTGGACTTCTACTCGCCCTGACAACTGCTATTCTGTGGGGCGTACTGCCCATTGCACTCAAAGGTGTAATGGAAACCCTAGACCCGATCACCACCACATTTTTCCGCTTTGCCCTGGCAGCACTGCTGCTCACCCCCTATATCCTTCTGCGCAAACGGCATTCCAGCGGACTGTCACTGTTCAGCCGCCTGCAATCCCCGCGACTGTTTTTTCAGGTACTAGGAACTGGACTGTTACTAGCGACAAATTATGCGCTGTATATCAGTGGCCTGGCACGAACCACCGCAGAGGCAGCCCAGCTGGTTATTCAAGCAGCCCCCATGCTGCTCTTACTCAGCGGAATCTGGCTCTTTGGCGAACGCCTCTCCAAGCGCCAATGGCTCGGATTTTTTGGTTTTGTCAGCGGTCTAGGGCTGTTTTTCTACCCGCGCTTTTACGATGTCTTTGTCGCCGTGAATAGCTATGGTATTGGCATTATGTTGGTGTTTTTAGCCGCATTGGTGTGGACAGCTTATGCCATCATGCAGAAGTTCTTATTGCAGCAATTGAGCTCTCAAGAAACCATGGTGATATTTTATTGGATCGGCACATTGGCATTTCTGCCCTTCTCCGACTTCACCATGCTGCCCCAACTCAGCAACCTACAGTGGGCGCTATTAGCCTTTTGCGGTGTTAACACTTTAATTGCCTACGGTAGCTTTGCCGAAGCCATGGCCCATATCGAAGCATCAAAGGTCAGTGCCATATTAGCGCTGACGCCATTGATTACCGTCACCACTGTACATTTATTCCCCATACCTGGACTTGTCCTCGAGCCCATAACCGTCTTAACCCTGTGTGGCGCTGCCTTGGTGGTCAGTGGATCTATGCTGACCTCCCTGAGCAAGCCTAATCCAAGCTAGCGTCAAGCGCCCTGACCTCTTAGATCTGCCATAGCAGTTCAAATACAGCGCCTTAGCGGCGCTACAAGGCCCCTAGAACCAATCGAACTTAGAGGCATACAAGGTCATAGCCTTAGACTGGAACGAGCAGGGAGAGATCCACAGCAGCGATTTCATGGGTGGCTTTTAAGTGCCAAGGGCTTTATCGACAGACCTGTGGATAAAGTCGAGGATAGCAATGGCGATTTCTCTATCCCCGATGATTTCGGCGGCAGAATTTATCCGCTCAGTTACCGGGGCGGTTGGCTGTCGAGGAGCGGGAAAGTAAGGGAAAGCAGGCTTATTTTGAGAGGCCCATAAAAAGACCTCTGACCGAGATAGTTCGCCACTGCCGCCTGTATTTAAGACCAACATCTATTATAAAACACAGAGACTTCTGGACATCCTGGCTTAAGCAATAGCAAACCATGTTGGTCCAGACAGTTTTGACATAGCCCGGTCAGAGGCTGGGTTTATTATGCGAAACTTCTCGGGAAATTTAATGACACACCTAACACTACAGAAAATCGAGACCTGGATTTAATAAAAGTGTGATGGAAGTCACAGCGAGTCGAGTTACAGCTTTGTTACCAAAGGCGCCTGAAGCTATTGACAAATACCCCGTCTGTAGCCAAAATGCGCGCCCCTATCACAGGGTATCTGCACTTTATAGCTACGTAGCTCAGCTGGTTAGAGCACAGCATTCATAATGCTGGGGTCGGCGGTTCAAGTCCGCCCGTAGCTACCATACA
>CAJQKW010000133.1 GCA_905478975.1 uncultured Pseudomonadales bacterium | reverse complement strand
GTCTCTAAACGTGCGCGCAGTTCTGCATTTGCGGCAAGTCGTTCTTCTAGATCAATGCGTTCATCAGCGGAGCATTCACCATCGATGAGTCGACTGAGAAGTTCGTCGTCACGTTGCCCTGCAATGTCCAGCGTATGAATGTCCGCCACTTGATATCTCCTTAACTACCACACTTACCGCCCGTTTATTGATGCTGGGCGTCGCCCTCGTGTCGTCCGAGGGCCCACTTATGCAATTTTGTCGGCAAGGCTGCGCCGCGCCCTAGCCACTCGGCTCATTACGGTCCCTATTGGAATATCCAGCAATTCGGCAACTTCCGCATAAGACCTACCCTCTACTGCGACCAACAAGAGCACGGTTCTCTGCTCCTCAGGCAATGTATTGATCGCCTGATCAACCCGTTCAAACTCTAGTCGCTCAAGCCCACCAGCGTCACTAACACCCAAATCACCGTTACCTGCGACTTCTGCTTTGGCGTAACGACTTCTAACTTCACGGGCTCTTAGTTCGTCTAACCATAAATTACGACACACCCGGTAAGCCCATTTCCCAGCATGCGCGTCTTCGGGCATGCCCCGCTCTAGCACCCGCTCTACCGTCAACTGCAATAAATCATCAGCATCATGTAGATCGCCAGTAAGGGATGAGCAGAACCGCTTTAAACCGGTGAGTTCGCTCATTAATACAGCTTTTTGATTTGCGGTAAGCTGACTCATAAAGTGCCTGTTACACTAAAGACGTGTCAGGAGCCGTTTTTATTCCCAAGCTCGCAGGGAATGTAGCGTAATCCTGAAACGTCACTACTGTATTGAAGGCCTTCTTTAAGGCCAAGGACTCCAATCATGCCCATATTGTTAGAAGGGACGCAACGTAATAGTGCCGGCTTAAGCGCTGCTTTGCTGCTATTACTTCTACTGTCAATTTCATTCTCAGCAACCTCGGTGTATGCCGACTTCACTTTTGGTGGCGGTGAAGGCGCAGAGGAGGCGGCAGAGGAAGAGGTCGAGGAGCAAGTTGAAGAGCAAATCGAGGAGGCTGTAACTGAGGAAACCACTGAGGTCACAGAAGACGAGGTTGCCGATTCTGTGGAGGAGCAGGTCATCGACGATGCAGAGGAAGCCGTTGAAGATGAGCTGACGTTTGGGGGTGTTAATAATCCAGCGGAAGACGAGGTGGAAGAGCAGGTCGAGGAGCAATTGGAGGAGCAGCTTGAGGAAGAGCTCGCTGAGGAGGCCGAGGAATCTGTTGAGGAAGAGGTTGCTGAGCAGACCGAGGGTGCTGTTGAGGAAGAGGTGGCCGAGCAGACCGAGGAAGTCATCGAGGATCAAGTTGCTGAACAATCTGAAGCGTCAGTGGAAGATGAGGTTGAGGCAGCCACCGAGCAGCAAGTTGTCGATATTACAGAAGAAACGGTTGAGGATGAGGTTGAAGCTGAAATTGAAGAGTCAGTGGTCGCAGCGGCTGAGGATTCTGTTGCGGAAAGCGTAGAAGACGAGGTGGGTACCGTTGTTGAGGATGTTGTAGAGGAAGCAGTCTCTGATACAACAGCGGCAGAAGTTGAGGAGCAAATTGCGGACTCAGTCGAACAGTCTGCTGAGGATTCTGCCGAACAACAAGTGGTTGAATCAGTTGACCAGGTCGTAGAAGAAACGGCGGAAGAGCAGGTGGCTGAGGCCGTTGACCAGGTGGTAGAGGAAACGGCGGAAGAACAGGTGGCTGAGGCTGTCGATCAGGTAGTAGAAGAAACGGCGGAAGAGCAGGTGGCTGAGGCCGTTGACCAGGTGGTAGAAGAAACGGCGGAAGAGCAGGTCGCCGAAGTTGTAGAGCAATCCACCGCAGAGGCTGTAGAAGAAGAGATTGCAGATGCCACAGCATCGGCTGTGGAAGCTAATGTGTCTGATACATCTGAAGGTAACCTAGAGGAGCTTATTGCTCAGCAGCTCGAGGCCAACGCGGTAGTGGCTGCCGAGGCGCTTGCTATGGAGAGGGCCGAGGGTCGCCTCTCAGCTGAAGTCGATGAAGTGCTTGACGCCATTGAAGCCGAAATTGACATCGATGCGAGGAGAATCCACCAAGATCAGTGGCTGGTCATGGCAGAACCTAAGGTTTTCGATGAGCTGGCTGACGAGGGCTATATTTTTGACGAATTTACTGAGCTTCCAGGTTTGGGTCTTCGACTAGCGGAGGTCGCTGCTCCTGCAAGCTTCGATATCTCAACAACGCGCGATGGTATTATGGATGTTGTGGGATCAGACCGGGCTGAAGTCGATTTAAATCATATTTACACCGCCGGAACGCCCGAACTACAAACCGATGAAGCCGGTATTTTGCCCCTAGATGCCATGGCCTTTCCAGAGGCTTTGGCGACTATGAACCTTCGTATTGGTATTGTAGACAGCGCTGTCGATACCGATCACCCAGCCTTTGCATCGGCGAAAATTTCGTCGCGGCCCTTTGCGGCTGCCGCCAATTTACCCAATTATCATGGTACTGCAATCGCATCGATTATCGCGGCGAATGCCGTGCCCTTCAGAGGTTTGGCGCCGGAGGCAGAGCTGTTTGCCGCCGCTGTATTTGAGCAGGATGATGACCGTGGAGAAATCGCCAGTACTGTAAGCCTGGTACGAGCGCTCGACTGGTTACTTTCTTCAGAGGTTGATGCCATTAATTTGAGCTTGGCAGGCCCTCCAAACCGTCTTTTGGAAGTGGCTCTCACACGTATTTCAGAGCAAGGTGTTATGGTTTTGGCAGCGGCAGGTAATGGCGGTCCAATGGCTAGACCGCAGTACCCAGCGGCTTACACCAGTGTGGTTGCGGTAACTGCTGTAGATCAACGCGGTCGCGCTTTTAGATTGGCCAATCGGGGAGATTATCTAGACTTGGCTGCGCCAGGTGTTAATTTGAGGCACGCCGTAGCAGGGGGCGGATATGCCTCCTCATCGGGCACCTCCTTCGCGGTTCCTTTTGCCGTCACCGCTGCTGCGCTCATGAAACATCAAGAGCCTGATAGCGACGTAATTGCCCGACTGTACGCCGCGGCAACTGATATAGGCCCGCCTGGCCGTGACGATATTTACGGCTATGGTTTGCTAACGCTATGAGGGCTTAGAAGGTAAGTTCTACAGCAGTGCCGACGATAGACTGGTCATAATCAGCCGAGGGAAGGTTTGACAGGTAATCACTATAACCGCCATAAACCCTCCAGTTGATGCGATCCGTGAGGGGAATATCGAATTCAATAGTCGTTCTTAACCTTTCGTCACGACGCCTTTCTCCAATACTGGGTGTCGCTTCGTCATAATTTCTATCTTCATAGCGTAACCCAAGCTCCAGCGTTGATAGTTTTGAAAAAACTTCAAATCGCTGCACCACTCTAAGTTTGACTTGGTGAGCCTTATACTTGAATCGCGCCGCCTGACTGTCTTCCTGTCGGTAGACATAACCTAAGTTGATATAGCGACGCAGCCCTCGCCAAAAATAGTAGGCATCGAGCTCAGTGCCGTGATTTTGGGCATCACGACCGGGCCTATTAGCGATTGTCTTATCACCAAAAACATAAGCGCCGCGCAAGAACCACCGTTTACTGACGAAACCTGATAAGGATGGCGATACTCGGTGATAGGTTAAGAAGTCATTGCCGTCTAGCCGTGCATTGATATAAAAGTAGTTCATGCCTGCGGTGAAACTGTCCCACTTTGAGCTTATATTGCCGCCCAGCATATGGGTCTCTCGATTTAGAAATTCGAAATCTTGGTAGTCGATACGGGAGTAACCGTAAGAGGCCGATGCCGATGTTTTATCGGTGAAATCGTGATCTACAGAAATGTCTGCCGCGAAAAGAACACCACCATCACCCACGCTAGAGCTTCTGTCCAATTCATCGACGCT
>CAJQKW010000132.1 GCA_905478975.1 uncultured Pseudomonadales bacterium | reverse complement strand
CTCAAATCGACTCTCAAATCGACTCTCAAATCGGCTCTCAAATGGAGAGCAAAGCAACCAGCCTAAACAACAATCCAGAAGCATCAGCCATGGCAAACAGTCATCAAGCTGACAGCTTTGTGGTGGATAAAAACTCCGCCTATATCACCACCGATCAATTTGGCTTTATCTCTCATATTAGCGCTGCCGCAGAAAGCCTATTTGGCTACAGCAATGAACTGTTACTTGGCAGCTCGGTACGGACATTGTTTCCCGGACTCGATGAAATGCAGGGCTTAGACCTTGAAGAGAACATTAATAGCCTAGTCACACAGCACAGTCAGGGCTATATGCTTGCCGCAACATCCCAGGGTGAGAGCCGCTATGTGGATATCAAATTATTTCATTCAGCGACGGCTCAAGACCAGCTGATTATTCTCTGCCGTGACTGCACTCAGGTGAGCCAGCAGGCCGACCAGCTGATTAATCGCGGTCAGCTCTATGACCTCACCTCAAGACATATTGCCGACGCCGTAGCCCTTGTTGATGCAGAGGGTTTTGTTTTAGAGATGAACCCGATTGCCGAACAGCTGTTGGGTTTTAAGTTAGATAAATCTAAACCCATGCAAATGCATGTGGCCATGCCGCTGGCCAATGAAGAAACCGGTATAGCCGAAACGCCGATTCAGGATGCACTTAACAAAGCGATCAATGTTGAATCCAACCAGTCCCTGTTATTAAAAGTCCGTGGCGCAGCGCCGGTGAGTGTCTCGGTGTCGGCATTTCCACTGCGCGACGCCATGGGTCGTATCACCCAGTGCTTGGTAATTTTTCGACCTCTCAGTGAAGCGCGGCGGGTTTCAAGCCGCCTGCAATGGCAGTCCATGCATGATTCCTTAACCGGATTGCCCAACCGTACATCCCTGTCAAAGCGCATCCAAAAAGCCATTGAAATTGCTCGCCATGAGGGTGAAATACATGCGCTGCTGTATATTGATCTGTACAATTTTTCGGTGATCAATGACACCAGTGGTCATACCGCTGGTGATGAATTGTTAAAGGAATTTGCCCAGCTACTGATCAGACTGGCCGGGCCCAGTGATATCACCGCGCGCATTGGCAATGACGAGTTTGCCCTGCTAGTACACCGAGTCAATTACGACAAAGCGATGATGTTGGCCGAGCGCATCCTCGCTGAAGTCAAAGAGCTTCGCGTTCCCTGGGAAGGGGAGGTGCTAAAAATTGGCGCCAGTATTGGCGCCATACTGATCGACGACACCGCCCTCTCCGATATAGATCTGATGATTTCGGCGGGCTCATCCTGTGCCACGGCTCGAGACAAGGGCCGCAACAAAATTCACTTCCAATCCTTTAACGAAGAGGTAGCCCGACGCCGCAGTTTGGCCACCAGTATGCCGAAAATTGTCTCGGCCCTGGATGAAGATCGCTTCACATTATTTGCCCAGCCGATTGTGTCACTGAATGGCAGTGCGGCAACCGCGAACTATTACGAAGTACTGGTGCGCATGCGCGAAAGTGATGGCACTATTTTGCCGCCCTCGGAGTTTATTCCCGGGGCCGAACATTATTCCCTGATCGATGAT
This sequence comes from uncultured Pseudomonadales bacterium, assembly GCA_905478975.1. GTDB lineage: Bacteria > Pseudomonadota > Gammaproteobacteria > Pseudomonadales > Porticoccaceae > HTCC2207. Next base: position 14,251 of record CAJQKW010000132.1, on the reverse strand, counting down.
CTGGATAAGTGGGTGTTTAGTAATTCGCTAAAATTTCTTCAGCGCTTGCAGGCTAAAGGTGCAGCTCTGCCACTGTTATCGGTGAACCTCTCTGGCAGCACCGTGGGTGACGAGAATGCGATTGACTATATTCTGCGGGGTTTTAGCGACTCGGGAATACCGCCAAAGAATATTCAGTTTGAGATTACCGAGACTGCTGCGGTGAAACATTTGCATGAGGCGAAGCGTTTGATGTCAACTTTGCGTTCTGTGGGGGTGTCGATTGCATTGGATGACTTTGGCAGCGGGCTGTCATCATTTGCCTACTTAAAAGAACTGCCCATCGACTGCCTGAAGATTGATTCGAGTTTTATTCACACTATGGAAAACAGCGATGTGGATTATTCGGTGGTCAGCACCATCCATCACCTGGGTCATATTATGGGCATTACCACTGTGGCGGAAGGGGTGGAAAATGAAAACCAACTGCGCCTGCTAAAGAAAATCGGCGTCGATTATTTACAGGGTTTTCTCTTCCAACATCCCCAGCCGCTAGATCAAATCGGCCGCTAGGTTCACGAGCCTGGGCAGCTTAAAGAGCTTACTTTAATCCCTCTTTGAGACCGTCATACTCAGCGCTGTGTAGACGTGGGCCATACTGGCCGACCACTGCGCTAGCGGCGCGATTGGCAAAGACTGCTGAGGACAAGCATGAATAACCTTGGGTGATACCGTAGAGATAGGCGCCGGCAAACATATCCCCTGCGCCATTGGTATCAACTGCAGTAATAGGTTGGGCCGCTGCGCGCAGATAGTCATTGCCATCAAATACCACTGAACCTTCACTGCCAAGGGTTACTGCGAACTGCGCTGCGCTGTTCTGTAACTGCTCTAAAGTCCGATCCAAGTTATCGGTCTGACACCAGCTCAGGGCTTCCTGTTGGTTGCAAAACAACAGGTCGACGCCATCGCCAACAATGCTGTTTAGGCCGTCGCGAAAATATTCAACAATGCCCGGATCAGATAAGCTCAGTGCAATCTTAGTCCCCGCCTGTCGGGCGATCTTGCAGGCCTCAAGAACCGCGTTTAGTGAACTCTCTCCGGTAACCAAATAGCCTTCAATATAAAGGTATTCTGAATTCTCAATAGCTTCTGGATTTACATCTACAGATGCCAGATCGGAACTGACTCCTAGAAAGGTATTCATGGTGCGGTCGGCATCATCGGTAATCATTACTAGACATTTTCCGGTAATGCCCTCTGCACTCAGAGCTTCTACATTGTGGTCGACACCATTGTCGGCCAGGTCCTGCATATAGAACTGACCGTTTTCATCATCTGCTACCTTGCAGGATAAAAACCCCTTGCCGCCAAACTGGCTGAGAGAGATAACCGTGTTTGCCGCAGAACCACCACAGGCACGCTTCGACATCACCATATGATCACTAAGATTGTCTTGCAAAAAATGCTGGCGCTGTTCATCTACCAGAGTCATCAAGCCCTTTTCAATTCCCAGATCACTGAGGTTTTTTTCACTGACTTCGATTTCTGTATCCACTAGGGCATTACCTAAACCGCAAACATGATATTTCTTCATTTTAGTAATCGCCGGTGCTTATACTTTCGGGTAGTGGGTGACAATGCCCTGTTGGGTTGCCAAAAATAATACGTCAGCCGCTTTTAGAGCAAAGAAGCCGTTGGTCACTACGCCGGTAATTTGATTGATCTTTTCTTCCAGTGCCTGGGCCGATGCAACCGGATAGAGATGGTGTACATCGAGAATTTGATTGCCATTGTCGGTGATCACATTTTCACGCCACACCGGATCGCCGCCTAGCTTGACCAGCTCGCGAGCCACATAGCTGCGGGCCATGGGGATCACTTCTACGGGCAGAGGGAACTGACCCAGGTAGTCGACCCACTTACTCTCGTCGGCAATGCAGACAAATTCATTGGCTACCGCAGTGACAATTTTCTCTCTGGTCAGCGCTGCGCCGCCGCCCTTGATCAGCTCAAGGTGAGGATTGGCTTCGTCGGCGCCATCGATATAAATAGTAATTTCTGCCGCCGCATTCAGTTCGATAACGTCGATACCGTGGCCGCGCAGGCGCTCGGCTGAGGCGTCAGAGCTTGCTGCTGCAGCCTGAAAGCTATTCTTGTGTTCGGCGAGTAAGTCGATAAAGCAGTTAGCGGTTGAACCTGTGCCAATGCCAACGATACTCTCGGGGCTGATCTTGGTTAATGTGTACTCGACTGCAGCGGCCGCTACCGCGAGTTTTAATTGATTCTGATCCACCTGTGACCTCACCCATTATCTGTTTTTGTAAGTGCGCAATTATACGGTTATCAGTGCAATAAAACAGATTCATTGTTTTAGGCTGGCGTAAATTGGCTTATCAACTTACCATTGATTCTTCAGACTCAAATTATGGAAGCTCCATGCCACACAAGTACGTGAAAAAAATTCTCGATGCGCGTATCTACGACCTGGTAATCGAAACGCCAATCGATCCTGCGCCACTGCTCTCTCAGCGACTCAATAACAATGTGTTATTAAAGCGCGAAGACCTACAGCCGGTGTTTTCCTTTAAGTTGCGCGGGGCTTACAACAAGCTGCGTCAGCTCACCGATGAGCAGCGCGCCACTGGTGTGATTGCCGCTTCTGCGGGAAACCATGCTCAGGGTCTGGCTCTGGCATCAAAAAAGATGGGTGTCAAAGCCACCATCGTGATGCCCAAGACCACACCGCAAATTAAAGTGGACGCGGTGCGTGCTCGTGGCGCCAAAGTGGTTTTGGTGGGTGATAACTATGATGCGGCATCTGCTCATGCGCAAAAATTAGTTGAAGAGAAGGGCTTGGTGTATATCCATCCTTTTGATGATCCGGACGTCATTGCTGGGCAGGGCACCATTGGTATGGAGATCTTGCGTCAGTTGCCCGGTGATCTGGATGCGATCTTTATCGCTGTGGGCGGTGGTGGTCTCTGTGCTGGTGTCGCAGCCTATGTTAAATATGTGCGTCCAGATGTAAAAATTATTGCCGTGGAAGCCAATGACAGTGCCTGTCTTGATGCCGCATTAAAAGCGGGCCGCCGGGTGCGCTTAAAAGAGGTGGGCATTTTTGCCGACGGCACTGCTGTTGCACAAATTGGCAAAGAGACTTTCCGTTTACTGAAAGACTTGGTGGACGAAGTGATCACCGTCAGCACTGATGAAATCTGTGCCGCGATTAAAGATGTCTACAGCGACACGCGTGCCATTTGCGAGCCATCCGGCGCTATGGGTTTGGCGGGTCTGAAAAAATATGTCGAGCGGGATGGGGTGACGGGAAAAACACTGCTGTCAATTCAGTGCGGCGCCAATATTGATTTTGATCGGCTGCGCTATATTTCTGAGCGCACTGAGATCGGTGAGAAACGCGAAGCGGTGTTGGCAGTGACCATCGATGAAAAGCCGGGCAGCTTTAAGTTGTTTTGCAAAGCCATGCACAAGCGCAATATCTCTGAATTTAATTATCGCTTTAGCGATGCCAATAAAGCGCATATCTTTGTTGGCGCCCAGGTAGTTGATGAGGAGGATCGTCATCAACTAGTGGCTGAGCTGCGCGAGCAGGGCTACACGGTTGCCGATATGACTGATAACGAAGTGGCGAAATCCCATATCCGTCATATGGTGGGAGGGCGTTCACCTCAGGTTGGAGAGGAGCAGGTATTCCGCTTTGAGTTTCCCGAGCGACCCGGTGCGCTGTTGAATTTCCTGACACAGTTGGGGGGCGGGTTTAATATTTCGATGTTCCATTACCGCAACCATGGTTCGGCTTTTGGCCGCGTGCTGGTGGGTATTCAGGCGTCGAAGAAAGACCTTAAGAAGCTGTCTGGTTTTCTCGACAATCTGGGTTACCACTATGTCAACGAAACTGAAAACGAAGCTTACCAGTTCTTTCTTGGTTCTTAAATTCGCAAACTCTTAGACTTTAGTATTCGGCCCCGATGGGCCGAATACTGATTCTATTAAAGCAGGTCGGCAATCTGTCGAATTTGAATCGCTTCAATACCGTCGCCAGCCAGCGTATCTGAAATCACCACGACTCGATCTTCCGGTGAAAACTCATCCCGTTTAATCATAATCGCCGCGGCGGCCGCCAGAGTGGCATCTGAATCCTTGCCAAAATCAATTTGATAGCTAAGCACATTGCGGTTCAATACGAGCTGACGTCTGGTGACACCGCTATTGGTAAAGGCGCAGATAATTGGTTCCTGGGGGTGACAGTTGGTCACTCGATTAGCCATGCGACCGCGCTTGGTAGGCACAATAATCGCTTTCGCCGAAATCGCTTCGGCAAGATTAACCGCCGCCTGAGCGATCTGTTGCTTGTCCCCTTCAATCACCAGGTTGTCGGTAAATCTTAGGCCGCGACTGCTTTCTGTGGAGCGGGCAATACGGTCGAGAATTTCAACACATTTAACCGGGTACTTGCCGACGGTAGTTTCACCGGAGAGCATAATCGCATCCGACTCTTCATATACCGCATTGGCAACATCGGTCACCTCGGCACGAGTTGGATTGGGGTTTTCAATCATTGATTCAAGCATATGGGTGGCGACAATGGCGCGCTTACCCATCTCTGCACAGGTGCGCAAAATGCGTCGCTGAATACGCGGCAGCACTTCGAGGGGAACCTCAACACCGAGATCCCCGCGGGCCACCATAACGCCATCGGCGGCTTCGATAATTTCTACCATATTGGTGATCGCTTCCTGGTCTTCCAACTTGGCGATAATTTTAATCGTCTCGGCTTTGTCCCCGAGCAGTTCCCGCAGTTCACGAATATCTTCAGCCTGACGGACAAAAGAGAGGGCGATAAAGTCCACATCCAGAGACATGCCGAACTCGATATCGCGACGGTCCTTTTCGGTGATGGCGGGCAGGTTGACGCGAATGCCGGGCAGGTTCACATGGCGTTTGCTTTTCAGCAGGCCGCCGTCGATCACCTTGCACTGCATAACCCGCTCTTCTTTGCTCAGTACTTCCAGATTAATCAGGCCGTTGTCGACAGTAATAATGTCGCCGATACCGACATCGGTAATCAGGTCTTCATAGTTGATATGAATCGAAGATGATTCCACATCCTCGGCACCGCGAGCGACAATGGAAATGGTATCGCCATCGTTGAGGTGCAGATCATTGGCCATATCCCCAGTGCGAATCTCAGGACCCTGAGTATCGAGCAACACGGCGATGGGGTGATTCAGCTTAAGGTTGAGAACACGAATGGCGTCAATGACTTTGCGGTGGGACTCATGAGTGCCATGAGACATATTCAGCCGCGCCACATTCATGCCAGCATTGGCCAGGTTTTCTAACATTTCCAGGGAGTCTGTCGCTGGCCCAATGGTGCAAATTATTTTAGTCTTGCGCATATTATCTCTTGGTCTGTGGCTATTTTATGTAAGGGGATATCCCAGCTCTGGGCTGTCAGCCCAGCAACTTCTTGCAGCTGGTGAGCTAGGCCGATCAGTTTTGGGCCGGTTGGCTTACCCGGTCTTGGGGCCAGTGTGCGATCGTAAAAGCCGCCGCCCATACCCAGTCGATTACCAGCTCGGTCAAATGCCACCAGAGGCACAAGAATTAGGTCGAGACTCCAGGGCGGGGTGACGGCTGAGGATTTGAATTGCGGTTCGAGTATGCCAAAGCGATTCTTGTGCAAAACGTCGCCATATTGATATTCGGCAAAGTGCAGGCTGTTGGCTTTTAGGGGGTCTATCAGGGGCAGAAAGCAGGCTTTTTTGGCTCTAAAGGCGGCATTGATAATCGGTGTTGGATCGATCTCGCCGTCATTGGCCAGGTAGACGCCGATGCGTTTGGCGCGCTGAAAGAAATCTTGTCGACAGAGTAACTTAGCCAACTGCTCAGAGGCCGCTCGTTGTTGGCTGGTGTTCAGCCCTCGTCGTTTTTCTCGAATGCTATTTCGTATTTCGCTAGGATTCATTGGCAGGTGGCCATGGTTAAAATAAATCCCAGAGTGCCGCTGTCAACGTGGCCTCGAACCGAGAAGTTCAAGGTGGCTGCCCTCGCAATATATCAGGCTTTCCGACGCACGGAAGTGCACAACAACATTGGCGGAGAGAAACCGGGTAATAATTATCGGCTCAGGGACTTCTTGACTGGCGCACACCCCAGGAGCGATGAGTATAGCAGAGGAGATTAAAAAGAACGCGCTAAAATAGGCTTAAAAAACTAGGAATTTATTTTGGTTTTAGCCATTGAGGTCAGACAGTGCTGAGCTCAGTTTAGAGTTCATTGATTGCAGTAGATGGGAGGTCTCGGCGCCGCTCGAGGCGGACTGTTCGCTGCGAATAAGATCGTGGGCCAGATTTAAGGCGGCCATGACGGCAATACGTTCGACACCGATGATATGGGAGCCGCGACGGATCTCTTCCATTTTTTCATCTAGCAGTTTTGCCGACAGCACTAGCGCATCGCGCTCGTCCGGTTGGCAGTTGACCTGATAGTCTTTATCGAGAATGCGGATGGTGAGGGATATAGATGACATACTTACTCCGCGTTTAGGTTTCTGAGGCGATTGATCATGGTCTCAATTTTTTGTCGGGCCATTTCATTCTGCTCTAAAAGCTTGCCGCGCTCACCGGCCAGACTCGACTCTCTGGCACGCAGAGACTGGTTCTCGCGTTTCAGTTGCAGGCAAAGCTCGATTAAGCTGTCCAGTTTTGCTTCTAACTCTTGGTAACCGCTCATAATCAGAGTTCTTTTTGGTGAATGTCTTGTTACTACAGTCTTGGCACTTATATCTTGGCGCCTATATCTTGGCACTACAGCCGACTAACTATAGGCATTGTCACAGTTTTGGTCAATCACGTCATTAAGTCAATGTGGCGTGCAGTGAAATTATTAGAATGTTAGGATGCCTGCTACCTGAGCGAGGCATACCCATGACATTTGAACAGCTTGAAGATCTATTTTTTAAACTGCGAGTAAAGGCCGATCCCTCTGGATTTCATGGCTTTCTATGCGGCCGTTTGTGCTGCGGGAAAATTCCCTTGGATCAGTTGATCGAAACCTCCACTGGTTGGTTGGGGCTATCCGAAGAGCAGGCCGATGGCGCTGCCTATCCGTTGCGGGATTTTTATGAGGCTGCACTCACCAGTCTTGAAGATGTGTCTTTTTTGTTTCAGCCGGTTTTACCCGATGATGAGCTGCCGCTGCCGGAGCGTTTGGTCGCTGTGGGTCAGTGGTGTAGCAACTACCTGTCCGGTGTTGGCGATGGTATGACCGACGGTTTTGCGGTGTCTGATGATGTTAAAGAAGCACTGGAAGATATTTCCGCCATTGCTCAGGTCTCGGTAGATTTTGAAACTGACGATGACGGCGAGCGCGACTACTCGGAATTGATTGAATATATCCGCATCGCAGTGCAGCTGATTTTCTCTGAATTGCACCCAGAGGCCGCCGGTAACAGTGGTCCAACCGTTCACTAAACCCGTCTAATTGATGCGCTAGATACCAGCCAACACCCTAGACAGCCATTCCACGTCCCGAGGAACGCTATGATCACCGTCAAGGAGTACGCCGCTCGGCGCAGAGATCTTATGTCGATGATGGCGCCCAACAGCATTGCCATTATTACCGGCGCTGTTGAGAAAATTCGCTCCCGAGACACCCATTACCCGTTCAAACAAGCCACCAGCCTCAGTTATCTCTGTGGCTTTGCCGAGCCCCAGGCGGTATTGGTGTTAATTCCTGGCCGCGAGCAGGGTCAGTGCCTGCTGTTCTGTCGCGATAAAGACAAGTTGCGTGAAACCTGGGACGGCTATCGTGCCGGACCCGAGGGTGCGGTGGCTGACTTTGGCTTAGACGATGCTTTTCCCATTGATGATCTCGATGAAATTTTGACCGGTATGCTCGAGGGTCGCGAGCGGGTCTATTATGCGATAGGCAAAGATGCCAGCTTTGACCGCCATTTGATGGGCTTAATCAATCAGATTCGCGAGGAGCAGAGTCGCGGCTCTGTGCCTCCTGGTGAATTTATCGACCTGGATCATCTGGTCAATGAAATGCGCCTGATTAAAACTGCTGCCGAGCTTAAATTAATGCGAAGGGCTGGAGAGATTTCCGCACGGGCCCACTGTCGAGCAATGAAAATCAGCAGGCCCGGAATCTACGAGTATCAGCTACAGGCTGAAATTGAACATGAGTTTATGACCTCTGGTGCTGCGGCTCCTGCCTATACCAGCATTGTTGGCGGCGGCAAAAATGGCTGCATACTCCATTACATAGAGAATCGGCAAAAGGTTAATAATGGTGATTTGGTGCTTATCGATGCCGGCTGTGAGTATGAAAATTACGCATCCGATATTACCCGCACCTTTCCTGTGAACGGCAAATTTAGCGCCGAGCAGGCGGCGATTTACGATATTGTTTTACAGGCTCAGCTTGCAGCCATCGAGCAAATCAAGCCTGGCGCCACCTACAATGTGGCCAATGACGCCACTGTCGCAGTGATCACTGAAGGCCTGCGGGATCTCGGCATACTCGACGGTGATGTTAGTGAGCTTATTGAAATGGAAGCTTACAAAGATTTTTATATGCACAGTTCAGGTCACTGGCTGGGTATGGATGTTCACGATGTCGGCGATTACAAAATTGATAATCAGTGGCGTGTCTATGAACCGGGCATGGTGGTTACTGTGGAACCGGGTATCTATATCTCTCCTGATAACAGCAATGTGGACGAAAAATGGCGCGGGCTGGCGGTGCGGATAGAAGATGATATAGCGCTGACTAAAACCGGCTGTGAAGATTTAACCGCCGGGGTTCCCAAGATCCGCAGTGAGATTGAATTGCTTATGGCTACCGAATGATGACTGAGACCAGCGAACAAAGCAGCGTTGAGCACTACGATTTGGTTATTGTCGGTGGCGGCATGGTGGGTATTAGCCTGGCGCTATTATTGGCACAACAGCAGCCGCACTGGAAGCTGCTGCTACTTGAGGCTCAGGCCTATGACAGCTCAGGTAAGCAGAGCCCAAGTTTTGATTCTCGCTCAACCGCTCTCTCCTGGAGCAGTCGCAAAATATTCCAAGCCGCCGGACTCTGGTCGGCACTGGAATCTTACACCAGCGCCATAAACAATATTCATGTCAGTGACCGCGGCCATATAGGCCTAACCCGAATCAGTGCCGAGGAAGCCGGCGTTGAAGCGCTTGGTTATGTGATCGAAAACCGCTGGATTGGTGCAGGTTTATTAGACAAACTTGCCGCCACTTCGGTTGAGATGATGGCCCCAGAGCGGGTCGCAAAAATAACCCCACTCAAGTCTGGGGTGCGTGTCGATCTGGAAAATTGCGGCGAGACCATCCAGACATCATTGTTAGTGATAGCTGATGGCGCCAATTCTCAAACCGCGCAAAAGCTTGGTATTCATAGCGATCAGCAGCCCTACGGACAGCAGGGCATTATCGCCAATATAGGGCTGCAAGAGGCCCATAATGGTGTCGCCTACGAGCGCTTTACCGATCAGGGGCCAATGGCCATGTTGCCGTTGCCAGACTTTGATGGCAGTCCCCGCTGTGCTCTGGTCTGGACTCAGCCGCCGGAGCGCGCCGCAGAATTGATGGCCGCCAGTGATAAAGATTTTTTAACAGCCCTGCAAGAGAGCTTTGGCTACCGCATGGGTATGGTGCAAAAAGTGGGTGAACGGGTGGCCTATCCCCTGGCGCTGACCACTGCCAGCGAGCAGGTGCGGCGCAATATTGTGGTGCTCGGCAATGCCGCCCACAGTTTGCACCCAGTTGCCGGTCAGGGTTTTAACCTGTCGCTGCGGGATGTGGCGACACTGGCGGATGTGCTGGGCAAGGCTAAGTCTGCCGGGCTAGAATTTTCTTCCCTAGAGACTCTTGAAGGCTATCAGCAACAGCAGTTAGCCGATCAGCAGAACACCTTAATGTTTAGCGACAATTTACCGAAATTATTCGCTCAGTCATCATCGGTTGTGGCCCTGGGGCGGAACTCCGGATTGGTGGTGATGGATCTGCTGCCGAGCCTGCGCAGTCGCTTTGCCAAATTCGGTATGGGTATGGCCAATAAGGAGGCTGGGCATGGCAGTTAATAAGATAGAACAGCATCGCGAGTACGATGTGATTGTGGTTGGCGCAGGCATGGTCGGCGCCGCCTTTGCCTGTCTGTTAGCGCGCTCAAATACGGGCTTATCCATAGCCCTTTTGGAAGCTCGCGCAACTGCCGCGTTTAATCCCGAGCAGTTTGATCCCCGAGTCGCAGCGCTCACTGAAAAATCACGCAGCCTATTGGATTGCTGTGGCGCCTGGGAATCAATTGCCGCCCAGCGGGTCAGTGCCTATGGCGCCATGCAGGTCTGGGACGCTGAGGGTACCGGCGAAATTCATTTTGATTGCCAAGATGTGCAGCAGCCCAATCTGGGCCATATAGTTGAAAACTCTCTAGTGGTTGAATCCCTGTTGGCTGAGGTCAGCAAGCTGGCTAATATTGATTTCCTCTGTCCGGTTAGCGTGGCTCAATACAGTCAGTCGGAGTCTCAGGTCAGCGTTGAGTTAAGCAGCGGTGAGCAGCTAGTTGCGCCTCTTTTAGTGGCCGCCGATGGCGGCAATTCAAGTATCCGAGAGCAGTTTAAATTTGCCACCCGAGAGTGGGATTATGGCCATAGCGCCATAGTCACCACGGTGCAAACCGAGTCCGTGCATCAGCAGACCGCCTGGCAGCGTTTTATGCCCACGGGGCCATTGGCGCTATTGCCTCTCGATAAGCAGGGCGACCAGCATTACTGCTCATTGGTTTGGTCTCAGGAATCTGCTGAAGCTGAGCGCTTGATGGCCCTGGATGACGAGGCGTTTTGTGCCGAGTTAAGCCGTGCCAGTGAGCACTGTGTAGGTGAAATTCTCTCTGTGGATAAGCGCTATGCTATTCCCCTGCGTCAGCGCCATGCCAAAGATTATGTGGTTGAGCGGGTGGCGCTGTTGGGGGATGCGGCGCATACGATTCACCCGCTGGCAGGTCAGGGGGTCAACTTGGGTTTTGCCGATGTTAAGGCCTTGGTGGATACGCTCTGTGCTGAAGCCAAGCGGGGCAATGATCTAGGTTCACTGATGTGTTTGAATAAATATCAGCGTCTGCGCAAGCCGGAAAATTTGGTGACTATGGCGGCAATGGAAGGGTTTAAGCGCCTGTTTGCGGCGGACAATGTGGCGGTGAGATTGCTGCGCAATATGGGCCTTGGCAAGGTCAATAAGATTAAGCCGCTGAAGAATGAGATTATCAAGCAGGTGATGGGGCTTTGATGGAGTTTGAGAATAACAAATAATTTGTCACCCTGAGCGCAGCCGAAGGGTCTCATGCAGCTGGCTGGTTTTCTCAGGATGACAGAGTAATTTACGGCTCAGAGCCTAATCCTTAAACGACACCATAATCAGCTTAAACGACCCACTGCGAGCCACTTCCCGAACCCGCGGAAAATAGTCGAGAGCCTTTTTCTCCAGGGCAATAAAATTATTCACCACAAATAAGGCACGCCCTTTGGGAGCTAATAATCGCTTGCTGGCGGTCAGAAATTTCGCCGTCAGCTCACTGTCGATATTAAACCCCTGATGAAACGGCGGGTTGCAGATAATCGCATCAAAGCGCTCTTCAAGCTGGCTGCCCGCATCGCCGGCAATAACGGTTCCATCCACTTCCAAGGCCGCAAAGTTTTTCGTGCAGGCATTTAAAGCGGCGGCATTGTTGTCCGTTGCTGTGATCTGTTCAAAACCCTGTTGCGCTGCGGCACAGGCAAGAAAACCATAGCCGCAGCCAAGATCCAACAGCGACTGGGGTCGGTTAGCCTCACCAAAGGATTGCACAAACTGTGGGAGCTGATTAATTAACAGTGCGCTGCCCTGATCGATTTTATTCCAGCCGAAAATTCCCGGCTTGCTCTGTAGTGGCAGATTGTCGGGGCCGCCGATGGCGCGTAGGGCCAGATAGTTTTTATCATCTAAAAGCTTGCCGTCATCGCTATATTGGGTCAGGCGAGAGAGGTAATAGTTACCACGCTTTTTTGGCTGACAGCTGTCGCCGAATAGCTTGTTGGCATGACCTGTATAGGTTTTCACTCCGTCGGTTTTTTCGCCACTCAACATCAGCGTGCCGCCGCGCTTCAGCAGCACTGAGGCCTGATTAATAATATGGTGGCTCACCGCGCGCTCTTTCGAGACCCGAAACAGAACGCTGTCGAAACTGCCTGCCTCAAGATCGCTAAAATCAAAGTCGCTGAATTTCGTCGACACACCGGCTTTGGCTGCGGCTTGAGCAATCTCATAGCGGTTGCTGCGGAGGATACGCTTGGCGCTACCGGACTGAGCAATGGTTACCCAGGGGGCGTCGGCCCAATTTTCATCGGCGACAATTAAGCATTTGCCTTCAAGGTCATGGAGTTGCTGGGCGAGTAGTTCTACGCTGGGATCGCTCATGATTTCGGTGCCATTATGCTGGCCACTTCGGCGTCGGTAAGCGCGCGATAATCACCGGGTTCAAGAGACTCGTCGAGAACAATGCCGCCGACCTGAGTGCGATGCAGTGACTCAACATGATTGCCCAGTGCGGCAAACATGCGCTTAACCTGGTGATACTTGCCTTCGGCAATACTCAGCAAAACCGTTTGATCATCAATCTGTTCCATGGTGGCGGGCAGGCAGGGATGTTTTTCACCCTTGAGCCAGACGCCATTGGCCAGTTTTTCGCTGTAATCAGGAGTGATTGGAATGCCCAGTGTGACTCTATAGATTTTCTGGCATTCGCTGCGCGGTGAGGTCAGGCGATGATTCCACTGGCCGTCGTCAGTAATCAGCAGCAGGCCGGTGGTGTCTATATCCAGACGTCCAGCAATTTGCAGCTCATCGCTGCGGTGCTCAAAGATCAGATCCAGGGCGGTGCTGTTGTTATTGTCTTTGGTGGCCGAGACCACGCCAGCGGGTTTATTCAGCATAAAGTAGCGATTTGTTGCCAGGGTAATGGCTGAACCCTCGATGCAGATGATTTCGTCGCCGCTGACTTTTTGCGCTGCGTTGGTGGCTTTTTCGCCGTCGATAGTGACGTCGCCATACTTTACGTAGCGTTTAGCTTCGACCCGCGACAGATCCGTGGCATTGCTTATATATTTATCAAGTCTGAGCATTATTGGCTCTTTAGTAGTTCTGCCGCTTCTTTGGCAAAGTAGGTGAGAATGCCATCAGCACCGGCGCGTTTAAAGGCCAACAAGGATTCGAGAATAACTGTGTCACGCTGCAGCCAGCCATTTTCAAAGGCCGCGCAATGCATCGCGTATTCACCACTGACCTGATAGGCAAAGGTCGGGGCTTTTAATTCGTCTTTAACCCGGCGCACTACATCTAAGTAAGGCATGCCCGGTTTGACCATAATCATATCGGCGCCTTCATCAAGATCTAGGGCGCATTCATGGAGTGCCTCATCGCTGTTAGCGGGATCCATCTGATAGGTCTTTTTGTCGCCACCTTTGATATTGCCTGCGGAACCGACAGCGTCACGAAAGGGGCCATAGTAGCTGGAGGCAAACTTGGCGGCATAGGCCATGATCAAGGTGTTCACAAAACCATTCTCTTCGAGCTCTTCGCGAATCGCGGCAATACGGCCGTCCATCATATCGGAGGGGGCGACTATATCGGCGCCAGCTTCAGCATGGGAAAGAGCCTGTTTGGCCAGGGCTTCGACAGTAATGTCATTGAGCACATAACCACTTTGTTCGTCGATAATGCCGTCTTGGCCGTGGGTGGTAAAAGGATCCAGTGCGACATCGGTGATCACGCCCAATTCGGGGACTGCCTGCTTTATAGCGCGGACGGCTCGTTGAGCCAAGCCTTCAGGGTTGTAGGCTTCTTCGGCGAGCAGTGATTTATTCTTTTCGCCAACCACTGGAAACAGGGCAATGGCGGGAATACCTAGTGTGGCGACTTCCCGGGCTTGTTCCACCAGCAGATCAATGGATAGACGTTCAACGCCGGGCATGGACTGCACCACTTGGCGTTGACCGCTTCCCTCGACAACAAATATTGGCAGGATTAAATCATTGGCGCTGAGTGCTGACTCGCGCACCAGACGTCGTGAAAAATCTGCGGCGCGACTGCGTCGCATACGGGTGTAAGGATAGGGGCCACGTTGGCTTGAAAAGCTCATTGCTACTCCAATGGTGTTTAATCTAGTGTTTGGATCTAGTGTTTGGATCTAGTGT
>CAJQKW010000131.1 GCA_905478975.1 uncultured Pseudomonadales bacterium | reverse complement strand
GAGCACTGCCTGTTCCAACTCGGGAACCAGTGCTTTGACCTTGGCATCACTTTTCAGATCACTGACCAAGGCCTCGGCGGTTTCCGCCCACATCCATGAGCGTGCCTGCTGGGCGCGCTGCTGCTGTAGTTCACCATCAGCATCTAGCGCTGTGCGGAAGGCATTAACCTGCTCCCAGACTTCTTCTATACCTTTGTTTTGCGTCGATGAACAAGCCAGCACCTGGGGCTGCCAATTGTCAAAGCGCGACTTCATAAAATGCAGTGCCGCGGCATAATCGCCTTTGGTTTGCTTGGCCGCATTGGCCTGATCGCCATCGGACTTGTTCACCAGAATCAGATCCGCCAATTCCATAATGCCGCGCTTGATGCCCTGCAGTTCGTCACCGCCGGCAGGTAATAACAGCAACAAAAACATATCGGTCATATCCGCCACGGCGGTTTCTGATTGGCCCACACCCACCGTCTCCACCAGAATCACATCAAAGCCGGCAGCTTCGCAGAGCAGCAGAGACTCTCGAGTTCGGCGTGTGACGCCACCCAGAGTTTTGCCTGCGGGAGATGGTCTTACAAAAGCATTTTCGGCAAAGGCCAGGGTTTCCATGCGGGTTTTGTCACCTAGGATAGAACCGCCAGTGACTGCGGAGGTGGGGTCTACGGCTAGGACGGCGACTTTGTGACCCAACTTTATTAGGTGATTACCAAAGGCTTCGATAAAGGTGGATTTACCAACGCCGGGGACACCGGAGATGCCGAGACGGATTGATTCTCCAGTCTCGGGCATTAGAGATTCTAAGAGAGCAGCGGCTTGCTGACGATGATCGGCGCGGGTAGATTCCACTAGGGTGATGCCCTTGGCTAAGGCGCGGCGGTCACCGGCTTTGATCTGCTCTGCTAACATTTATTGGCCTTTTGGGTCCTTGTTTATGACTCTGTTGTTGCTGTTGGGTTTTGGGTGCCACGGCGAGGAGATCCTTCGGCTTCGCTCAGGATGACAAGCTGGTGGGTCATGCCTACAGGCCCTACTTTGTCACCCCGATACGCCCTACTCTGTCATCCCGACCGCAGCGGAGGGATCTCAACCAGTCGGCAGGAGACCCTTCGGTTCGCGTTGCTCTCTCAGGATGACAAGCTGGTGGGTAAAGACCCTCCGGCTCGTAAAAAAAAGCCTTATTCAAAATCCAGAATAACCTCATCCACCATCAAACTATCGCCCTCAACCGCCGATATTTTACCAACAATACCATCTTGAATGGCACGCAGGCTATTCTCCATTTTCATCGCTTCAACCACAGCCAGCTCTTCGCCCTCTTTCACCTCTTGACCCTCAACAACGGCCAACTTAACCAGCAGGCCAGGCATAGGCGAGAGTAAAAACTTCGACATATCCGCCGGTGGCTTATAGAGCATATGAGCGCTCAACTCAGCAGCCCGGGGCGACAGCACTCGGGCATTGATCTCAGCACCACGGTAAAACAACCTATAACCAGCAGCCGTAGTCTCAATCTGCACCGAAACGCTTTTGCCATTTACCCGAGCTTGGAACAATGGCTGCCCAAGGCTCCAGTCAGTTTCAATCTCATAATCCTGATCATTCAAGCTAACCCAATAGCCACTGTCGATTAGCTCAACAATAACCGAGGTCTGCTGATCCGCCACCATCACTACCCAACTATTTTCGGCAGCATGCTCATGACCCGCCAGCTGACCAGACAGCAAACTACCGCGCTCTTGATGTAACTGATGGGCCGCTGCCGCAACAACCAAGGCAATCGCAGGGTCATCCTGCACCACCAGATCGGCGTTGAAACCATCAGGGAATTCATCGGCAATAAAGTTGGTGGTCAGGCGTCCCTCAACAAATCGCGGGTGCACCATCAGGGCATTGAGAAAACTAATATTATGATTTACGCCGCGGATATAATAATTATCCAGTGCCTCAACCATGCGCTCAACTGCCTGCTTGCGGTCGTCACCATAGGTGATCAATTTGGCAATCATCGGGTCGTAGAACATCGACACTTCGCCGCCTTCATAGACACCGCTATCGACACGCACACCTTCGCCCTGAGGCTCGGCATAACGCACTAGCCGCCCGGTGGAGGGCATAAAGTTACGGAAAGGATCTTCTGCATAGACTCTGGATTCCATGGCCCAACCGGTCATGGTGACATCTTCCTGAGCCAGGGGAAGCTTCTCCCCTGCGGCAACACGAATCATCAGCTCAACCAGATCCTGGCCAGTAACCAACTCAGTCACCGGATGCTCCACCTGCAATCGGGTATTCATTTCCAGAAAGTAAAAATTCATATTGGCGTCGGCAATAAACTCTACAGTACCGGCAGACTGATAATCTACAGCTCGGGCCAGCGCACAACTCTGCTCACCCATTTTCTGTCGCGTCGCCTCATCCAAAAATGGCGAGGGTGCCTCTTCAATCACCTTCTGGTGACGGCGCTGAATAGAGCACTCACGCTCACCCAGATAAATCACATTGCCATGGCCGTCGGCCATCACCTGAATTTCAATATGTCGCGGCTCTTGAATATATTTTTCAATAAAGATGCGAGTGTCGCCAAAACTAGAGCGCGCTTCATTGGTTGCGCGCTCAAAACCATCGCGACATTCCTCTTCGTTCATGGCCACACGCATGCCTTTACCGCCGCCACCGGCAGAGGCTTTGAGCATCACCGGATAACCAATACCGGCACTGATTTCCACTGCGTGTTCGGCATCCCGAACTACGTCTGTATAACCGGGAATACAGCTAACGCCGGCTTCTTGGGCAATACGCTTCGAGGTAATTTTATCGCCCATGGATTCAATCGCTTTTTTCCCCGGGCCGATAAATACGATACCCGCAGCATCCAACGCGTCGTGGAATTTACTGTTCTCAGAGAGAAATCCATAACCTGGATGCACTGCATCGGCGCCAGTATCGAGACAGGCCTGAACGATTTTTTCAATGACTAGATAGCTTTCAGAGGAAGCCGCTGGACCTATATTGACAGCCTCATCGGCCATCTGCACATGCAGCGCATCGCGGTCGGCGTCGGAGTAAACCGCAACTGTGGCTATACCCATTTTTTTCGCAGTGGCAAAGACACGGCAAGCGATCTCGCCTCGGTTGGCCACTAAAATTTTCTT
>CAJQKW010000130.1 GCA_905478975.1 uncultured Pseudomonadales bacterium | reverse complement strand
AATAAAGTGCACTGCGGCTTCTTGGAATAAAGTGCTGCCGCGACCTACTTACCTAAGCGGCTACGATAGAGCGCAGTGGTCACCGGATCAAAGCAGCAAAATACCACCGACTCAATCAACGGGTTGCGCCGCAAACCCAGAGTAACCTGCTGAATCGCTACATTGATCGCTCGATTGGCGGGGAAGCCCATAGGCCCGCAGCTGATTGGGGTAAAGGCGATACTGCGAAGATTGTATTGTTTGGCGAGATCCATGGCCTTGCTATAACAGGAGGCCAATTGCTGTTCCTCCTGATGTTCTCCACCGCGCCAGCGCGGCCCTACTGCCTGAATTAAAATCTGACTTGGCTCTTTATTTAGATGTTGATTCAGGCCTTGATGCCTCTCAGAGATAACCTGCACATCACCCACTCTCAGCGGTGTCAAACAATCTCCACTGGCAATTGCCAGCGTCTCAAAGGCAGCGCCATATGAAGGTGAACTGACAATAGCCTCAACCTTAAGCGTGGCAATTTTTCCCTGATGAATTTTTATCCGGTGCACTTTTTTGCCGCCCTTCCCGCCTGAAACTAGATTCTGGGAGTATATGACAAAGTACTTAACCGAATGTTGACAGCTGTCTCAATATGGGCGGCAAGCTGCTACTTGCCGCACACTGAGCGACTACGCGCGACCTCCTAACTTCGTGCGCATATCGTCAAACTGAATGCCAACAGCATCACTAACCGCTGGACTGCGCAGACTGACTAGCACTACGGCAATCGAGGACAGAATAAACCCTGGTACCAGCTCGTACATATCAAATATGCCGCCACTGAGCTGTGACCAGATCATCACGGTAAAGGCACCCACCAAGACCCCAGCAAGGGCACCCTGAGAGGTCATAGAACGCCAGTACAGGCTGATTAAAATAGCGGGGCCCAAGGACGCACCGAGACCGGCCCAGGCATACTTGACCACATCCAACACCTTGCTTTCAGGATCCATTGCTAACCCAGACGCAATCACTGCCAGCACTACCACGGCAATGCGACCCACTTTCATGCGCAGCTCTGGGGAGAGTGATTTCTTCACCACCAATGGATACAAGTCCTCAGCCAATGCCGCAGAGCAGACCAACAGCTGGGAATCCACAGTACTCATAATTGCCGCCAAAATCGCCGCCAATAAAATACCCGCAACCAGCGGATGAAAAACCAAGCTAGTGAGGGTGATAAACACTGTTTCAGGATCCGCCAAGGGTTCATTGAGATAGGCAATGCCACAGAAGCCCACCAAAATCGCCATCAGGTAACCAAAGGATGCCCAGCTAACGCCAATCACTGCTGCCACGCCGGTCTCATCCCCAGAACGAATCGCCTTAAAGCGGGCGAGAATATGGGGCTGGCCAAAGTAACCCAGACCCCAACCCAGCAGGCCGATAATTGTCAGCCATCCCAGTGGCTCTCCTGCGGCGTTGGTAAACATATTTAACAGTTCGGGATTAGTCCCATCGATCTGCGCCACCACCGCCGAGGCACCACCGAGGTTGCCTGTCACCAATATAGGCACTGCAACCAGGGCAATCAGCATCAGTGAGCCCTGAAAGACATCGGTCCAGGACACCGCCAAAAATCCGCCAAACAGGGTGTAGAACAGAATCAGAACAACGCCGACAAAGACCGCAATATAGTAGTCGAGACCAAACACCACATTAAACAGTTTGCCCCCGGCAATCAGACCAGAGGCCACATAGAAGAGAAAGAACAGCAAAATACTGATGGCAGCAATCGACTTCAGCCAGACTTTTGAGTCCTGAAAGCGGCGCTGTAAATAGGTTGGAAGGGTCACGGCATCGTCGAGCATCTCAGTATAGATACGCAGACGTTTGGCCACCAATATCCAATTGGCTGCGACACCAACGGTCAGACCCAGAGTAATCCACGCCGCTTCTAAACCTGCAAGATAGGCATAGCCTGGTAGACCAAGAAGAATCCAACCACTCATATCTGAGGCCGCAGCGCTGATTGCGGCGACTAGTGGTGAGAGTTTTCGGCCGCCGAGAAAGTAATCACTGGCGTCTTTGGTTTTGCTGTAGGCATAGATACCAATCGCCAAGACGATGATCACATAGAGCATAAAGGCAATGGTGGTAGGCAGTGACAGTTGAGACATAAGATCCCTCTATAGTGCTGTTATTTTTTTAAGTGGCTGACAGGCTAACATGCCGGCTAAAGATTAATCGCTTTAATCTCGGTGGCCTGATCAATCTCTGGGCGTTCGATCTGTAGCGTTTCGAAATCAAATAGTTCGTTATCGGCAAGTTGCGATGGAGAGACACTTTTTATGGAGCTAAAAATACTCTCCACACGCCCCGGATACTGACGCTCCCACTGCACCAACATGTCTTTGACCGCATTGCGCTGCAGGCCATCTTGAGAGCCGCAGAGATTGCAGGGAATAATCGGGAATTCTTTAAGTTCCGCCAGTGCCACCAGGTCATCTTCCCGGCAATAAGCCAGGGGGCGAATCACAATATTCTTTTTGTCGTCGGAGAGTAATTTCGGCGGCATGGCCTTAAGCTTGGACTGGTAGAACATATTCAAAAATAAGGTTTCAACAATATCATCACGATGATGACCCAGAGCTACCTTGGTGCAACCGATCTGTTCGGCGAACCCATAAAGTGTGCCGCGACGCAGACGTGAGCAGAGACTGCAGTAAGTCTTACCTTCGGGAACCTTGCTGGTGACAATGCTGTAAGTGTCTTTTTCGAGGATATGGTATTCGATGTCGAGCTTATCCAGATACTCGGGCAGCACATGCTCAGGAAAACCAGGCTGTTTCTGGTCGAGATTCACCGCCACCAGATCAAACTTAATCGGCGCACTGGCCTGAAGGCCCATAAGAATATCCAGCATGGCATAGGAATCTTTGCCGCCGGAGAGGCACACCATAATACGGTCGCCCTCTTCGATCATATTGTAATCGGCGATCGCTTTGCCTACGTTGCGGCGCAGACGCTTCTGTAGTTTGTTGGCTTCCAGCTGGATTTTGCGGATCGACATTGGGGCGGCTCTGAGTGCGGTGGTTTAAAAGCCGGTCATTGTAATTGCAGGATGGGGATTCACCAAGCCGGATGTTGGTGCTGGGTGATGGGCGACCAGTGATGGGGAGTTTGAGGTTCGAAACCATCCCCAGCCTGTCATCCTGAGCGAAGCCGAAGAATCTCCTTGCTGTATGGCACCTG
>CAJQKW010000129.1 GCA_905478975.1 uncultured Pseudomonadales bacterium | reverse complement strand
CCAACCATGAGGGCTTCTTTTCTCAGCCTGCTATTGCTGCTGTTTATCGGCCTGCCAGCGGACGCCCACAATCGCAGTCAGTCATTCTCCCAATGGACGATTGATAATAATCAGCTGCAGATGCTATTTACTGTCCAAGCCCGGGAAGCAACCAGGCTTCTAGATAATCGCCACAGCTCCCTTGAAACAGTGCTGACTGAGCATTTGTCTGCAACCCTGTCTGTCACCCAGGGAGATGCCCAATGCGGTCTCAGCAATGGCAATAAAATTGTCCCCCTGAGCGCCAAGCCCGGTTATCTTCGTCTCGGCGCCAGCTTTAACTGCCCCGGGTCCCTTGCAGAAAAACCGCCAACAATTCAGATCGGCAGCTTTTTCCCAGTGGCCTCGAGCCATGTTCACTATGCTCGTATCGCTGCTACCGGGCAATCAGCCGAGGAATATCTGTTTACAGAGAGTCGCCAACAGCACCAGGTTGCCTTGGCTCAGGGCCAATGGTCAGATAGCCTCGAACGAGCTTTTACCCAGTACGCAGCGCTGGGGCTGGAACATATCTTTACTGGTATCGACCATATTGCATTTCTGCTGGCGATGATGTTACTGCTGCAGCCTATGCGAAGCTTGGTGTTGATGGTTTCAGGTTTCACCATCGGCCACAGTATCACCCTGTGCCTGACGGTTCTGGGCTGGATAAGCCTGGATATTATGGTGGTTGAAGCACTTATCGGTTTTACCATTGCACTGGTGGCCGCCGAAAATATCGCCGCCAGCACCGGCAGCTATCGGCAGATGGCCATTGGTGCGGCAGCCTTGATTGGCATAATGATTCTGTTATCACTGAATCCAGCAACTGCACCCGCACTACCCATAGTCAGTTTGCTGGGCCTTTTGATCTTCACATTGAGTTACCTGCCCGGTATCCGCGGACAGGCCGGCAGCATCGCCACAAGGCCGGCACTGAGTCTGGCCTTTGGAATGATTCACGGCTTTGGTTTCGCCGCTATACTGCAGGAAATTGGGCTGCCCAATGATCAACTATGGCCAGCGCTGCTGGGCTTTAATATAGGGATAGAACTGGGTCAGCTGATAATTCTGGCGGGCATTTGGACACTGGTTAAAACAATAACAAAGGTCGTTTCTGTACCAGAGTCGGTTCCTGATGTCGGCTCGGCGCTGCTCTGCGGTCTGGGGCTGTACTGGTTTATCGCGCGCAGCTATATGGCGTAACTGATTGGCACAGAGTAATCTAACAAGAAAATAAAAAAATGAGGGCATCACAATGTTGCAAAGGATAATGATCTCGATACTGAGTCTGGTATTACTGGGTACAGTTTTCTTCTCCGGCTCAGCACCAGATTTCACTTACAGGCTGCTTCCCGGCTATTTTGTCGATGATGAACGGGCCTGGTCTGAAACGCCCCTGGACTTTGGCCAGGTTACCGAGAGGAGACTGCCGGAGGCTGTTATCGAACAGCGAGCTGTGAATAATAATTCTGCCCAGCCCGCAGACAAGCAGATATTGTTTGGTGACACCCATGTGCACACCACCAATTCCGCCGACGCCTTTATGTATAGTCTACCCATGATGCACGGCGCATCTGGAGCCTATCCTCCCGCCTATGCCTGTGACTATGCGCGCTTTATTTCCCAGCTGGATTTTTACTTTTTGACCGATCACGCCGAGAGCTTTACCCCTCGCCAGTGGCGCGATGGGATTGACTCGGTACAGCAGTGCAATCGCCTTGCGGGAGATCCTCAGAACCCGGATCTGGTGGCGTTTGTGGGTTGGGAATGGACTCAGGTGGGTGCCACTGCCGAGTCCCATTATGGCCATCACAATGTGTTGTTTAAAGATGATAATCCACAGCTGCTGCCAGCCCGACCCATTGCCTCCAAAGGTGTGGGTGTGGCCACAGTAGCGGCGCGCTCAGGGTCAGCAAAACAGTCTGCACTCCTCGGCCTGCTGGATCCCCGCCACAAAAATTATTATGCCTCCTACAATGACTGGGTAATGCAAATGGCGGCTATTCCGGCCTGCAACCCGGATACAGCAAGCCCGGATCTACCATTGGAATGCTATGAAACTGCTGCGACCCCTGAGGAGCTATTTGGCAAGCTGGACGAATGGGGCTTTGACAATATGGTCGTTCCCCACGGCACCAGTTGGGGGTTTTACAGCCCGCCAAACTCCAGCTGGACTCATCAGTTAACCGCCGATAATACTGACCCGAGCAAGACTCGGTTGATTGAGGTTTACTCAGGCCATGGTAACTCAGAGCAGTTTCAGGATTTTGCTGTGCGAGTGCGCAATGAAGCCGGGGAATGGGTATGCCCAGAACCTCAGCCCAACTATCTGCCAAGCTGCTGGCAGGCTGGCGAAATTATTCGCGGTCGCTGTCTGGCCGAAAACAATACTCAAGACGACTGCAATCAGCGTGCTGCAGAAGCACGGCATAACTTTGTTCAGGTGGATGGCATTCAGGGCTTTATGACTGTGCCCGGCAGCAAGGCGGAAGAATGGCTGGATGCCGGTCAGGCACGAGATATGTTTTTGCCCGCCTTTAATTATCGCCCAAAAAAATCTGTGCAATATGGTTTAGCCCTGCAGAATCTGCAAGACAAGGACAACCCATTGCGTAACCGCTGGGGCTTTATTGGCTCTACAGACACCCATTCCGCACGCGCCGGACATGGGTTTAAACAGCAGCAGCGATTAAACACCTCAGACTCCACCGGCGTGCGGGACAGCTTCTGGGAATCAGTTTTTTCCACTGGTGTAGTGGTCAGCGAATATGCATCCACATCATTGCGCGCCGACCAGATCGACCCAGTTGCCGCCAAACTGTTCGCCTCTGAGTTTGAGCGCACAACCTCATTCCTCAGTGTCGGCGGTCTTGCCGCAGTGCATTCTGACGGGCGCGATCGAGATGCCATCTGGGACGCTATGAAACGCCGGGAAGTCTATGGCACCAGCGGCCACCGAATGCTGCTGTGGTTTGATCTGCTGCAAGCTGAAGGTTCCTCTCCCATGGGTAGTGCAGTCGCTATGGATGCCACACCGCGCTTTCGCGCCAAAGCACTGGGCTCATTTAAGCAGCTGCCCGGCTGCCCCGACTATGTAGTTGCCGCACTGGAGAAAAAGCATCTTGAAAAAATGGCCCAGGGGGAATGCTACAATCCCTCTGAGGAGCGCTATGAGATTACCAGCATAGAGATAATCAAAATTAGACCCCAGGCTGTTGCCGGTGAAGCTATAGCACCATTAATTGAAGATACCTGGAAACAGTTTGACTGCGAGCCCTCGCCACAGGGCTGTACCGTGGAATTTGAAGACCCGGACTTTGTCGCTGAAGGTCGCGATGCACTCTACTATGTCAGGGCCCTTGAAGAACCCATCGCCACCATTAATGGAGGCAATCTGCGCGCCAGCTTTGATGAAAATGGCCAGGCCGAGACCACTGATATGTGTTACGGCGACTTCCGCACCAGCATTGATGATGACTGCCAGCAGCCCCACAACCAGCGGGCCTGGTCGTCACCAATTTTTGTAGACTATAAAAAATAAAACAGGGGAACAGCATGAGTACAGCATTAGTAACCGGCGCCTCCGAAGGTATAGGCCTAGAGTTTTGTCGCATTCTCGCCGACCGCGGCTATGACCTAATTCTGGTCGCACGGCGCAAAGACAAACTTAATGAAATTGGCAAAAGCCTGACCGCGGCAAAAGGAATTAAATGCACCGTTATCAGCGCAGACCTGTGTAAACCCCAGGCGGCGCAAAATTTATTCCAGGCTACACAAAAGAAAAATCTGCAGGTGGATTTGTTAATTAACAATGCCGGTTTACTGCACAATGGTCTCTTTACCGAGCTAGATCTGGGTGCCCAGGAAAATATGATCAGGGTCAATATGCTGGCGCTGACCTCCCTCACCTACCTGTTTGCCAATGATATGGCGGGCAGAGATGGCGGCCATATTCTCAACCTAGCCTCATTGGCCGCCTGGACCCCCATCCCCAGCCAAAATGTCTATGCCGCCACCAAAGCCTATGTGCTGTCCTTTACTCAGGCACTGCACAATGAACTGAAGGCAGCTGACACTGGCGTTGTAGTCACTGCTCTGTGCCCGGGATATACAGCGACCAAGATGATGGACAACCCGGATCAAGGGGGCAAATTAATGATCCCAGATCGCCTGATGCAATCTGCCGAGGAAGTTGCCAGACAGGGCATTAATGCTTGCCTGGCGGGCAAGCCTACTCTGATCCCAGGCTTTTCAAATCGTATGACTGCCTGGATGACTCGCCTGTTTTCGAAAATGACACTGGCCCGAATCGCAGGTAGTTTTTACCGCAAAAATATGCGGCAGTACCCACAAATAAGAGGTTAATATGGCCCATCGCAAACTCAAAAAAGTATTAATTACCGGCGCCAATGGATTTATTGGCAATAAGTTAATGGCCCATTATCAAGCCCAGGGAATCCCGGTGGTTGGTGTGGATCTCAGCGTTAATGGCGAGGATATTTTTCAGGGTGATATTGGTCAGCCAGAAACCATCAGTCAGCTATTGCAGGACTGTGACGTGGTGGTGCATACAGCGGCACTGGTTTCTAACTCTATTGCCGATGCCGATATGTGGCGAGTCAATGTACTGGCCACCCGCAATCTGATTGCCGCCGCAGAGAAACATAAAGTGCGCCGCTTTGTGCAAATATCCTCCATTGTCGCCTATGGCAACAGCGCAGAGGGTGAGCTTGATGAAGAGCAACCTGTGCATGCAGATGGCGGCAGCTATGTGCTGACCAAACTGGCCTCCGAGCATGCAGTGTTGGCCGCCACAGCAAACAGCCCGATGGAACTGGTTATTATCCGCCCCGGCGATGTCTATGGTCCCGGCAGCCGGCCCTGGGTGCTTCTGCCTATTGAGGCTATCAACAAAGGTCAGTTTATGTTGCCAGCCAAGGGCCAGGGCTTTTTCCGCCCAATCTTTATCAGTGATCTGATTCGTGGCATCGCTCTGGCCGTGTCCACTAAAGAAGCTGCGGGTGAGATTTTTAATCTATCTTGCGAGGGTTATATGACCACCGCAGAATTTTTTAGTCATCATTACCAATGGATGAACAAGCGCGGCCCACTCAAAGTGTCCACCGGGCTGGCAATGTTTGCTGCCTCTGCGGCCACCAAACTGGCACAGATGACTGGCGGCGTGAATGAAGCCTCTACCGCAACCATAGTCCAGCTGTGCACCAAAAGCTGGTTCAGCATAGCCAAAGCTGAGCGAGTGCTGGGCTGGAAGCCAGAGGTATCATTTGAAGATGGTATGCAGCAATCGAAACAATGGGCGCAGGCACAGGGGCTGATTAAGTAGCCCCATCAGTGCGGTAGGAACCAGCAGTGCGCCCGGTCCATTGCTTAAAGCTGCGATAGAACGAGCGCCCTTCGCTGTAACCCAACTCATGGGCAATAGCCTCAAGGCTGAGGTCTGTATTTTTCAGGAAGTACAGAGCCAGCTCCAGACGCAGTTCATTGAGCACATCTTTGTACTGGGTGCCCTCTTCCCCTAGCTTACGCTGCAATGTGCGACTGCTGATGCCGAGCTTTTCAGCAATCATGGCACTGGAGGGTGTCTGGGTCCCGAGCATCAGGCGCAGTAAATTTTTTACCTGATCCGTGACCCGCTGATTATGGGTAATCTCCGCCAATAGCTGAGTGGCATGTTCAAGCAGCATTTCCAGCAGCTTTTCATTGGCCTGGGGTAGAGGTAGATCCAATGTATCCTCGCGGATACGCACGCCACTGGCAGGCTGATCAAATAACACATCGCAGGCAAATATCTCAGCATAGCTGGCTAATAGCGCTGGATCCTGTGGTGCCGAGTGTTCAAACCAGACCGCATCATGGGGCTGGAAATTGAGGAAATTACGCGCATAGGTTACCCAGGAACCCAGCACATGCTCGACCTCATTGCGCACAGCAATAGGGTCAGTAAATTTGCACTCCCAGCGCTGCAGAGCAAAGCCATTGGCTATCTCAACACTGGTGACACCCATATCACCGACAATTTTTTCATAAATTGGAATTTTGGCCTGAATATCCCGCAAGGACGAGCAATTCATCGAAATATAACCCAGCACGGAATAGGATGCGGGTTCAATAAACCTTGATGAATGCAGACCAAAGCATTGATCGCCACTGGCATCAATCAGCAGCAATAGTAACTTTTCCATGGCGGCAACAGAGATTCGCTGGTTATTGTCCTTCAGTACCGAGGGATCGATACCTGCGCTTTGCAGTAACGGCAGATAGTCTATTGCGCAGGACTGTGCCGATTTAAGATAGGGATTAATCGCTGGAACGGAGGCCAAATTAGTATCGGTAATATCTATCATCAGTAACTAGACTTTCCTGTGGCTGGCCGAAATAGTGACTCCATTGTCGCGGTCCGACAGTGACCAGTTTCTCTGTGCCTTTATTATATGCTTTATCATGGTACGCTTGCATTTTAAGCGCTACTTTAAGCTGAGGATAGCAGATCTGTTAGCTGTAACTGCAAATAATTAAAACATTGAGACAGGTGAAACATATGCGGCTTTGGAATGGCTGGGGGAATGAAAATAGTGATCTAAGTATGGAGCTCAACAGTGGTTTGAAAATGCTTCTGGGTGCGCTCGTCGGGCCCTCTATTTCACTGCCTGAAGCAACTCTCGCAGAGGTTATGGCCAAAGTACCCGCCTCGCGGTTGGCGGCACAGCCACTGATCAGTCGGGATGCAGAGACCCGCGTGCGTCATGCCCGCGGTCAGAGTCTGCCCGATTGGCTGGCCATGCACAGTGGCGATGTGGATACCTTCCCAGATGGCGTTGCCCTGCCTGAATCATCCGCGCAGGTGCGCGAGTTACTGCAGTTTGCCGCGGATAAAAATATTGATGTGATTCCCTATGGCGGTGGCACCTCTGTGGTTGGGCATATTAATCCCAATGCCAGC
>CAJQKW010000128.1 GCA_905478975.1 uncultured Pseudomonadales bacterium | reverse complement strand
GGCGACTCGTTTCTGGTGCTGATCAAAAATATCGCCGACAGCGCCGAACAGGCTCGGGAAGCCAGCCTCGCCATCGCCAATGAAATTCGCTGTATTTTAACCCGACCCTTTTTCACCGAAAACGGTGAAGTCAGCGTTACCGCCAGTGTCGGCATCAGCGTTCTCTACGCCGGTCTCTACTATGCCTCACCAGAAGTGCTAGGCACTGCCGAACAAGCAGTGCAGCAAGCGGAGAGCGCCATGTTCGAAGCCAAGCGCCGCGGTCGCGACAATGTGGTGCTGTTTGACTCCCAGATAACCCGTCAGGCGCGCCAGCGCATCAATATGCAATCTAGCCTGCGCAAAGCCGTGGCCAACCAAGAATTCGATCTCTACGTGCAGCCCCAGGTCTCAACCCAAACCGGCGATGTGGTGGGCGGCGAAGTACTGTTGCGGTGGATGCACTCAGGCCAAGCCCAGCGTTCACCCGCCGACTTTATTCCGGTATTGGAATCCTCAGGTATGATTGTCGACGTGGGCCTATGGGTGATTCGCACCTCCTGCGAATATCTGCGCAATATGCTCGATCAGGGTCTCTGGACCCCAGATATGCAGATGGCGGTGAATATCAGCCCGAAACAGTTCCATGATCCCCAGCTGATCAAGTCTCTTGAGCACAGCCTAAAGAGCTACGATATTCGCCCGGATATGCTCACCTTAGAAGTGACTGAAACCCTGCTGATCGACGATTTTGAGTCGGTGGTGGATAAAATGAAAAAGATCCGCAATATGGGTACTCGCTTTGCTATCGATGACTTTGGCAGCGGTTATTCCTCGATGATCTATCTAAAGCGCCTGCCCCTGGATATATTAAAAATTGACCGTGAATTTATTACCCATCTCAACTCCGACAAAGAAACCCTCGGTCTGGTTGAAGCCATAATGATGGTGGCCCATCACTATGGCTTGGATGTAGTGGCTGAAGGCGTTGAAAAACGCGAGGTTTTGGAAATTTTGCGTGGTCTCGGTTGCGAAAAATACCAGGGCGCCCACTTCAGTATGCCAGTCTCTCTGGATAAATTTCAGCGCCTGCTGGTGGCTTAGACGCCTGCCGGATAGGTTGTGGCCGAGAAACCTATTGTGACCGCCGCCCCGTGCAGGTAGAATCCGCGCCCTATGCCCATTTGGGCAATTTTTTTAAAGCACAGTCAATTTTTCGGAGAAATCTTCATGGCGTCTGAACGCACTCTATCTATCATCAAGCCCGATGCAGTGGCAAAAAATGTTGTTGGCCAAATCCTCAGCCGTTTTGAAACTGCTGGCCTGCAAATCATCGCCTGCAAAATGCAGCAGCTGACTCAGGAACAAGCCGAAGGTTTTTACGCTGAACACAGCGAACGTCCTTTCTTTAAGGATCTGGTATCCTTTATGACTTCTGGTCCTGTTTCTGTACAGGTTCTGGAAGGCGAAAACGCGGTTATGACCAACCGTGACCTGATGGGCGCAACTAACCCTAAAGAAGCAGAAGCCGGCACTATCCGTGCAGACTTTGCTGAATCAATCGACGCCAACGCAGTACACGGTTCCGACGCAGTAGCATCAGCTACTCGTGAAATCGCCTACTTCTTTGCCGACAATGAGCTTTGCTCTCGTTAATTTTCTTGGCTCTCTAGTAGAACTTTAGAGAGCAAGAGAAGATCGAGAGAAACTGAGAGACCAGGACATCTATGTCCCAGGAACCAAACGCAACAGCAGTCCGCGACGAACAGCCCCGAAAGGTTAAAACTAACCTCTTGGGGCTTTCTGCTTCCCGCATCGGCGACTTTTTAGAGTCCCTGGGCGAGAAACGCTTTCGTGGCACCCAGATTCTAAAGTGGATTCACCAGTACGGAATTGGTGAGATCAGCGAGATGACCAATATCTCCAAAGGCCTGCGTGAAAGCCTAGCCGAAGTCGCCGAAGTGGTGGTTCCGGAGGTTGTCAGCTGTCAGGACTCCGTCGATGGCACGCGCAAGTGGTTGATCAAAGTCGATGGCGGTAGCTGCATCGAAATGGTCTATATCCCCGAACGCGACCGCGGCACCCTCTGTGTCTCATCACAGATCGGCTGTGCCCTGGACTGCAGTTTCTGTGCCACCGGCAAGCAGGGCTTTGCCCGCGACCTGACCACCGCTGAAATTATTGGTCAGCTGTGGATCGCAGCCAAATCCTTTGATCAATTTGATACCAAAAACCCTCGCCGTGTCACCAATGTGGTGATGATGGGTATGGGCGAACCATTGATGAACTTTAACAATGTGGTCGACGCCATGAGCCTGATGATGGACGACAATGCCTACGGCCTGTCCAAGCGTCGCGTGACCCTGAGCACTGCGGGCGTGGTTCCAGAATTGGATAAGCTAGGCGATGTCAGTGACGTCTCCCTGGCAATCTCACTCCATGCCCCCAATGACGAGCTGCGCAATCAGCTGGTACCGATTAATCGCAAATATCCCCTCGCCGACTTTATTGATAGCGCCAAGCGTTACCTGGATAAAATGCCCGACAATCGACGCAAGGTCACGGTTGAATATACGCTGATGGATATGGTCAATGACCGTGACGAGCACGCCAAAGAATTATCTGTGCTGCTGCGTGATTTACCCTGCAAGATAAACCTAATTCCGTTTAACCCGTTCCCCGGATCGGAGTACAACAGAGTCACCAAAGTGGCCCTTGGCCGGTTTAGGGACATTCTGCAAAATGACGGGTACACTGTGACGGTTCGCACCACTCGCGGCGACGATATTGCCGCCGCCTGTGGCCAGTTGGCTGGTGAGGTCAATGACCGCACCAAGCGGCAGGAACGCTATAAAAAGCGTTTGCAGGATCTGGATGAAGAACAGGTAGTGAAGATTGTTGGCTAAGGAGCGAGTCGCTCTGGCGCTAAATCAGTTTGGCCAAAAACAGCATAGCAGTGCTGGTGTTAAAAAGAGCAACCACAAGGAGAGGGACGCATGAAAACTCCGATAAAATATTATTCGAGATTTTTATTGTTGCTTGCTGTTATGGCAACTGTTGGCTGCGTCTCCAGCGGTGCTAATAGAAGTTCGGGAGCCGATCCGGATGCGGCAAACCAGCAGCATATTAGGTTGGCGCTCAACTATATCAGCTCCAACAACCGCGATCTGGCCCGAGTTCATCTAGAGAAAGCCAAGGCATTTAATCCCCGTTCAGCGCAGCTCTATAACGGTTATGCACTGTTATATCAGATGGAACAGGAATTTAAGCTGGCCGAGCAGCACTACCGCAAAGCACTGGCCGCGGACAGTGATTACACGCTGGCACATTACAACTTTGCCGCCTTCCTGTTTAATCAGGGACGCATGCAAGAAGCTCTTGAGCAGATGCAAACAGTGACTCAGGACCTCGGTTATGAGCGTCGCCCCCAAGCTTTTTATATACTGGGGCTAAGCCAGAAGCGTCTCGGAGATATTGAGGCAGCAGTGGAATCCTTTGAGAAAGCCACCCAGCTGTCCGCCGGATTTGCACCACCCTATATAGAAGCTGCTGATATTTATTTTCAGCAACAGAATTATCCATTGAGTAAAATGGCACTGGATCGATTTAGACAGTTGAGTAAGCCCACAGCAAAAAGTCTGTGGCTGTCCATAAGAATAGAACAGCGCTTTGGCAACAGAGACAATGTCGCCAGTGAGGGACTGAAACTGAAGAATCTGTTTCCCTACTCAAAAGAGAATCTTGAATATCAGGCCTGGTTAAAACGTAGCTAACATGAGTATCCAATCAAATGTTTAGTGGCACACCCATCGTGCGACGCAAGTCGCGACAGATAATGGTCGGCAATGTCCCCGTTGGCGGCGACGCACCGATCTCTGTTCAGAGCATGACCAATACCAGCACCGGCGATATCGCCGCCACCGTCGCCCAGATCAACCGTATCCAAGCCGCAGGCGCCGATATAGTTCGCGTCTCAGTGCCCTCTATGGAAGAGGCCGAGGCCTTTGGTGCTATTCGCAAACTGGTCAATGTTCCCTTAGTAGCCGATATTCACTTCGACCACCATATCGCCCTGCGGGTTGCCGATCTCGGTGTCGACTGTCTGCGAATTAATCCGGGTAATATCTCCCGTGAGAGTCGCCTACGGGAAGTGATTGCTAAGGCGCGAGACCTGAATATCCCTATTCGTATCGGCGTTAATGCCGGTTCCCTGGGGAAAGATCTATTGCGCAAATACAGTGAGCCCACGGCAGAAGCCATGGTGGAATCCGCCATGCGCAATGTCGATCTGCTGGACAAATATGATTTCCAAGACTTTAAAGTCAGTGTTAAGGCCTCAGATATCTTTATGGCCGTGGCCGCCTACCGCGATCTGGCAACCCGAATCGAACAGCCTCTGCATCTAGGTATTACCGAAGCCGGAGGCCTGCGGTCAGGTACGGTTAAATCCGCTATAGGTCTGGGTGCATTATTACTTGACGGTATAGGCGATACCATCCGTATCTCCCTCGCCGCGGATCCCGTGGAAGAGGCCAAAGTGGCCTGGGACATGCTCCGCAGTCTGCGTTTGCGCAGTAAAGGGATTAACTTTATTGCCTGCCCGAGCTGCTCGCGACAAAATTTTGATGTGATCTCGACAGTCAATGCATTAGAGAGTCGCCTTGAAGATATTACCGTGCCCATGGATGTGTCGATTATCGGCTGCATCGTCAACGGCCCGGGGGAAGCCAAAGAATCGGACTTCGGTTTAACCGGTGGCACACCCGCCAATCTGGTTTATCTGGACGGCGTACCCGAGCACAAAATCGGCAATGAAAACTTAGTTGATGAACTAGAAGCGCAGATCCGCGCCAAGGCTGCGGCCAAAGAAGCACAGCTGGCTCATGAAGCCGAGCAGATAATAGCGAGAGGCTAGTTGTTACATGATAAGGGCCAAAAATTTATGAAACAACTTCAATCCATTCGCGGGATGAACGATCTACTCCCGGATCAGTCACCCACCTGGCAGTATCTCGAAAAAGTGATCGCCGATGTGTTGGCGCGATACAGCTACAGAGAAATACGCTTCCCGATTCTCGAGCAGACTGAACTGTTTAAACGCTCCATCGGTGAAGTCACCGATATAGTCGAAAAAGAAATGTACAGCTTTGAAGACCGCAATGGCGACAGCCTCAGCCTGCGTCCCGAAGGCACCGCTAGCTGCGTGCGCGCCTGTAATCAAAACGGCCTGCTGCACAATCAGATTCAGCGACTCTGGTACACCGGCCCGATGTTTCGCCACGAGCGCCCGCAAAAAGGTCGCCTGCGCCAGTTCCATCAGGTCGGAGTCGAAGCCTTTGGATTAAACGCCCCAGATATAGATGCCGAACTGCTGCTGATTACCGCACGACTGTGGAAGGCCCTAAAGATTGATCAGGCCGTTGTTCTACAGATTAATTCTCTCGGTACCTCCGCGGATCGCAAGGTCTATCGCGCTGCATTGGTAGACTATCTCAGTGCTCGTCACGACCAGCTCGACGAAGACAGTCAGCGTCGACTGCACTCCAACCCCATGCGCATTCTCGACAGTAAAAATGCCGATACCCAGGCACTGCTAAACGACGCCCCGGTACTGGCAGACTATATCGACAGCGAATCGAAAGAACATTTCCAGCAGCTGCGCGCCATGCTCGACGCCGCAGGTATCGACTATGAAATTAATCCTCGGTTGGTGCGCGGTCTCGATTACTATTCGAAGACAGTTTTCGAATGGGTCACCAGTAGCCTCGGCGCTCAGGGAACAGTCTGTGCCGGCGGCCGCTACGATGGCCTAGTTGAGCAGCTTGGCGGCAAACCCTGCCCAGGCGTTGGCTTTGCCATGGGCATGGAAAGGCTGGTGTTGCTGCTTGACGAGTTGGGCGTAGTGCCTGATAGTGTCGGCCAGACGGTGGACCTGTATCTGGTTGCCGTGGGCGATGTGGATGTACAGGCACTGGTGCTCGGAGAAAATCTGCGCACTGACTGTCCAACCCTGCGCTTGCAGACTAACTGCGGTGGTGGAAGTTTTAAATCGCAAATGAAAAAAGCCGATAAGAGCGGTGCCTCTATCGCCCTGATACTGGGTGAAGATGAAGCGGCAAATAAGACAGTGGGGATCAAATTTTTGCGTCAAGATCGCCCCCAAGAAACGGTTGACCAAGACGGACTGGGCAATCTACTAACTACATTAATGACTGATTGAGGAACACCTGTGGCAGACCATATTACTGAAGAAGAGCAAATCGAAGCCCTTAAGCGCTGGTGGGACGAGAATGGCAAGCAGGTCGTTCTAGCAATAGTACTGACCGTTGGCGGCTATTTTGGCTGGGAAGCCTATAGCGACCACGTTGAAGATCAAGCGGCAGCCGCCTCACTGGTCTATCAGCAGATGCTCGATAGCGTTGACGAGGCCACTCCGGGCAATAGCCTTGATGCCGATAAGCAGGCTGAGATTAATCAGTTGGCCGACAGTCTCAAGCAGGATTACAGCAATTCTCAGTACGCTTTTTACGGTGCCTTGATCAAAGCCAAATTGGCCGTTGAAGCCGCAGACCTAAGTGCTGCCGCAGCGGAATTGCAGTGGGCTATGGATAATGCCGACGAAGCGGTCAGCGAAAATATTGCGCGTTTGCGCCTGGCGCGGGTTGAGGCCGCCGCAGGTAATTTGGATGCCGCACTACAGTTAGTGCAGGGTGTCGATGCTGGCCCATTGAAGTCAGCCTTCGACGAAGCCAAGGGCGATTTCTATCTTCAGCAGGGCAACAGCGCTGCAGCTTATAGCGCCTATGAAGCGGCGATGATGGCCACCGAAGCGGGAAATGCTTCCTCCAGCCAGCTGTTGCAGCTAAAACTCAGGCAGGTTCAGCCAGTGGTGGTTAACGCCCCTGAGGCAGTTCAAGCTGAAGAGCCTTCTGATGAACAGGACGACGCCTCATGAACAAACTTAATTTATTACTCTGCGCGTTGCTGATATCAGGCTGTAGTATGTTTGGTGGCGGCGACGAAGATGAAATCAAGCCAGCAGAGTTGGTAAAATTCGATCAGCAGGTAAAAATTAAGAAGCAGTGGTCGACTAAAGTGGGTGGCGGTAACAAGCAGTTTTGGAACAGCCTGCGTCCTGCCGCGAACAGCGACACGGTTTTTGCCGCGGATCACGAAGGCAAAATTAGCGCGATTGATGTTGCCACAGGCAAGCGTCGCTGGAGCACCGAATTAGATGTTCCACTATCCGGTGGTGTTGGCTATTCCGCTGGCCAAGTGCTGGTTGGTAGCGTTGAAGGTGAAGTCTATGTTCTCAGCGCTGAAGATGGTTCAGTGCTTTGGACCGCCACTGTCAGTTCAGAAATTTTGGCCAGTCCGCAAAGCAACGGCACCGTCGTGGCTGTGCAGACTATTGATAATAAGTTGTTCGCCTTTGATGCCACTAGCGGCGACGCCCTGTGGCAGCATGAAGACGATGCACCGCTGCTCACCGTCCGTGGCACCAGCACCGCATTAGTCACCGAAAGAATGATTTTGGCCGGTTTTGACTCAGGTAAATTAATTGCCTTTAATCCGGAAAATGGTTCATTGATTTGGGAGTCGCGTCTAGCGCTGCCAAAGGGTCGTACCGATCTCGAGCGCATGGTCGATGTGGATGGAGCGGCACTGTTGGTTGATGATGTGATCTATGCCGTGACCTATCAGGGTCGCTTGGGTGCCATAGCGCGCGGTACCGGCAGAAGCCTGTGGTTCCAAGATGGTTCCTCCCACAGCTCGCCGGCCTATAGCAGTGGCCAAGTCTATGTCAGCGAAGCAGACAGCACAGTGCGAGCCTTCAATTCCGGTAGCGGACAGGTTATCTGGAGCAACGAAGAGCTATTTTTACGCCGTGTTACTGGCCCTGCGCGACTGGGTGCCTATATGGCCGTTGCCGATGCCGAAGGCTACCTACACCTATTGAATACCGAAGACGGCAGCTTTGTCGCACGCACCAAAGTGGATGGCAGCGGTGTTAGTGCAGCAATGTTAACCATCGGTGACAGCTTGATTATCCAATCCAATGGCGGCGCGCTGAGCTCATTTAAAATTCAGTAATAGCCCGTTACTTGATTCAAAAGCCTCCACTGAGTTGGTTCTATGATCCAGTGCAGTGGAGGACCTTTTTTCTTTGATCTATAGTCAATTCTTATTGGCATCCACAGAGATCAACCTATGATTCAATTGAACCCCAGTAAACTCAAGCAGGCCGAAGCCAATTTTTTGTCACGCTATCCCGGCGGCTTTGCCGATCCGGAAATGGTTAAAATTGGCAAGCGTCATCCGATGGCGAAAATGACCACCATGGCCCATGAGAGCTTTAGTACCAGAGCGCGGAAAAATATCGGCCAGTACTCTGAGGATATGGCCAAGATTGTCGGCCGCTCTTCAATGGTGTCGATGTTTGAAAAACCCAAGTTCCGCGATTTCGTCAAGCGTCTGGCTCCCGGTGAACGGTCGTTTATGGTCCAGGCCATGCATGATCTGTTAAACAGCGATAATCAGCAGGCGGGTTT
Organism: uncultured Pseudomonadales bacterium; assembly: GCA_905478975.1. Lineage (GTDB taxonomy): Bacteria > Pseudomonadota > Gammaproteobacteria > Pseudomonadales > Porticoccaceae > HTCC2207. The sequence goes on along the minus strand of CAJQKW010000128.1, from coordinate 3,930 downwards.
TGAAGCCTTAGTGGAGCTGTTAAAAACAGAAAAGCTGGCGAAGTGGAGTCTCATCTCGATTATTCCCGCCTATTACGCGCCAACCACTGAAGTGTTTGTAAAACCCACCACGGCGAAAAATATTATTCAGCATTTTGATGTGCCAGAGTTGATCTACAAGCCAACCCCGAGCTGGGCGTTTTACACTGCCTATCGAGACTTAATCAACGAAGCGAAAACTAAAGTCGATAGCAGCCTGTCGCCATCCAATGCAGCATTCTCAGGATTTCTGATGATGGCAATGCCATAGTCCGACCATTAACAGAACAGGAGTTTTTAACCGCATGACAACAGCAACCCTAAAGCTAAGTTATTTTGATTTCCCCGGCGGCCGCGGCGAGCCTGCCCGCATAGCACTGAAACTAGCGGGCATTGCCTTCGAAGATCACCGCATCCCCATTACCGATTGGCCCGCCGTAAAAGCCGATTATCTCTATCAGCAAGTCCCGGTTATGGAGGTCGACGGCAAACTGCTCAATCAGTCCAATGCGATCAACCGCCTAGTAGGCAAAATGGCCGACCTGTATCCCCAAGACAGCTGGGAAGCAGCGGTCTGTGACGATGTCATGGATACCGCCGACGACCTTATGCAGCTTTTGGTTAACACCTTTTTTATGCCCGAAGAGGAAAAGCAGCGTGTTCGCACTGAACTCGTAGCTGGGCCAGTGCCGATGTTTTTGGCTGGACTTAATGCCACGCTGCTCACTAATGGCGGAGAGTTTTTCTGCGATGGCCGCCTGACCATGGCAGACCTGAAGATATTGATGGTCACCCGCAACCTGTGCAGTGGCAATCTCGATTACGTGCCTGCTTCCATAGTTGCAGAGCATGCTGCGGATCTCTTGCCACATATGCAGCGGATTGAAAACATAGTCGCCTAGAGCACCAAACTAAGGGCGATTATGAGGACTTATTTTCTTTAGTGTGATGTCTGGTCAACTAACGTAGAATGCCGCACTTATACCCTGCGGCATTTTTAATTCCATGATTCCTGTTATCGCCCTTGTTGGGCGCCCCAATGTTGGTAAATCAACTCTCTTTAATCGGCTCACACGCAGTCGCGACGCTCTGGTGGCCAATTATTCCGGCCTCACCCGTGATCGCAAATACGGCGATGGTGAGATGTACGACCGTCGCTTTATGGTGATCGATACCGGTGGTATCAGCGGTGAGGAAGAGGGCATCGACGTAGGCATGGCCGAGCAGTCTCTGCTGGCTATGGACGAAGCCGATATTGTGCTGTTTATTGTCGACTGTCGCTCCGGAATTATTGCCGCCGATCATATGATCGCCGAGACCCTGCGCAAGAAAAACCGCAAAGTCTATCTGGTTGCCAACAAAATTGATGGTCTGGAACCCTCCGAAGCACTGGCTGATTTTTATCAGCTGGGATTCTCCGGCATGTTCCCCACCACAGCCACCCATGGTCGCGGCGTACGCTCGATGATGGAAGAGCTGCTCGAACCCTATCCTGAATATGCTGAGCCGGATAACAGTGGCTTAAATGGTATTCGAATCGGCGTCGTTGGTCGTCCCAACGTGGGCAAATCCACCCTGGTTAATCGCCTGCTCGGTGAAGACCGCGTGGTGGTTTTTGATGAAGCTGGCACCACTCGCGACAGCGTTTATATCGATTACGAACGTCACGGCAAAAAGTACACGCTGATCGACACCGCCGGTATTCGCAAACGCAAAAATATTAAATTAGCGATTGAGAAATTCTCCATTGTTAAAACCCTACAGGCAATTGATGACGCCAATGTTGTGGTGTTGATGGTCGACGCCCACGAAGGTTTAGTCGAGCAGGATCTGCACCTGATGGGCTCAGTAATTGATGCCGGTCGCGGTTTGGTGATTGGCGTCAACAAGTGGGATGGTCTTGAGCCGGAAAAACGCGAGAAGATCAAAGAAGATATTAAACGCCGACTGCGCTTTGCCGAATTTGCCGATGTACACTTTATTTCAGCACTGCATGGCACTGGTGTTGGCAACCTCTATGACTCCATTGAAAATGCCTATCGTGCCGCCACCGACGCCCTCAGCGCATCCCGTTTGACTAAGGTCTTGGAAGGCGCCGTAGAAGAGCATCAGCCGCCGCTGGTTCACGGACGACGCATTAAATTGCGCTTTGCCCATGCCGGTGGACGCAACCCGCCGATTATTATTATTCACGGCAACCAGACTGATTCGGTTCCGGCCCAGTACACCCGTTATTTGGAAAAGATCTTCCGCCGCGAGTTGGGTTTACATGGCACGCCAGTGCGGGTTGAGTATCGCACTTCGGAAAATCCTTATAGCACTAAGGGCAAGGCGGTTAATAAACCGACCTTTAAGAAGAAGCCAGTGACCAAGTTTAGTAAGCGTTATGAGGATAAGAAGAAGTGATTGGGTAGGCTGGCACTGTCGTCCCGATCAAACACACCTTCATCCCGACCAAACACACTGTCATCCCGGCCAAACACGCTGTCATCCCGACCGTAGTGGAGGGATCTCATCCAGTGAGCACCGGCCTCGAAAGGCGGCACATCCAAGGAGATCCTTCGGTTCACTGCGTTCTCTCAGGATGACAAAATAGTGCCATGCCGGCCAAACACACTGTCATCCCGACCGTAGTGGAGGGATCTCATCCAGCGGGCACTGGCCTCGAAAGGAGCCACACCCAAGGAGATCCTTCGGTTCACTGCGTTCTCTCAGGATGACCGCTATCGATAGCGACGGCTATCGATAGCCGTCAAATATGATCCAGCGGCATCTCAGTCCGCTGGACAACCTGCCGCAGCACAAAGCTGGTTTTAATACTGTTCACTCCTGCAACCTGATTAAGCTTATCCAGCAAGAACCGCTGGTAGTAATCCATATCCGGCATCACCACCTTCAGCAAATAGTCAGTGTCACTGCCAGTAATCAATGAACACTCAACCACCTCAGGCCAACCAGTAACCTTAGCATCAAAATACGCCAACCGATCCGGACTCTGGTTATCCAAACTCACCGATATATAAATACTAATCGGCAGCCCCAACTTCTTCTGATCCAGCAGCATAATCTGCCGACTAATAATCCCACTCTCCTGAAGCAGCTTCACCCGACGGGCGCAGGGGGAGGGTGAAAGCCCAACCCGCTCAGCCAATTCCAGATTACTAATACTGCCATCAGTCTGAATTTCTTCAAGAATTCGACGGTCCATTCGATCTAACTTTGGATTTGGCATAATTCACCTATAAATATCTATAATGTGGCGAATATAGCTATTTTAAGAGAATAAAACAAATATTAACGGGAGATTTAGCTTGTTTAAGAGGGTTACTGTGGCTGCATAATATACTTTCTATAGAGCATTCCCATGTCCACCGACTCCAACAAAAAACTCTCCTTTGCCACTCGCTCCGTCCACGCCGGTTATGATTCATCCGCCAACGAAGGCTCACTGAATCCACCCATCTACATGACCTCAACCTACGCCTTTGACAGCGTCGCCCAGGGAGCTGGACGTTTCTCCGGAGAAGAAAAAGGCCACTTTTACAGCCGCATCTCCAATCCCACCCAAGAAATTCTCGAGACCCGCCTAGCGGATCTGGAAGAGGGCGAAGCCGCACTGGCAACCGCCTCAGGCATGGGCGCCATTACCGCCACACTCTGGACCCTAGTCAGCCCTGGCGATCAAATCCTCGTCGACAAAACCCTCTACGGCTGCACATTCTCATTTATGGAGCACGGGCTGAAAAAGTTTGGCGTCGATATCTGCTATGCCGACTTCGCCGACCATGCCGAACTGCAAAGCCACCTCAGCGACAAAACCAAAGTGGTGTATTTCGAAACCCCAGTGAACCCCAATATGCGGGTTATCGATATCGCCGCAGTCAGCGCTCTGGTCAAAGACTACAGCAGCGA
>CAJQKW010000127.1 GCA_905478975.1 uncultured Pseudomonadales bacterium | reverse complement strand
TACGGGCTCTAGCTAAGGGCTCTAGCTAAGGGCTATCACTGAGATACTGATCCATCTCTAGAGCCGGGGCTGCCTCTCTCGGCGCGCCGACAACTTTGGCGGGTACACCAGCCACGGTGACATGGGCTGGCACTGACTCAAGCACTAAACTACCGGCACCGATCTTTACTCCATCTCCCACCACCACATTGCCAAGAATCTTGGCACCGGCAGAAATCATCACACCTCTGCCAATGGTTGGATGGCGACTGCCTTTGATGCAGCCACTGCCGCCGAGTGTCACCGAATGCAAAAAAGACACGTCGTCGCCGACAATGGCGGTTTCGCCAATCACCAAACCAGTGGCGTGGTCAATCATAATGCCACTGCCGATTTTGGCGCCTGGGTGAATATCCACGGCAAACACTTCTGAAATCTGACTCTGAAGATAGAGCGCCAAATAGTTGCGTCCTTGAAGCCACAGCCAATGGGCAACCCGATACAGTTGCAAAGCCTGGAAACCCTTAAAATAAAGTATAGGCATAAAATGCTTGTCGCAGGCAGGATCGCGATCGAAACAAGCATGGATATCAGTGCGCGCTGCATCACAGATCCTGTCATCGCTGTCCATTGCCTCAGTCAAAACCTTGGCAACGGCCGCAGCAGACATCACCGAGCTGTGCAATTGCTGAGACAGATTAAAGCAAAGTGCCTGCTGGAGACTTTCGTGACACAGAATCGCGGCGTCAAAAAATCCGCTCATCAAAGGCTCTTGAGCGGCGGTATCGCGCGCTTCAGTGCATATCATTTCCCACAGCGGGTCGTTCGCGGTCATCTGTTGTCTTTCCTATTCATTATTTGGCTTTTAAATACCAGCTCTTAAATACCAGCTCTTAAATATTAGCTCTTAGCTCTTAGCTCTTAACATTAGCCATCTAGCCACTAACAAAAATATAACGCTGAAAAAGCTCATCCAGATTCTCCAGCACTGCCTGCTTGTGGAGAATATCCGCACTGGCCAGTCGCTCAGCGAGAACCTCAACGGTCAACTGTGCCGCATAACTGTCCGCCACTGGCCGATAGCTGATATGCCAGCGTTCCGGGGCAATACCACCGCGGTCCTGTGCATAGGGCCGATAAAAACCAGAACCTGCTAAAACAAAAGTATCCAGCCAATCATGCAGTGGGGCGAACACACCGTTGCCCTCGACCTCTTCAGGTACCAGCTGAATCTGATAGCGGGCATCCACCGCAGCGGCATCATAGATATCAAAGTCGGTACCCCAGTGATGGCGCGACGCTCCGGGTAAGGCAGACCAGCGCATCACTGCCTGAACCTGCTGCCATTCACTGAGCTGGGTTAAATCCACAGGCGCGCCACTGTCGTCGAAGACCGGGCGCAAGCCAGTGATTTTATCGTTCCAAATTTTCAACTGCCGATCAAAACTGCGAAAGCTACTACAGAGTCGCAGATCAAAACCCTGCTGGGCGGCTTGCTCACAGAGCGCGGTCAGGGGTTCCACTACTGCACTGTGCACCAGCAAATTGCTCGACGAGGGCACTGCGCGCTCAACGCCAGAAGTCGCATTCGCCAGCAGGCCAGGCCATTTCACTAAATGGCTCTCGGTGCTGCCGGTGAGGCGCTCTCTGTCGATATTAAGATGATCTTGCATAACTGCGTTTATACCTGCGGGGCAACCTATAAGTAAAGGAGCATTTGCTCCTCGAGACAGTACACTGTGCATGCACTTTGACATAAAATGCTGAACATCATTGAAATCTGGGGCTTTGACCTCAACTATAGACTCATAGGCGATTCAGCCATCAGCAATCTAAAGAGGTAACTCACGTGTTAAGGATAGGTTTGTTTTTGTTAACCAACCTGGCGATTATTATTGTTGCCAGTATTTCCCTGAGCCTGCTCGGGGTCAACAGCATACTCGCCGACAACGGTGTCGATCTCAACTTAACCTCACTGCTGATATTCTGTGCGGTGTTTGGATTTATCGGCTCCTTTATTTCGCTGCTGCTGTCGAAATTTATGGCCAAGATGTCCACCAAGACAAAAATCATTAAGCAGCCCGAGACTGAGCAGGAACGCTGGCTGGTAACCACCGTGGCAGAGCTGGCCAAAAAAGCCGATATAGGTATGCCTGAGGTGGGCATTTTCCCGGCCCAGCAGTCCAATGCCTTTGCCACCGGCTGGAATCGCAATAATGCTCTGGTGGCTGTCAGTGCTGGACTGCTAGCACGCTTTGACCGAGACGAAGCCCGCGCGGTGCTGGCCCATGAAATCGGCCATGTGGCCAATGGCGATATGATCACCCTGAGTTTGGTACAGGGTGTGGTGAATACCTTTGTCATGTTCTTTGCCCGGTTGATTGGCTTCTTTGTCGATCGCGTGGTGCTGAAGAATCAGCGAGGTTTGGGCATGGGCTATTGGATTACCACGATTATTGCGGAGATCTTTCTTGGTATTCTCGCCTCAACGATCGTGCTCTGGTTCTCTCGTCGTCGTGAATTTCATGCGGATGCCGCAGGCGCCTCACTGGCGGGACGCGGTGCCATGATCAAAGCATTGCAACGCTTGCAACAAGAGACCGCAGCTCAGGTGGAAAATCAGATGCCGGACACCATGACTGCCTTTGGTATCTCTTCCGGCTGGAAGCGGCGGTCCTCGAGACTGTTTATGACTCATCCACCATTGGAAGAGCGAATCGAGGCACTGCGCTTTGGACAATAGTCAGCAACAGCAAGTTGAACGGGATTATTTTCTCTGCCGACTCGCCGACCTCGAAGAGTTGCAGAGCATTGAACTGGAAATTGATGATCGCAAGCTGTTTGCCATCCGTCAGGACAACCAGCTTTACGCCTACTGGAATAGCTGCCCCCATATGGGCATTCCACTGAACTGGATGCCGGGAAAGTTTCTCGATTTAGATGGCGTGCTGCTGCAATGCTCGGCCCATGGCGCGCTGTTTCAAATTGATAGCGGCGAGTGTATTGGTGGGCCCTGTGTCGGCGACCACCTGTCACAAATTGCTCTGAAACAAGATGGCGATCAATATTTTATCGCCGCTGATCAGCCATTGCCTGCCCGGCTGATCAACTTGCGCGAAGCGGCACTGCGAGATCTCGACTAGAGTGCTAGCTTTAAAAGCTTTTATTTAAAAGCTTTTATTTAAGAGCTTTTATTTAAGAGCTCCTCTTTAAAAGCAGCTCTTTAAGGGACGCTTTAGGCTAATACCGCTGTCAGTCATATCCGCCTGCCAGACAATCACCTCGACCCCAGCGGCAATTGCCGCTGTTAGGGTCTCGGCATAGACCGGATCAATATGCGCCGCGACTGAGACCTCCTCGATACCACTTAACTGAACACAAAAAAACAGCACTGCGCGGTGACCGGCGGCCACCATGGCCATCAGTTCGCGTAAATGTTTGCTGCCGCGGGTGGTCACCGAATCGGGAAACTGGGCGTGACCATCGCCGCAATCCAAGGTAACGTTCTTTACCTCGACGTAACAGCTGGCGCTTTCCTTTTTGCTCTCCTTTTTGCTCTCTGGCTCGCCCTCCTCTTGATTGCCATTCTCCAGCAACAGATCGATGCGACTCTTCTCCTCGCCATAGCGAACCTCAGTGCGCAAACTGTTGTAACCACGCAACTCCGGAATAAGGTCATTCTCAATCGCCTCCCGAACCAGATGATTGGGCCGACCGGTATTCACCCCCGCTAAATTGCCAAAGGCACTGGTCACAATCTCTAAAGTGCCGGCCAATTTGCGCTTGGGATTATTCGACAGGGAGTACCAACAGGGCGAGCCCTCAACCTGACAATTTTTCATTGAACCGGTATTCGGACAGTGAACCGTAATCACATCGCCATCTTTGGTACGAATGTCGGTAAAGAAGCGTTTATAGCGTTTGATAAAAGTGCCGGATAGCAGAGCGGGAGTTATATGCATTGAATCATTATTTTTCCGTAGTAAAGTGGCAATGTTAACCGTTTATGTTATTAATAGAAGGTGTAAAAAATTTTCAGTCCTTGAAATTTTTACCCTTACAGCAACTTAATTTCAGTGCATGCGCACCAATCTGATGCTTAATTGACCCCGGATGCGGATAAAAAGAGTTTTATACTCGCCAAACACAGATTTCACTTGAAAAATTGGCCCAATATCTCTATAAACTCACGTCCTGTAATTTGGGGTCTGAAATTTAACTGTGGACTTTAAGATGGCAACAGCAAAAACGAAAGCTAAGACAGCAACCGCTGGAACGGCAACCCTTCACGGTCTCTCTCCCTATGTAGAGACGAAGAATGAAGAGTATATGAATGAGAAGCAGCGTGAGCACTTCAAAGCTATCCTCAAGGCATGGCGCCGCGAGTTGATGGAAGAAGTTGATCGCACTGTGATGCACATGAAAGATGAAGCTGCCAATTTTCCCGACCCGGCTGACCGTGCCACTCAAGAAGAAGAATTCAGTCTTGAACTGCGCACCCGTGATCGCGAGCGCAAGCTGATCAAGAAAATCGACAAGACTTTGGTCCGCGTCGAAGAAGACGATTACGGCTTCTGCGACCAGTGCGGCGTCGATATCGGTATTCGTCGACTCGAAGCCCGCCCTACAGCCGACCTCTGTGTCGACTGCAAAACCCTCGACGAAATCAAAGAAAGACAGATCACCGGTGGCTAACTAGCCATCGGCTCAGCTGCTGACTGACTCTCGCTGCCGTCAACTATCGACATCAAGAGCTCAGCAGACTGGATCGGGTTAATCGATGAAACCCTCAGCCTATATTGGCCGCTTTGCACCCTCGCCCACTGGGCCTCTTCACTTTGGTTCCCTAGTCTGTGCCCTAGCCAGTTATCTGGATGCCCGCCATCATCAGGGCCAGTGGCTAGTTAGAATCGAAGATATAGATCCCCCTCGGGAAATCCCCGGTTCCACTGCAACCATTCTCAAACAGCTCGAATCTCACGGCTTGCTCTGGGATGGCGATCTGCTCTATCAAAGTCAACGCAGCGACGCCTATAACGCGGCCCTGGCACAATTACGAAATGATGGCCTGACCTACAGCTGTGACTGCAATCGGCAACGTGTTGTCGAGCTCGGGGGCATTTACGACGGCCATTGTCGTCAGCGTCAAGTTGGCTCTGAATCAGCCACTCGCCTGCGCCTGCCTGAAAATGGCCGTGACGCCATAATGGCTTTCAATGATCTGATTATGGGCGACTACCAACAAAACCTCTGCACTGAAGTCGGTGACATTGTGGTCAAGCGCCGCGATGGACTGTTCTCCTACCAACTTGCGGTCGCGGTGGATGATCATTTTCAAAATATCAGCCATATTATTCGCGGCGCCGATCTACTCAGCTCGACTCCCAGGCAGCTTTACGTGCAACGTTGTCTCGGCGCTAGTGCCGATCAAGTCGCGGCGATACAGTATGGCCACCTACCCTTGGCGGTCAATGCCGAGGGGCAAAAGCTCAGCAAACAGAATCACGCCCCAGCTCTAGTGCCAGGAGATGAATCCAATAATCTCTGGCTGGCTCTCGATTGGCTGCAACAGGCACCCCCAATTGAACTGCGAAGAGAAGATAAACAATACATTCTCAACTGGGCCATCGCCAACTGGTCAATGGCCAGCATCCCGAAGACAGCAGAAATTCCTGCGCCGGGCGCTGAATAGCCGGTTTGCTTTGCCAAGCAAGCTTGCATACCATCGCGGTCAACTTACTTAACTCTCCTATCATCGAGCTCGTAAATGCTTAACTACCGATTAGTGGCGGTTTTAATCTTTCTCAGCAGCGTCGCCGTGCCCCTGGCATCGCGATGGGCCGTCGAATCTCAGGGCAGCTGGTTTAGACCTTTTGTGGTCTGGGCGCTGATTGTCTTCGCCGCGTATATTTTGCAGCGTCACAGGAAATTCAATGAGTCTTGATATTGCCCTCATCGCCATTGGCTTTTTGCTTGCCAGTACCCTGGGCTCCTACTTGCTGGCGGTATACGGTGGCGCCATCAGCAAAAATCTCATTTTCGTACTGGCACTGTTTGCTGGCACTGGCGCGCTATTGGCCACAGGCACCATCGAAATGGCCGGCCGCTATGGCTTTAGTGTGGTCTTGGCACTGTTCGCCTTCACCATGGTATTTCTCTTCTCACCGCTGATTTTTTACCCCATCCGCAGGCTCAGTGAAATTATTCGCTTTGCCTCACTGGTGGATTTTTTGACCTTTCGCTTTCGCGGCAAAGCCATCGCGGTGATTGCCTGCAGCAGTCTGATTATTGTCTCCATTCCCCTGTTTCTGGCACAGTTTTTGGCGCTCTCGTCGGTCTACGATTTTCTCTTCGACGACAAGCAATGGTTATTTAGGCTGATCATTGTCGCCACCATTGTCCTGATTAACTGGAGCGCCATTAAACATGGTATGGCCCGCAGTCTGCGCTGGGTGATGGCAGCAGCAGGCTTTTTACTGCTGTCAGCACTGGTCACCTCCGCCTTAGTCTCGGTGGAGTCAATTTTTGGCGGCATCAGTGAAATGAATCAATGGGTGGTCAGCAGCGGCCAGCGCCTGATCGTTCAGCGTATGGACTCCTCATACAGCCTGTTTGTTATTTTCCTCGCCGCCAGCTTCGCCCTGCCGGTGAACTTCAGCATTGTTATCTCAGAGCATATCTCCGATAACCAGGTGGGTTTAAGCGCCTGGGCCTATCCGCTGTTGATGCTGGTGGCGAGTATTACCATTCTGCCACTGCTGTGGTCGGGCATTGCGGTGCAGTCCGCATCGCCCTTGCAAAACTATCTATTTGCCATCCCCACGCTGATCCAACAGCCAATGGTCGCGGGGCTTAGCATCGCCAGCATTGTGTTGGTGGCCATTGCCCTGCTGTGTAATATGTCCACCATGCTGGCCAAAATGGTGCTCAATAGTTTTGTCTTGCCGACCAAAGCACTGCACCAGCAGCCCCAGTTACATCGCTGGATCAATCTGCGCCTGCTGGCCATTTCAACCGGGCTTATTATCCTCTGTGCAGTGCTCAGTAAAATAATCACAGCCCACAGTATCACCGACCTCTACCTGGTGGGTTTTTCCGGACTAGCGCAATTAACTCCAGCCATGCTGGCGGCCATATACCTGCCGAAAATCAACCGTAATGGCGTAATTGCCGGCTTGCTGGGCGGCGTTTCAGTGTGGCTGGTAACACTGGCCCTGCCGACACTATTTGACGATTGGAACTGGCAACCGCTGGGTATCGACAGGGTGCTAACCTTTGGCATGGAAAATTGGCAGACCTGGGCCTTTGAAGCATTGATGGTCAATATTCTTCTGTGCACGGTGTTTTCCATACTCAGCCCCATGGACAAAGAGCAGAAGTCCTTTGCCCGGCTCTGTATGGTCGACAATATCTACATTCCCGCCAGGGTTCAGCTCAGCCACAGTTCAGTTGAGCAGATGCTGGTCAGCCTGCGCAGATTGCTCGGCGACGAAGCGGATATAGAGATCGACCGAGCCCTCAACAAGCTCAACTTCGAGGGCAGCGAAACCCGACCTGCGGCGCTGCGTAAACTGCGCGACAGCCTCTACTCCTCCCTAACACTCAACTTTGGTGTGCTGGCGGCCTATAAAATGATGGAAGAGACACTGCCGCTGCTGACCCCAGCACGAAGTGATCCCGACGATATTTACCTGATCGAATCAGTGCTCGCCATCGAAGGGGATCGTCTCACCGGAATCGCCAGCGAGCTGAATAAGCTGCGTATGCACCACCGGGAAATTCTCGACAATCTGCCAATTGGTATTATTGCCCTAGGACAGGGTGGCGAGATTATCAAATGGAACAGCACCATGGCGCGCTACACCGGCATCGACAGTGAAACTGTCGCCGGCAGTTTGGTTGGCGATCTGCCCGCCCCCTGGCACGCCGTTATCAGTACATTTTTGCAGGAAGGTGGCACCAGCAAAGACAATGTAGAACTGGAAGTAGCGGGTAAAAGCCAATGGTTTGGCCTGCAAAAATCCACCGCTATCAGTGCTGATGATGACTTGATATTACTGGTGGAAGACCAGACCAACTCAGTGCTATTAGTGCAAAACTATATCAACAATGAGCGCCTGGCCTCGGTGGGCCGACTGGCCGCAGGGGTCGCCCATGAGATCGGCAACCCAGTGACTGGGATCGCCTGTATCGCCCAGAATTTACAGCATGAAACCGAAGCCGCGGAAATTGAAACCTCGGCAGAGCTGATTCTCTCCCAGACCGATCGCATTAGCGTGATCGTGCAGTCGCTGATTAATTTCTCTCGTGGCGATCAAACCTACCATGATCAACTGCAGCCGGTAGCAGTGCGCGATGCGGCAGAGGAAGCTATTCAGATACTCAGCCTGACCAAAGAACAGCCCAGAGAGCAGTTTGTCTGCCTGGTGGATGCGGAGATACAAATCATTAGCGACCATCGCCAACTGGTGCAGATCTTTCTCAACCTGCTGGGTAACGCCCGGGATGCCACCATCGATGGCAGCCCCATCGAAATTAGCTGTGAGTCTGATGGGCAGAAGCTGCGGATAATGATCAGCGATCAGGGCAGCGGTATTGCGGAACCAATCAAAGATCAGCTGTTCGAACCCTTTGTCACTTCAAAAGAGCCGGGGCAAGGCACCGGTTTGGGGCTGTGGATGGTATTCAATCTGGTTAAAAAGCTCGGCGGCGAAATCAGCCTGTCGAGTCCAGCAAAAAACAGTGACCGCGGCACCACTGCCGAGTTGACCTTTGACCTAAACCGCCACTAAAGGCGCTTAAGCGCCATTAAGTCCGCTTTGTGCCTTGTGTCAGCAGTGCTTCAAGGTAACAATATGCCCCATCCACGAGACCACGCAAAATTTCTATGAGCAACGCGCCCCACAGAGATCAGATTCTGATCATCGAAGACGAAGAAATTATTCGTGCGTCCCTGCGCAAACTGCTCGAGCGCCATGACTACCAAGTCAGTGATGCGGTCAGCATCAAGGCCGCAACTGACAACTTTGACTTCAATGACTTTGCCCTGATTATCAGCGACCTGCGCCTGCCGGGGCAGCTGGGAACCGACCTGATTAGAATCGTCGACCCGGTTCCCGTGCTGATTATGACCAGCTATGCCAGCCTGCGCTCCGCAGTGGACACCATGCGCCAAGGCGCTGTGGACTATATCTCCAAACCCTTTGTCCACGACGAGATGCTACTATCAGTTCGGCGCATTCTCAGCGCATCGCAACACCGAGCTGTAGCGGCAAAGACTCTCGGCGAAATCGCCCTGCTGGGCACCAGTGAAGCGATCAAGAAAGTCACCCGGGTGATCCCCAAAGTCGCAGCCTCGGATCTACCAATACTGATTTATGGGGAGACCGGCTGCGGCAAATCAGCTCTGGCAGTGGCTATCCACAGAGGTAAAAAATCCACGCGGCAACGATTTATCAATATTAACTGTGCCGGCCTCAAAGAGACTGAGCTGGTCAGCCAGCTCGATGCCAGCAACGCAAGCGCCACTATTTTTCTCAATAATATCGCCGAATTAGCCGCCCCTCTACAGCCGCTATTATTGAGAGCTATGCAGGCCAGTCAATGTCGTTTTATCTGTTCCTCTGACCAAGATCTTGAACAGCTCTGCCAGGCCAACCTGTTCCGCAAAGACCTCTACTACGAGATTAATGTGGTTAGCATAGCCATGCCGACACTGCGTCAACGCAACGCTGACATCCTCATTATTGCCGAGGCAATCCTCCGGCACTTCGGCGACACCAGTTCGGGATTAACCCAGCAAGCCAAGCAGGCAATAGCCGGCTATCAGTGGCCCGGCAATCTGCGGCAATTAAAAAACAGCTTGCAACAGGCGGTAATTCTGGCGTCCCCAGACGAGCCTATTGATACAGAACTGATAGGTCTTGCAGAGCAGCCATCAGACTCCGAGCAGATCCCGATACCCGCCAGCAATCGAGCAACCGGTCAAAGCACCGCGCCTAATTATGATGCGCCAGCAGGTCTATCACTGGAGGACTACTTCACTCGCTTCGTTCTCGAAAACCAAGAGAATATGAGTGAGACTGATCTCGCCAAAAAACTCGGCATCAGTCGCAAAAGTCTCTGGGAACGACGTAACAAGCTGGGCATTAGCCGTAAAAAGACCGATGACCCACAGGGCGACTAACTGCCATCAAAGGTCGCTTTAGTCTCCCACCAAGATGTTTCCTCTGTTAAACTCTGGACTCTAATAACAACCTAATCGGCAATCACTTAATGCTGAAACGCATAAGTAAGTTTTTCCAACGGAATAAATCCTCAGTGAGTGCGTCTGGCCCACTCGTTTTTGGCGATGGCCAGCACTGCCTCTCTGCGGATATGATCAACCGCGACGCCTACAAAGTCGTCGACGTTTTACAGAAAGCCGGATTTGAAGCCTATGTTGTGGGTGGCTGTGTACGCGACCTACTAATCGGCTTGAAACCGAAAGACTTTGACGTCGCCACCAGCGCCAAGCCCTGGGAAGTCAAAGAACTGTTTCGCCGCTCGCGGATTATTGGCCGACGTTTCCAAATCGTCCATGTGCAGTTCAGTCGCGAAATTATTGAAGTCACCACCTTTAGGTCTAACAGCAGCCAAACCACCAGCAAAAACCGTCGTCAGCAGACCGACAGCGGCATGCTCACCCGAGACAATGTCTTTGGCACTGTAGAAGAGGATGCCTCGCGCCGCGATCTCACGGTTAACGCCCTCTATTACGACCCCAGCACCAACAGCATCCACGACTTTACCAATGGCATCGAGGATATGGATGCCAAGGTTATCCGTATTATTGGTGATCCGGAAACCCGCTTTCGGGAAGATCCAGTGCGCCTACTGCGCGTTGCGCGCTTTGCCGCAAAACTGGGTTTTAGTATAGAGTCTGCCACCGCCAATCCAATGAAACACCGCGCCGCCGATCTGCAACAGGTTTCGTCACCGCGACTGTTTGATGAAACACTGAAACTGTTTATGAGTGGCCAGGGCTTAGACACCTTTAACTTGCTGGTGAAGCACAGTCTGTTTGACTATATAGTTCCCCAACTGGCACCTATGCTCAATGACCGCCAGGGTACAGCCATGAAGCTGGTATCTCAGGCGCTGATCAATACCGATAAACGCATTCAAGCTTCACAGCGTGTTACCCCAGCCTTTATTTATGCCGCCCTGTTGTGGCCTACGGTGCAAAGACTGGCGAGCAATTTCGAGAAGAATGGCAACTCGCCACCCTATGCTCTGAGCAAGGCAGCGGGCGAAATCATTCTCAACCAGATTCCGGTCACCGCAATCCCCAAGCGCTTTAGCATTCCAATGCGCGAGATCTGGGACTTACAGTTGCACCTGCGACGTCGTGGCGGCAATCGCGCCCAGCGTCTCGTCGAGCATCCACGCTTTCGAGCCGCCTATGATTTTGTTTTACTGCGGGAGCAAGCAGGGGAAGATCTCGATGGCCTCGGCGCTTGGTGGACGACCTATCAGGAAGCTAACAATGAAAGTCGCCAGACCATGGCCGACGACGTGATGAGCACTGACCGCAGCCCGAAGAAGCGCCGCCGTCGACGCAACAGCCCCAAACCCACAGCAGACCCCGCGCAATAATGGCTGTAGTCTATATAGCTCTGGGCAGTAATATGGACAGTCCCCACAGCCAGCTAGACAGTGCTCTTGAGGCCATTGTGCAACATCCAGAACTACAGCTGATCGGCGTCTCCAGTCGCTACCAGACGCCGCCCATTGGCCCTCAGCAGCCAGACTTTATTAATGCCGCAGCACAGCTCAGTACCGACCTGTCTCCACTGGATCTGCTTGACGCCCTGCAAGCCATAGAACAGCAGCAAAATCGTGTGCGCAGTATTCACTGGGGTCCGCGGACTCTGGATCTGGATATATTGCTCTACAGCAACGTTGCGGGCGACTCTCTTGTAATAGAGAGCGAGCGCCTGACCATTCCCCACCCACGCATGGCTGAGCGGGCATTTGTACTGGTTCCCCTAGCCGATCTCAATCCTCAGCTAGCCCTACCTAGCGGAGAAACTGTCGCCAAACTATTGGCAAACTGCTCCCAGCAAGGTATCGTCAAATTAGAAATCGGCACAATTTAAAAAGTCGATAAATTAGTTCACTGTCCAAGCACAGACTTTCGGAGAGCAATGTGGAACAAACAATTCTCAGTGAATTTAATCTCGACCTGGCTACAGCAACAATCCCACAATACATTGCCATAGAAGGCCCAATTGGCATTGGTAAGACGACGCTGGCCAAGCGTCTGGCCCACTCCTTCAACTATGAAATACTGCTTGAAGATGCCGAAGAAAACCCCTTTCTCGAACGCTTTTATCAAGACCGTCGCAGCAATGCCCTGCCCACCCAGCTGTTTTTTCTGTTTCAACGCATGCGCAAGTTGCAGGAAATGCGTCAGGGCGATATTTTCCAACAGGTGCGCATTGCCGACTTTCTGATTGAAAAAGATCCACTGTTTGCCAAGATAACGCTAGATGACGACGAGTACCGTCTCTATCAAACGGTCTATGACAGTATTATCACCGACCTGCCCAAGCCGGACCTGGTGGTCTATTTACAAGCCCCCACCGAGACACTCTACGATCGTGTAAAACTGCGTGGCACCGCCAGTGAACAGGCAATCGAACTCAGCTATCTGCAACAGCTGAATGACGCCTACACCCAGTTTTTCTATTACTACGACGACACGCCGCTGTTAATCGTCAACACCGAAGCCATCAACCTGGCAAAAAGTGAGCGCGACTATCACAATCTTGTGGAGTACATGCTGCAAATTAGTTCTGGGCGACATTACTACAACCCTCACCCGCTGCAGTAAAACCGCTATAATCCCGCTATCAAGCCGCTATTGAGGCGCAAACAGCACTGTGACGAAAAGACTATGAAAACAACCACCATAAGTAATCTTGCAGCAATGAAAGACGCGGGGGAGAAATTCGCCGTCATCACCGCCTATGACTTCACCTTCTCAAAATTGATTGAGAATGCCGCCATTGAAGTGGTATTAGTGGGGGATTCACTGGGCAATGTTATTCAAGGCTGCGACAGCACATTGCCTGTGACCATCGACGATATGGCCTATCACACCGAAGCGGTAAAGCGCGGCAACAACCGCGCGCTGCTAATCACCGATATGCCCTTTATGTCCTATGCCACCGAAGTGCAGGCCATGGATAATGCCGCCATTCTGATGCAGGCTGGCGCCCAGATGGTCAAACTCGAAGGTGGCGCTTGGCTCGCGGATACGGTTTATCTGCTCAGTCAGCGCGGTATTCCAGTTTGCGGTCATGTGGGTCTCACCCCGCAGTCAGTGCATAAACTCGGCGGCTATAAAGTGCAGGGTAAAGAAGATCAAGCCGCAGAGCTGATGATCACTGATGCCTTGGCGCTAGAGGATGCCGGTGCTGAACTGATCGTGGTGGAATGTGTGCCCTCAGCACTGGGCAAGCAACTTTCTGACGCCCTGACCATTCCAGTTATAGGCATTGGTGCTGGACCGGATACAGATGCTCAGGTATTGGTACTCCACGATATGCTCGGTATCTCACAGCGCCTACCGCGCTTCTCAAAGAACTTCCTTGAAGAAGAAGCCAGTATTCAGGACGCTATCACCGCCTATGGCAACGCCGTGCGCGCCGGAACTTTTCCGGCGCCAGAGCACTGCTTTAAATAGACTGCTGGCTAATAAAGAGTAAAGCAGAAGAAAACAATAAAAATAAACAGCGAGAGAACAACGCCATGAGCAACCAAACGATTTATGACTTCACCGTTGCCGATAGCAGCGGCAATCCTGTATCACTGGAAGACTATCGCGGCAAAGTGCTGCTGATCGTCAATACCGCCAGCAAGTGCGGATTTACACCTCAGTACACTCAGTTGCAGGAACTCTATGATCAATACAATGAGCGTGACCTCGTTGTGCTGGCCCTGCCCTGCAATCAGTTTGGCGGCCAAGAGCCGGGCAGCAATGCCGAGGTTCAGGAGTTTTGTCAGATGAACTTCGGGCTTAGCTTTCCGGTGATGGGCAAGATTGACGTCAATGGAAAAGAGCAGCACGCGCTTTACACCCACCTAAAAAGTCAGGCTGGCGGCTTGTTCAACAGCAAGATTAAGTGGAACTTCACCAAGTTTTTAGTCGACCGCGAAGGTCAGGTAGTGAAACG
>CAJQKW010000126.1 GCA_905478975.1 uncultured Pseudomonadales bacterium | reverse complement strand
AAAATTGGGGTGAGTCCGGTGCGTGTAACGCTGTCGGACGGCCAGAAGATAGGTTCGCTTTCCGTGCGCAACGATGGTACTGAACCAGTAACGATGCAAATGGAGGTACTGAGCTGGTCACAAGCGGAGGGCAAAGATATTTTGACGCCCAGCCGCGACCTGCTCGCCAATCCGCCCATTTTCACCATTCCAGCTGGTAGCTCGCAGTTGATCCGAGCTGGGCTGCGCCGCGCACCTGATGCGCAGCGCGAGCTGACCTATCGCGTCATCCTACAGGAATTGCCGCCGCCACCCAATCTCGATTTTATGGGTACGCGGATGTTGATGCGCATCAGTCTGCCAGTGTTTGTTTTGCCTGAGGTTGCCGCTAAACCCGTGCTACGCTGGCAGGCGACTGATACCCCCCAGGGTGCACTCAAGATCAGCCTGAGCAACAACGGAAACGCCCACATCCAAATTAAAAACTTCAAGTTATCACTGCTTGAAAGCGCGCAACCTTGGGTAACCCTAGAGACGTCTGATTATGTGCTAGCTGGTCAGAGCCGCGACTGGATCGTGCTGGCTAACCCGGAAAACCCAGCTCCGCCGCCAGGCGCCACCTTACAGCTTTTTGCTCAGACGGATGCCGGTGACATTGAGGCCGAAGTCATTATTGCGCCTTGATGTGCATCAGGCAGGAATGGTTGCTCATAAGATTAATGCCACCAAGTCTCTAAATGCATGCCTACTTCTGCTGGCCATGGTGACGCTAACACCGCCAGCGGCGCTGGCGGAAGACCCAGCTCATGATGCAGACGAAGTATTTATGGCGGTGCTTATCAACGGGCAAACACATGGCACCGTCTTTATACTGCGCAGCGACGGTCGTCTGTTCGCGGGAGCTCAAGATCTGCGGCGCTGGCGCTTGCGCTTGCCGAATACTGCCCCTCTTACCCACTACGGCGAGGACTTCTTCGCGCTTGATGCGCTGGCAGGCCTGTCGTATAGATTTGATGAATCCAGTCAAGCGCTGACGGTTCAAGCGGCCCCAAGCTTATTTGATGCCACGCGGCTAAAGGGAACGGTGACCAATTTCAGTGCGCCCACCCCGGCGTCGCCCGGCGGCTTTCTTAATTACGATGTGTCTGCCAATAATGCGCAAGGGCGAACAACGGCCAGCGGGCTGCTTGAACTGGGCGGGTTCGGCAGCTGGGGTGCCGGCCAAACCCATATTTTGGCGCGGGACCTGGGCGGGCATGCTAGCGCCATCCGTCTGGATACCACCTGGACGCTCGACCAGCCGATGCAACTCGCCAGCTTGCGCTTCGGCGACGCGATCAGCGGCACGAGCAGTTGGGGCGGGGCGGTGCGCTTCGGCGGCGTGCAATGGGCGACCAATTTTTCCACCCAGCCTGGCTTCACTTCTTTCCCGTTGCCAGGGATGTCTGGCGAAGCGGCGCTGCCCTCCACGGTGGATCTTTATGTTGATAATGCGTTGCGCATGAGCCGCGAAGTGCCCAGCGGGCCATTCAGCATCGAGGATCTGCCAGTTACGACTGGCCAAGGGGATGCTCGTTTGGTGGTACGCGATATTTTAGGGCGGGAGCAGGTCATCACCCAGCCCTTCTATGCCACACGCCGCCTGCTGCAGCAGGGCCTGCAAGATTATTCATACGAGCTGGGATTTGTGCGCAGGAATTTTGGTACCGACAGCAACAACTACGGCCGAGCCCTGGCGATCGGTACGCACCGCTTAGGGATCACCGAGCAGTTCACCGCCGAGTTCCATGGTGAGCTGCTCGGCCATCAGCAGACCTTAGGCCTGGGCGGCGTGTTGATGTTGCCTGCCGCTGGCGTATTATCCGGTTCCTTTGCTGCGAGCCATAGCGATCGAGGCGTGGGCGGATTACTGGAGCTTGGATTTCAGCGTCAGGGCCGCTACTTTAGTTTCGGCGCAAACACTCAGCTCGCCAGCCAGCGCTTCGCGAAGTTGGGGCTGCAGCCCGAAGAGCTTGCGCCCCGACACATAAGCCGGGTGTTTGTCAATTTGGCGACTAGCGACCACGGCTCATTCACAGCGAACTACACGGAGCAGGCCTTCCGTGACCGGCAGGGGAACAAGATACTGGCCGCGAGTTATAACAGGAAAATAGGGCGTCTAGGCAACCTGAGCGCGTCTGTGACTAGGCCTCTCAGTGGGGACGCAAAGACGATCTTCAACCTGAATTTCTTTGTGCCATTAGGGAATAGGACCAACGCCAGCATCAGCACGTCGGCGCAACCAGGCCGCGAGGAGGCGCGTTTACAGGTGAGCCGCGGTATGCCGGCAGGTAGCGGGATGGGCTATCGTCTAGTCGCCGGAGTAGGCGATTCAGACCAACGTGGGGTCGAGGTCAAGCTGCAAAATGAGGTCGGTACTTATACCTTGCTGGCAGACCAGTCCCTCAGCCAGACTGCCTTCCGCGGCAGTGCAAGCGGCGGTGTAGCTTTCTTAGGGGGTAGCGCGTTCTTGAGCCGGCGCATCTCCGACAGCTTTGCTGTGGTGCAGGTGCCCGACTATTCCGGCGTGGGCATCTACGCGGACAACCAACTGGTAGCGCGCACCGACGCCAACGGCAATGCACTGCTGCCAAGGCTACGCCCTTACCAAAAGAACACGGTGCGCATCGAGCAGGCTGATTTACCGCTGGATGCGCAGATCGATGCGGTGCAGCTCGACGCCGTGCCGTATTTCCGCAGTGGCCTGCTGCTGAAGTTTCCAGTTAAGCGCAGACGCGGGGCGCTGCTCACCGTGGTGCTGGAAAACGGCGAACCTTTACCAGCGCGCGCACAGGCGCAAATTATTGGAGATAACGTTGAACAAAATGAAGTCTTCCCCACCGGCATGAGGGGCGAGGTTTATCTGACCGGGCTGGCGGTGAGCAATCGGCTGCGAGTCACTTGGCGAGAGCAGAGTTGTGAGTTCGTGCTGCATTTCCCTGAGTCTACCGACCCGCTGCCGCACCTGGGGACTTATATCTGCACGGGAGTAGACCCATGAGAGTATTTATCAGCCTAAAACTCGGCGTCTGCCGAACTTTTCAACCAGCTCGCTCTGCAGCGGCAAGTACCCTTGCGGGCACCTGCAAGCGTAACGTTTTGGCGCCCTGGCTTATTGCATTAGCCTTTGCGCTAACAGCGCAGCAGGGGTATGCATGCACCCTTAACGTTACAGGGGTGAACTTCGGAAGTTATGATGTGTTCAGCAATACAGCGCTTGATAGCACCGGTAACATTGACGTGAACTGCCCTAACGGCGTCGGGTATTCCATGGCCCTCACCGCGGGCGGCGGGACCCATACGCAGCGTGTCATGGGCAGCGGCACCGACACGCTCAACTACAATCTTTACACCGCCGCTAACCGCGCCGTGATTTGGGGCGATGCCACCAGCGGCACCGTTACAGTAAACGGCACCGGTATTGGTGTGAATGTAAATCACGTGGTTTATGGACGTATCCCCGCCCTCCAGAACGTACACGCGGGCAGCTACAGCGACATCATTATTGTAGAGCTAACTTTTTGACAAAATATACGTAAAAATATGCGCATGGGAAGGGGGTAAGCCCATAGGGCCATAATACTGCACTGTTGAATGCAGGCGGCAGCCATGCGGAGGTTTTGATTACACAAAGGAAAATATCAAGGGGCAACACGTAATAGTCATCGCATAGGCGAACAGCGGAAACTGGCTTGCGGCAAGTTGGAGGCCGATCACCATGCTTGGGGTTCTGGTTCTGGTTGGTGGCGATACCTCGAGGCTGTTCGCAAGCCCCTAAAGAGATGAAGCATGGTCACTACTTCAAACAGGTCTAGTCAGTTATGTCGTGGACAGAAGTGGCGAGAACATCGCTAAAATTTTAAAATAATGAGCCAATGGAGCGACATCGAGAAGGGCGCAGCTATAGTATTCTTGTCAGCCATGACGGTCTGCTCTTTAGAATTTATTTTTTAATAATTACAGCTCTTGCAGATGGGGCTGTTGCAACGGATGCTTTGTATGTTTCTGGATATGAGGTGAAAGGGCCAGTAGACATGCTTGGTAACTTCCTTGTGAGTCGTAAAACAACCTCTAGTGTAGTGGCTTGCCTCTGAGTCGAGCGGTTTGTAAGCCATTGGTTTATATAGAAATAGACGCCATTACACTGGGGGTGTAGTGGTCGCAGGTTCACAAATTACCCCTACGGCGAAATTTGAACGAGTCGCAACGCGACGCAGCCCCAAGGGGATTATTAACAAACTTTAGTTTGTTAATAATTAAATCCTGCCGTCCCCTCTCAGTATTGCACCCAGTCCTTAAGTGCACTAACCCACCCAAGAGATCCCTCGACTGCGCTCGGGATGACAAATAATTATGTCATCCTGAGAGAGCGCAGCGAACCGAAGGATCTCCCCGCGTACTGCACCAGATCTCTCCACTGTGGTCGAGATGACAAGCTTGTTTGTTTGAGATGACAGCGTGGCGAGCAGGTGGCCTTTTTTATTTAACCGCCGGAACGGCGGATTTCGAGGGCTAAAGCGTCAGGTTGACAAATTACGCCTGCGGCGAAATTTAAACGAGGCGCGCAGCTACGCAGCCCCAAAGGGGTGGCAATAGCCCTCAGGCTATTACTATAAACCCTGCCTGGCAAACTGTACCTCGACTGTCCAAGTCGCTCTAACAATCTACTGTTTCAAGATAAAAGAGCCTCTTATCTCACCTCTATCCCTCTTTATCTTATTTTTGTGGATGTCAATTACTCCAGGTTGCAGACTGCATCCCATAAAAATATCGTCGTTAGAACTGATTAAATACACAATTATTCAAGAGGGTTCCATGTTTTCAGATTATCTGCTCCACCACACAAGTAAATCCCTTATCGTTGGCATTACCGCAACTATACTTAGTGCATGTGGCGGTGGAGGCGGCAGTGGATCACCAGCCAACCCTCCAGCGGCTGATACCCGTGCACCGGTGATTACACTGAGTGGCTCATCTTCAATGCCCCATGAGCAGGGCATAGAATTTACAGATCCCGGAGCCAGTGTAACGGACAATGTAGATTCAAATCTGAGCTTTAGCGTAGCAGGCGAGGTAAATTCAGCGGAAGCTGGCTCCTACACTCTGACCTATTCTAGCAGTGACAGTGCGGGCAATACTGCATCCGAAACCAGAACCGTCACCGTCGCCGACACAAGCTTACCGGTTATTACTTTAGCTGGTGACCAGACAGTCTCTATTAACGTTGGTGGTGCCTGGTCTGATGCCGGTGCCACAGCAGCGGACACCGTTGATGGCGAAGTTGCTGTTACCGTTACTGGTGTGGTCGACAATGGCACTGCGGGCGTTTACACGCTCACCTACACGGCAACTGATGCTGCTGGCAATACAGCCAGTGCAGCCAGAACAGTCACTGTCGAAGATGCCGACTCCGGTGTTACTGTCGCCGATGATCTGCCGATTATTCAAGAGGGCGTAACCTCAATAGAATGGGATACTGGCCTGGTTATCGTTGATGAGGCTAAAGGCTGGGGTCGATGTGAGACCGGCGATGATACCACCTGCCCAAGCGCTAGCTGGTCAGTGGTAAGCGACTCTGAGCGCGGCGATGTGTTGCAAATTAGTCACGCGGCTGGCGCAAGGCTCGGCTTTGTTATTGCTCAGACATCAACCCCCTATAACCTGTCTGCTTATGCTGGCGGAACCATCGAGTTTGATGTGAAGATTATAAGTGGCGATAACAAGCTAACGATGAAATCGGAGTGTAGCTATCCCTGCACATCGGGTGACTTTAGCCTTGGCGCGGTCGACGGCGCAGGTTGGGACGCATTATCGGTCAATGTAAACGAACTGGTCGATCAGGGACTTAACCTATCAGGCGTAGATATCGGCTTTGCAATCTGGGCCACAGACCATGACTCTACAGTGTTTCAGGTAGACAATGTACGCTGGGTCGCTAACCCCAATGGGCCAAATGCCAGTTCAGGCAATACTGGTGGTACTGCTTCTGATTGGGTTAAGACTGACCCCAGTATCGGTTACCAGTCAGCAGAATCCTATCCCGGCTATACCAAGATATTCTCTGATGAGTTTGATGGCACTGAGCTAAATACGGATATGTGGCGCTTTGATATTGGCACTGGCAGTAATGGCTGGGGCAACAATGAACTGGAGTACTATCGTGAAGAAAACGCCTCAGTCGAAAATGGCTTGCTGGTCATCGAAGCCCGCAAAGAAAATTTTGGCGGCAGAAGCTATACATCCTCTCGCATTAAAACCGAGGACAATTTTTCCTTTACCTACGGTCGGGTAGATGTCCGCGCTGTGGTAGCAGAGGGCAAAGGCCTGTGGTCTGCGGCCTGGATGCTAGGGCAGAATTTCGCCGACATTAGCTGGCCCTACAGTGGTGAGATCGATATTGTAGATACCATTGGTGGTTCGGGTAATGAAGACACTGCAGTGCACAATGTCTACTATAACAACGGTGGTTTAGACGCCAGCTACAGCCCACAGTCGGCAGGGACAGAGCATAAACTGTCGAGTGGTAAGACTTACTCTAACAGCTTCCATGTGTTCAGTATTGAGTGGTCAGCGGATGAGATTGTTTGGTATGTCGATGATATTCGGACTCACTCGGTATCCATTGCCGATGGTTCTGATCGGGCGGAGGCATTTAGAAACGACTTTTTCTTAATCTTGAATGTTGCGGTAGGTGGCAATTGGCCGGGCGCACCAACCACTGCGACACAGTTCCCTCGCGGCATGCTGGTTGACTATGTGCGAGTGTTCCAATTAACCCCCTAAAACTGGACACAAGATAACAGGCTAGTAAGTGAACCAGAAGAGACCCTTCGGCTGCGCTCAGGGTGACAGATTTAATCGGTAGATTCACACCAAAGGCTGTCACCCTGAGAGAACGAAGTGAACCGAAGGATCTCTGTTAGTTTGCATGACATCCTTTGGTTAAGCTCCGGATGACAAATCGAGGGCGGAGGGCTTTTCGCTTAACCAGCCCAATTTTTGACTCGAGGGCCTAATTAATCACTCTAAGAAGCATAATTCCCCGGCTTAAGCCCCTTCTTAGTATCAAAGAAAGTCTTCAACTGCTGCATATCCGCCTCAATATCATCACTGGGTTCCATCAGCCCCTCAATGCCAATAGTGCGCACAGCGCTATCAACATAGACCACTAGAATTGGCACCCCCGCAGCCTTCGCCACATGGTGAAACCCTCGTTTCCAATTAGCATTGGGACTGCGCGTACCCTCAGGCGTAATGATTAACACAAACTCCTCACGTGCCTCATAAATACCCGATATATAAGTCACCAGAGACCCTGCTTGCCTGCGATTCACTGGGACTGCACCACAGTAGCGCAGGAACCAGCCCAGAGGTCCCACAAATAGCGTATCTTTAATCAGCACACTTGGCTGTAGACGGAGCACGGATACGGTAAGCACAAAAAGGAAAAAATCCCAGTTTGATGTGTGCGGTGCAACGATCAGCACGTACTTTTTCTGATCTGTGGGCAGAGTCCCACCCACCCGCCAGCGAATTATTTTCAAGATAACTTTTGACAGTACACGGAGTAATGGCGAGAGCAGCGGTGTGGAAAAAAGGGTGTAGCGCATATTTGTCTCTCCAGAATGCGTAGTAATAGCTGAGGCGCATATTAAAACCGCATTTTACAGGCTGGTCTATTGGTAAGTTAATAAGAAGAGGATACCATCAAAACCTTGCGGGCAAGGCCCTTTGATATGCGACTCGTTGGCTTCAAAAATAATAATAAAGGAGTAAGGGGTGAGCAAATCACTAAAAACAGATTATCTGATTATTGGCAGCGGCCTAGTGGGCATGGCCTTTGCCGATACGCTATTTACTGAAACTGATGCCAATATCATTATTGTCGATCGCTACGCGAAGCCTGGCGGTCACTGGAACTTGGCCTATCCCTTTGTCACTCTGCATCAACCCTCATCATTTTTCGGTGTTAGCTCAAAGGAGCTAAGCCGAGGGGAGATTGATCAGATTGGTTTGAATAAAGGCATGGGTGATCTTGCTACCGGTGATGAAATCTGTGCCTACTTCGACGATGTGATGCGCCAGCGGTTTTTAGCCAGCGGCAGAGTGCAATACTTTCCCATGTGTGAATATGAAGGGGATGGTCAGTTCACCTCTAAGCTGACCGGTGAAACGCACTCAGTAGACTATGAGAAATTAGTCGACGCCACGTTCTTGACCATTGCCGTGCCCTCTACCCACACACCGAACTTCAGCATAGCGGCTGAGGCGCAATTTATGCCGCTCAACGATATGCCAAGCATCACTGAAAAACCTGCTGGCTATGTAGTGATTGGTGGCGGTAAGACGAGTATAGATGCCTGCCTATGGTTGCTTGCTCAGGGCGTTGACCCCGATGATATTACCTGGATTCGATCTCGTGATGCCTGGCTGCTCGATCGCGCCAACACCCAGCCTACACATGAGTTCTTCCACAAGTCTGTGGGTTCCATTGCCGCGCAATATGAGGCGATTGCCAATGCCAGTTCTATTGAAGATATGTTTGACCGCCTTGAAGAGGGCGGTTATCTGCTGCGTTTGGATAAAGCGGTGCGGCCGACTATGTTCCATGCCGCCACAATCAGCAAACCTGAAATAGAGCAGTTACAGCGGATTAAAACTATCGTCCGTATGGGCCAGGTGAGCGCCATTGAAAAAGACCGTATTGTTTTAACGAAGGGTGAAATCCCAACCACCCCAGCCCATATCCATGTTGATTGCTCGGCAAGTCTGGAGCGATCTTTTGCTCACAAAGCCCCACGCCCGGTATTTGCTGATGACTGTATTACGCCGCAGATGATCCGCGCCTATCAACCAGCCTTTAGCGCATCTATGGCAGCCTATGTTGAGGTTAACTATGACAGTGACGCCGACAAGAACCGCCTCTGTGCTCTAGTCCCACCGCCAAACCATGATGTGGATTTTATTCCCATGACACTGGCGATGATGATGAACCAATTTAATTGGTCTCTGGATAAGACCCTGCGCCTTTGGGTGCGAGAGAATCGACTGGATGGTTTTACCAAACTAATCAGTAGTGCTGACAAAGCCGATCAGCAGAAGATGGAGATTTTGCAGCGCATTCAAAACAGCGCAATGCCCGCTATCGCCAAGTTACAACAATTCAATGTAGAGCTGCTGAATACAGCGCTATCTAAAGCACTTATCTAAAGGAAACAAAGAATGAGTGAATTTCAAACCTATAAAAAAGACCTCACCCGATCACGTTTGGTTGAGACTGATAAGACACAAGCCCTCGCCGATTTAAAAGCGGGTGATATTTTGGTGGAAATCGAGCGCTTTGCCTTTACCGCCAACAATGTCACTTATGGTGCAGCTGGGGATACGATTGGCTATTGGAAATTCTTCCCCGCAACAGCAAATGAAAGTGGCGACTGGGGTTGTCTGCCGGTCTGGGGGTTTGCCGAAATTACTGCGTCTAAGACTAATGGGCTTTCTATAGGTGAACGAATCTATGGCTACTTTCCTCCGGCTGACTTTCTTGTAATGTCGCCAATAAAGGTCTCCCCGCAACGCTTTATGGACGGTGTCGCACATCGGGCAGAACTGCCGGCGGTGTACAACAATTATCTGCTGATGTCAGGCGAAGCGAATTATGACCCCTCCAGCGACAATGTTCGCGCCCTGTTAAATCCTCTGCATGTCACGTCCTTTTGTCTCTGTGATGCCTTGCAGTCAGAGACATATCACGGAGCCTCCCAGGTGGTTATTTTGAGTGCCTCAAGTAAAACCGCCATAGGTCTTGCTCAGGGTTTAGCCGATGCAAAAGACAGCCCTAAAGTTGTCGGCGTGACCTCCCGGACAAACTATGATTTTGTCGCCTCTCTCGGTTGTTACGATGAGATTATTTGTTACGACCAGCTGGGCAATATTGATGAAAGCAAGACCACGGTTATGGTGGATATGAGCGGTAATCGCAGTGTTTTAGGAACCCTGCATGAAGCCCTGGGCGACAATATGCTCAATTGCATCAGTGTCGGTATGACTCACTGGGAAACCCTCAGTGATAATGATCCTCTGGCGGCCAAAATCAATCGCCAGCGCAGCAGCTTTTTCTTTGCTCCTGCCCATGTTCAAAAGCGTGTGGGTGATTGGGGTCAGGACGGATTTAATCAGCAGGCTGGCGCTTTTACCCAGGCGCGCATGCAGCAGAGCGCAGGCTGGATGACTGTGGAGACGGTGCCTGACTTTGGGGCTTTTGCTGAGGTTTATGCTGAGGTTGTGGTGGGTAAGATGAACCCTAATGAAGGGCTTATTGTATTGCCCAAATAATTTGTGGGCGGCCAAGGATGGGCTGAATGAAATTCTGCTGTCGAGGCTCCAGTATCACGCCGCTGCATCTAGTGCAGTAGACCCATACAAGAGATCTCTCACATGCGTTCGAGATAACAGTGGGTTTAGTAGGTAGCCTTGGTGAAAAACTTTAATTGGACTTAAGCTCGGCCGCCTGCTACCTTACTTTAAGTAAGGCAATTATAGGAGTGCAATACCATGTCCAAAGCAACAGTTACCAGCAAAGGGCAGATCACAATACCGTCCTCCATCAGGTCGGCGCTGAACGTAGTGGCGGGTGATCGCGTCGAATTTGTCCGGACAGCGGATGATCGCTTTGAGGTGGTGGCTGTCACTCAAGAAGTGGTTGAGCTGCGGGGAATGATCAAAGCCAAGCGCACAGTTAGCATTGATGAGATGAACAAGGCCGTAAGGGCTAAGGCTGGACAGCGTTGATCGGCTTGGATACCAATGTTCTGGTTCGTTATTTGACTCAGGATGATAAAAAACAGTCAGCCAAAGTTAATGCCTTGATCGAAAATGAGCTTACCGCCCAAAACCCTGGTTTCATTACAGCGATCACTTTGGTTGAAGTCGTATGGGTCCTGGAATCTTGCTATGACCAATCGAAAGAGGGGGTTCTTAATGTGCTGCATGCTTTGTTGACCACCAAACAATTGGTGGTTGAAAAGGCCGATAAGGTCTACATGGCCATGAGGCGCTTCGCAAATGGCAATGCTGATTTTAGTGATGCGCTGATTACCATTTTTTCGGAACAGGAAGGCTGTAGTCGGGTGGTCACTTTCGATAAGCGGGCAGTAAATGTTGGTATGGAGTTGTTGTAGCACACCGCTGGCAAATCCTGCGGTCTATTTTCAGTATCACTTTATTAGCATCTAGTGCGGTTGATCGTCCAAGAGATCTCTCAGATGCGTTCGAGATGGCAGTCCTTGGGCTTGTCATCTCGATATCCCCAAGCGCTAAAAACTGTCGGGACAGAGCCTGCCGCCCCGACTGCATTCATCACTGAGTTGCTCTTTAAAACAACCCAACAACCTCACCCTGTTCATTCATATCAATGCTATTCGCCGCAGGCACCCGCGGCAGCCCCGGCATCGTCATAATATCCCCACAGACCACCACGATAAAGCCCGCACCGGCCGATAACCTCACTTCACGAATGGCCACAACATGATTAGAGGGTGCGCCCTTTTGCGTCGGATCGGTTGAAAAACTGTACTGAGTTTTGGCAATACAGACCGGGAAATGCCCATAGCCACTGTCTTGCAGCTTTTGAATCTGGTCGCGTATTTTCTGATCAGCAATAATATCGTCGGCCCGGTAGAGCCTAGTGGCAACCGTTTTAATCTTCTCCCAAATCGGCATATCGTCAGGATACAGTGGGGCAAAATTGGCATGACCTGAATCCACCATTTCGACCACTTCATGGGCCAGCTCTTCAGTGCCAGCACCGCCATCCGCCCAGTGGGTGCAGTCGATGGCTTTAACGCCATTGGCCAGGGCAATCTTTTTGATCAGGGCAATTTCTGCGTCTGTATCTGAGGTGAAGCGGTTGATACCCACCACCACTGGCACGCCAAAGGCTTTTACATTTTCAATATGGCGAACCAGATTACAGCAGCCATCTTCAAGAGCGGTGAGATCTTCTTTGTCGAGATCTTCTTTACCGACACCGCCGTGCATTTTTAACGCCCGAGTTGTGGCGACGATCACCGCGGCATCGGGATGTAGGCCTGCGGCACGGCATTTAATATCAAAGAATTTTTCAGCGCCTAAATCAGCACCAAAGCCGGCTTCGGTCACCACATAGTCGGCCATTTTAAGACCCGCTTTGGTAGCGATAACCGAGTTGCAACCATGGGCTATATTGGCGAAGGGGCCGCCGTGAATAATCGCTGGGTTGTTCTCTAGGGTCTGAACCAAATTCGGCGCCAGGGCGTCTTTAAGCAGCACCGTCATGGCGCCGGTGCCGAGTATTTCACTGGCATGAATTGGCTTGTGGTCGCGGGTGTAGGCGACAACAATTTTATTGAGGCGCGCTTTAAGGTCATCTAAGTCAGTGGCTAGGCAGAAGATCGCCATGACTTCCGAGGCCACGGTAATATCGTAGCCATCTTGCCGTGGGAAGCCATTGCCCGGGCCACCCAAACCACAGTTAATACTGCGCAGGGCGCGGTCATTCATATCCGCAACCCGCTTCCAAACAATGCGGCGGGCATCTATTTCCAGACTATTACCCCAGTGAATATGGTTGTCGATTAAGGCTGAAAGCAGATTGTGTGCCGCGCCAATGGCGTGAAAGTCGCCGGTAAAGTGCAGGTTGATATCTTCCATAGGCACAACCTGAGCATAGCCACCACCGGCAGCGCCACCCTTCATGCCAAAGCAGGGGCCGAGGCTGGGTTCGCGCAGGCACACCAGAGCCTTCTTGCCAATGCGGTTAAGTCCGTCGGTAAGACCCACAGAGGTGGTGGTTTTACCTTCACCTGCTGGGGTTGGCGTAATCGCAGTCACCAAAATCAATTTGCCGTCGGGCTTATCTTTTAACGAGGCGATATGGTCAGGGCATATTTTCGCTTTAGTTCTGCCGTAGGGAATTAATGCTGCATCGGGAATATTTAGCTTTGCAGCAATCTCAGAGATCGGTTGGGTGGTGGCACTGCGGGCTATTTTGATATCACTCATGGGGCTCTAACTCCGTTAATTATGTCAATAACACTGCCAGGCAAGGCTATTTCTCGGCGGCGTTGTCACTTTGATGGTCATCTTCCATAAACCGCCATGGCTGCGGCTAGCTGAGACCGGCTTATGCTGTTCTAAAAACGACTCTAGGTCAAGCAGGGCAGGGTTTTGCGGCTATGGCGCTGGAGGATATATGACTGTCGTATCTGCGCCGTGGCGGTCTAGTATTGAGGGTTAAACTGCAAAAAATAGACTAAAAATCACCAACAATTGGGCGTTAACAGATGGCGATGAAAACAAGTGCAAAAGTAGTGGTCGTGGGCGGTGGCGTAGTCGGCGTTAGCACTCTCTATCATCTGGCGAAAAAAGGCTGGACCGATGTGGTGTTGATTGAGCGTAAAGAACTCACGTCCGGATCCACCTGGCACGCTGCGGGTCTGCTGCCGCTGTTTAATATGAGTTACTCGGTGGGTAAATTACACCAGTATTCTGTGGACTTTTACCATGAGCTGGAAAAAGAGACCGGCCAGAATGTCGGCTTCAGTGTGGTGTCTAATATTCGCTTGGCCTCTAACCAAGATCGTATGGATGAGTATAAATACTACTCAGGAGTGGCCCAGACCGTCGGTGTCGAGGTGAATTTTTTAACCCCGGAACAGGTCAAAGACGTTTGGCCAATGGCCAATCTCGACGGCGTTATCGGTGCGATTCAGCATCCAGATGACGGTTATATTCAGGCTGCTGATCTGACTATGGCGCTGGCCAAAGGCGCGCGTTCTCGCGGCGCAGAGATCTATCGCAACACCGCGGTGCTGGATCTTGAACAACAGCCCGATGATAGCTGGATTGTGAAAACCGACAAGGGTGATATCCACTGTGAGCAGGTTGTCTGCTGCACCGGCAATTTTGCTCGCAAGACCGGTGAGATGGTGGGTCTGGATATCCCAGTTATTCCAGTTGAACACCAGTATATTGTCACCGACCCACACCCCGATATTCTGGCGCGCAAGGCCCAAGGGCTTCCCGAGCAGGCCGTGCTGCGTGATTCCGACGCCGGTTATTATCTGCGCGAAGAGGCCGGCGGTTTTATTCTCGGCCCCTATGAAGAGAACGCCCCATGCTGTTATGTAGACGGCCCCAGCGAGCACTCGGAATACGAGCTGTTTAATGGCGATCTCGATCGCCTAATGCCCCATATTGAAGCCTGTATGGAGCGGGTTCCCGGCTTTGCCGAGGTGGGCATCAAGACTGTCTATAACGGTGCTATTGCCTATACGCCTGACGGCAACCCCATTGTTGGCCCAGCCTGGGGTTTGAAAAACTTTTGGCTCAATGAGGGCCATAGCTTCGGTATAACCGCTGCCGGCGGTGCCGGTTGGCAGTTGGCGGAATGGATTGTTGATGGTGAGCCCACTGTGGATATGATGGGCGTCGATCCCCGTCGTTTTGGACCCTATGCAACCCGCGGTTATCTGCGCAGCAAAAACGAAGAAGCCTATGACCATGTGTTCAAAAACCATTATCCAGATGAAGAGCGAGGTGCGGCTCGGCCGCTAAAAACGACCCCCTGTTACGATCGTATGAAAGCGTTAGGTGCAGTGTTTGGCTCGGTCTATGGTTGGGAGCGACCCAACTGGTTTGCCCCTCCCGGATATTCCCTGTCGGCTGAAGACCTCAATAAGTCAGATACCCTGTGGAATAAAAATCATTCAAAAGCCCTGGCCGATGGCCGCATTGTGGAAAAGAATTCCTTCCGCCGCTCCAATTACTTTGATTTTGTCGGTGAGGAATGTCGCCATGTAAATCAGCATGTTGGTGTTCTCGATATGTCGGCCTTCTCCAAAGCCACAGTCACCGGTCATGGCTCAGAAGCTTGGCTAAACAGCATTGTCGCCAACAATATACCCAAGGCCGTTGGGCGCATTGGCCTCTGCCATATGCTCTCTAAAAACGGCGGTGTACGGGCCGAATTCACCATCTATAAGCGCGCTAGAAACAGCTATTATCTGGTCTTTGCCGGTTCCCAAGAGCGCCATGACTGGGACTATCTCACCAAGCTGGCACCGCGAGATGGCTCGGTTAATCTGCAAAAAATCACCACCCAGATGGGTGTTCTTGTAGTCGCTGGCCCCAAGTCTCGGGAGCTGCTGCAAAAGCTCACTGACACCGATATGTCTAAGGACAACTTTAAATGGCTCACCGGCAAATCCATCAATGTGGGTTATGCCCAGGCCGAAGCGCTGCGGGTTAACTTTGTTGGCGAGCTGGGCTGGGAGCTGCACCATCCCATAGAGATGCAAAACTATATCTTCGATGAGCTGATGAAGGCTGGCGCCGAGTTCAATATTAAGCCCTTTGGTATTCGCGCAATGGAGAGTATGCGCATCGAGAAATCCTATCGTCTGATTCCCCGTGAGATGTCGATTGAATACTCCGCCCTTGAATCCGGTTTAGAGCGTTTTGTAAAACTTGATAAAGACTGCGATTTTGTCGGTAAGCAGGCGCTGATCGCCTGGCAACAGCGCGGTTTTGATAATTGTTTCGCCACCTTGGAGATTCATGGCGTCATCGATGCTGATGCCCGGGGTTCTGAAGGACTCTACTGCGATGATCTGTTGATAGGCCGAGCTACCTCTGGGGGCTTTGGCTTTCGCACCAATAAGTCTCTAGCGCTGGGTCTGGTGAAGGCCGCTTATGGCGCCATAGGCACCGAATTGGAGATTGAAATTCTCGGTGATCGCTACCGAGCAACGATTATCGAAGAGTCACCTTTTGACGGCGAAAATAGCTGTTTGCGAAGCTAGTTTTTAGGCGCGTCGCAAACTGATATTTCAGTGTCGTAGAAGCAGATGCGGCAGCGCCTAAACAGGCACAGACTGCGAGCAATAAAGATCCCATAAAAGAGAGAAAAAACTCTCCAACGGAAGAATGATTATGACTGAAACAACTGGGCGTAGAAGAGCGGGTAGAGAGGGTGGTGGCCGTGACGGACGCCGTGAAACTCGTGCCAATGCAGTAGTCAAAACCGCGCCCTTTATCGAGCGCAAGATTCCCTATTTCGAATACCTCAGCGAAGAGAATCTGCAGCTTATCGAAGACAATGCGGATATCTTGCTCGAAGAGATCGGTATCGATTTTCTCGATGACCCCGAAGCGCTGGCCATGTGGACCGCAGCCGGTGCAGATGTAAAAGGCTCTCGCGTGCATTTCCCCAAGGGTCTCTGTCGCTCGATTATTCAGGCCACGGCGCCACGCGAATTTGTGCAGCACGCGCGCAACCCAGAACGCAATGTGATTATTGGCGGCAAGCGCACGGTATTAGTGCCGGCCTATGGTTCACCTTTCGTCCATGATATCGACAAGGGTCGCAGATACGCCACCATTGAAGACTTTCAAAATTTTGTAAAACTGGCCTATATGGCACCGGGGATTCACCATTCCGGCGGCACTATCTGTGAGCCTGTGGATCTGCCAGTAAACAAACGCCACTTCGATATGATTTACAGCCACTTTAAATACAGCGACAAACCTCTGATGGGTTCAGTGACTCACCATGAGCGCGCTCAGGACACAGTGGATATGGCCAAGCTGGTCTTTGGCGATGAGTTTGTCGACCAAAACTGCGTGCTTACCAGCCTGATTAATGTCAACTCTCCCATGACCTACGATGCCACCATGCTCGGTTCCCTCAAAGTCTATGCGCGGAATAATCAGGCCACAGTAGTCTCACCCTTTATTCTGGCTGGGGCCATGTCGCCGGTCACCGCAGCGGGCACTGTGACCCAGATCCTGGCGGAAGCTCTGGCCGGTATCGCCTTTACTCAGCTCTGTCGTCCCGGCGCACCGGTTATCTTTGGAACCTTTGCTGCGGCAGTGTCTATGGCCACTGGCGCACCTACCTTTGGTACCCCAGAGCCAAGCCAAGTTATCTATGCCGCTGCGGCACTGGCACGTCGACTGGGCGTTCCCTTTAGAAGTGGCGGTGGACTCACCGGCTCCAAGTTACCCGATGCTCAGGCCGCCTATGAAGCCGCTAACACATTGCAGACCGCAGCCCTGGCCGGCGTACATTTTATGTTGCACACCGCCGGTTGGTTAGAAGGGGGGCTGGCTATGGGTTATGAGAAATTTATTATGGACTGCGATCAGGCCAGCATGATCTCTGTACTGCTCTCGGGTATGGATATGTCCGAGAACGGTCAGGCGCTAGATGCTGTCCGTGAAGTGGGTCCCGGTAAACATTACCTGGGTTCAGCCCACACCCTGAAGAATTTTGAAACCGCATTCTACCGCTCAACTGTAGCGGACAATAATAGCTATGAGCAGTGGCAGGTAGACGGTTCTCTGGATACTGCACAGCGCGCTAATCTGCTGTGGAAAAAAAACCTCAATGATTATCAGGCACCGGCATTTGACCCGGCGATCGACGAAGCATTGATTGATTTTATGGCCCGTCGCAAAGGCTCCTATGCCGACCGCGACTACTAAGCATGACTAATAAGCAAGAGTCTTGAGGAATAAACCCCATGTCTGAAGAAGACGATATTGTACTAACTGAGTTATCCGATGCAGATCTGGTTTTGCAGATGCATGACGATCTCTACGACGGCTTAAAAGAAGAAATCGAAGAGGGTACACAGATTCTCTTGGATCGAGGCTGGTCCCCAGAGCGCGTCTTAGGTGAAGCGCTGGTGGACGGTATGACCGTGGTCGGTGTGGATTTTCGCGACGGCATTTTGTTTGTCCCGGAAGTACTGCTGGCGGCGAACTCTATGAAAGGTGGCATGTCTATTCTCAAGCCTCTTTTAGCCGAGACCGGGGCCAAGCCCGTGGGCACCATGGTGATTGGCACGGTTAAAGGGGATATCCATGATATCGGCAAAAACCTGGTAGCGATGATGATGGAAGGCGCAGGGTTCGAAGTTCACGATATGGGTATTAACAATAGTGTCGAAGAATATCTCGCCGCTCTCGAACGTCACAAACCCGATATTTTGGGCATGTCCGCTCTGCTCACCACCACCATGCCCTATATGAAAGTAGTGATTGATGCCCTGAAAGATCATGGCCTGCGCGAAAAATATATTGTCATGGTTGGCGGTGCGCCGCTGAATGAAGAATTTGGCACTGCGGTTGGCGCCGATGCCTACTGTCGCGACGCTGCGGATGCAGCTACCACGGCGATTCGTTTGGTCCAGGAACGCAGAGCCCTAGAGGCGGCCTAATGACCGTCGCGAGCCCAGTCACTGGCTCAGTCGTTCCGGGCAAGTTATTGGTGATTGCCTGTGGCGCCCTGGCCCGAGAGATAGTCTGGCTGCAAAAGCACAATGGTTGGGGTCAGATCGATCTGCAATGTTTAGATGCCGAGTTACATAACAGGCCGAAACAAATCCCCCAGAAACTGCGGGAAAAGATTGCTCAATATCGCAATCAGTACCAGCATATTTTTGTTGCCTATGGCGACTGCGGTACCGGTGGTGAGATTGATCGAGTCTTGGCCGAGGCCGGAGACTCTGTGGAGCGACTGCCCGGTGCCCACTGCTATTCTTTTTATGCCGGTGAAGCGCGCTTTACCGAGATTGCAGAAGAGGAGTTGGGCAGTTTTTACCTGACCGATTTTTTGGTTGAGCACTTTGATCGCTTAATGATTAAAGGGCTAAAGCTGGATAAGCATCCAGAGCTGCGCGATCAGTATTTCGCCAATTACAAGCTGGTGGTGTATCTGTCTCAGAGAGAGGATCCAGCCTTGGTAGTTAGAGCGAAAGCGGCGGCAGCATTTTTAGGTTTGGAATTTCGCCATGAACAGAGTGGTTATGGCGACCTAGAAAATGGTCTTCAACAACAGATCTTGAAGATTGTATAAGCATGAAGAGAGAGCAACCCGATGCAAAAAATTGAAGTATTTTGGCGTGATATCCCAGCTCAGATTCTGGTCAAAAGTGGCCGAGTCCGTGGCAAGGTGCTTCTTAGTCATCGTTTTC
Organism: uncultured Pseudomonadales bacterium; assembly: GCA_905478975.1. GTDB lineage: Bacteria > Pseudomonadota > Gammaproteobacteria > Pseudomonadales > Porticoccaceae > HTCC2207. The sequence continues at coordinate 15,304 of CAJQKW010000126.1, read as the reverse complement.
AGGCGGCTATAGATCGCGCCGCTATGCGTGCCGGTAAGGGTGGCAGCGAAGAGTATTTAGAAGACTGGCGCCGTTTCACCAGTTCAATCGAAGGAGAGGGCAGTCCCCAGGAATTGGCCCAGCAGTTTGCCGATGCTATCGAAGCCGCCTATTCCGACGCCGATATTAAGCAGCTGGTCGCCAGCAAAGGCCTCAGAGTAGAGATCGCTTGAAGCGGGTTCGTTACTGGTCGGCTAACAATGCCCGCTGGTTGCGTCGCGTCTACCAAGGGCTAGAAAGCGGCTTGGTGGCACTGCATCCGCTACTTAACCGTCTCGGCTATCAGCGCCTAGACCGCGGTTTTGCCGCCATAGAAAAAGTGATTAAAGGCTTCTTGTTCGACTCCCAATCCTGTGGTCAGTGTACTCTCGGCGAAACCGGTATGGCCTGCCCCATGAATTGCCCGAAAACCCTCCGCAATGGCCCCTGTGGCGGCGTGCGCAGCAATGGCAACTGTGAGGTTGATCCGAACATGGTCTGCGTCTGGGTGACCTCCTGGGAGGGTAGCAAGCTTGTCGGCAACCTTGAGTCCACCATTCAAGTGATTCAGGCCCCTGTGGATGTCCGCCTTAAAGGCACCAGTGCTTGGCTGCATGCTGTGCGTAAAAGAGTGAGAGCCAGACTATGACCTTTGACGACGAACCCCTAGCCGGAGAGAATCTGCCGATACTGCCGGGCCACGATTCCCCCGGTCGCTTTGAACGGGTGTTGCGCGCCGGTCACTTTGCCGTGACCGCTGAGATAGCGCCACCGGATTCTGCCGACCCTCAAGAAGTGTTTGACCGCGCCGCGCTGTTTGATGGTTATGTGGATGCGATTAATGCCACCGATGGCTCTGGTGCCAACTGCCATATGTCCAGTGTCGGTATGTGTGCGCTGTTAACCCGCCGCGGCTACTCGATGATTATGCAGATTTCATGTCGGGATAAAAACCGCATTGCCATGCAGGGGGATGTGCTCGGTGCCTCGGCCATGGGCGTGTCGAATATTCTCTGTTTAACCGGCGACGGTGTGCAGTCCGGCGACCATCCAGAAGCCAAGCCAGTATTTGATATGGACTGCATGACCAGTCTGCAAATGCTCAAGGGTATGCGCGACGACGGTCAGTTTCTCAGTGGCCGCAAAATCACTTCGCCACCCCAGGTATTTTTGGGCGCAGCGGCCAATCCCTTCGCGCCGCCGTTTGATTATCGGCCTCTGCGACTGGCGAAAAAAGTCGCCGCCGGTGCCCAGTTTATCCAGACTCAGTACTGTTTTGATATTGATATGCTCAAGACCTATATGGCGAAAGTGCGTGATTTGGGGCTCCACGAAAAAGTCTTTATTTTGCCCGGTGTCGGCCCACTGGCCTCGGCCAAGTCTGCCGAGTGGATTCGCAAGAATGTTGCCGGTGTGCATATTCCCGATGCCATTATTAAACGTTTGGCGGGAGCCCAGGACCAGAAGCAGGAAGGCGTGAATATCTGTATCCATATGATCAATGAGATTCGCGAAATAGAGGGCGCCAGCGGCGTGCATATTATGGCCTATCGCCAAGAAGAGCGGATCGCTGAAATTGTAGAAAAAACTCAGGTACTGGGAAGTCGAACTCCCTGGCACCCACAACGATAATTTTTGGAGAACGGCATGACCATCACCACTATCAGTTCCGCCACAAGAGAAGTCAAAATCGGCTTTGATCAGCCCTTTGTGATTATCGGCGAACGCATAAATCCTACTGGGCGGAAAATTTTAGCCGCAGAAATGAAAGTGGGTGACTACAGTCGTGTAGAAGCCGATGCTCTAGCACAGATTGCTGCCGGTGCGCAGATGCTGGATATTAACGCCGGTATTCCACTGGCGGATGAACCCCGTATTCTGGCGGAAGCCATTCAGCTGGTGCAGTCGATCAGCGATGTGCCCCTGAGTATCGACTCTTCGATTATTGAAGCACTGGAGGCGGGTTTGGCAGTCTATCAGGGTAAGGCCCTGGTCAACTCGGTCACCGGCGAAGATGAAGTGCTGGAGAGGGTGCTGCCTTTGGTGGCCAAATACGGTGCAGCTGTTGTTGCCATATCAAACGACGAAACCGGTATCTCTGAAGATCCCAATGAACGTTTTAAAGTGGCCAAGAAGATTATCGAGCGCGCCGCGGATTACGGCATTCACTACAGCGACGTGATTGTCGACCCCCTGGTTATGCCCATTGGCGCTATTAATACCGCGGGTCTACAGGTGATGCATATAGTCCGTCGTCTGCGGGAAGAGCTAAGAGTCAACACCACCTGTGGCGCCTCCAATGTCAGCTTTGGTCTGCCCAATCGCAATGGTATTAACAGTGCCTTTTTAACCATGGCCATGGGTGCAGGAATGACCTCAGCTATCACCAGTCCACTGCATGCAGAAGTGATGGCGGCAGTGCGCGGCGGCGATGTAATGATGGGCAATGATCCCAACTGCGCCAACTGGATTAAAGCCTATCGCGAGCCGGTTCCCGAAGGGGAAGGGCGAGTTCGTGGCGGTCGCAGAAAAAGAGCTTAGATAAATAGTGGAAGGCATGGATAAGACAGATAAACAGGTGAAAGTGGTTTTTACCCCCTCTGGACGCCGTGGCAGCTTTGCGGTGAATACGCCGCTACTCCATGCCGCGCGGGTTTTAGGGGTTGATATTGACTCGGTCTGTGGTGGTCGTGGCCTCTGTGGTCGCTGCCAGATTATCTGTGCTGAAGGCTCTTTTCCGAAACATCAAATCGACTCAGATAGCAGCCATTTGTCTGCTGTTTGCGCCACGGAAATCAAATATGGCGAGCGTAAAACACCCCTCGCCAATGGCCGTCGTCTAAGTTGCCACACCCTGCTATTGGACGATGTTGTCATCGATGTGCCCCCGGAAAGCCAGGTTCACAGACAGATCGTACGCAAAGACGCGGAGTACCGAGATATCCATCTCGACCCGGCGACGCGGCTGTATTACGTGCAAGTAGACGAAGCCGATATGCATGTACCCAAGGGTGATCTGCAACGGCTGATTGAAGCCCTTGAACAGGAATGGGAGCTACCCCATCTAGCCTGTGATAACGCACTGCTAAAAACCTTGCAGCCAGTTTTGGCCAAAGGCAAACGCGCCATCACAGTCGCCGTCTATAACAATCAGCAGATTATTGCCCTCTGGCCCGGCTTTCGCGATAAGGCCTATGGCGTGGCGGTGGATGTGGGATCAACCACCATTGCCGCCCATCTCTGTGATCTCTCCAGCGGCGAAGTGATGGCCAGCGCCAGTCTGATGAACCCGCAGATTCGCTTTGGCGAAGACCTTATGAGTCGCGTCTCCTATGTGATGATGCATCCAGAGGGGGCGGATGAAATGACAGTGGTGATCCGTGAAGCGCTAAACAGTCTCTTTGCGGAGGTGGCCGAGGCCATCAATAGCACTGTTGAGGATATTCTTGAAATCACCTTGGTCGCCAACCCGATTATGCACCATATCTTGCTTGGCATTAGCCCGGTGGAATTGGGCGGCGCACCCTTTGCCCTGACCACCGATGCTGCGGTTGAAGTGCCGGCTGCGGAGTTGGAACTAAAGATTAATCCCGGCGGGCGCATCTATATTTTGCCCTGTATCGCCGGTCATGTGGGCGCCGATACTGCCGGTATGATTCTCTCGGAAGAGCCTCAGGAACAGAATCAGATGACCTTGCTGGTCGACGTGGGCACCAATGCTGAAATTGTACTGGGCAATCGCCAGCGCCTACTGGCCTGTTCTAGTCCCACAGGGCCAGCCTTTGAGGGGGCGCAAATTAGTTGCGGTCAGCGAGCTGCCACCGGAGCTATTGAGCGAGTGCGTATCAATCCAGAAACCTTGGAGCCGCGGTTTAAAGTGATTGGCTCGGATCTCTGGTCTGATGAAGAGGGCTTTAGTGCCGCCATTGAGCATCACGGCGTCACCGGTATCTGTGGTTCGGGCATTATCGAAGTGGTTGCTGAGATGTATCTGGCAGGCATAGTGACGGTGGACGGTATTGTCGACGGTGAACTGGTTAATCGCACCCATAGAATGGTGCAAAATGATCGTACCTGGTCCTACCTTTTATACTCTCCATTAGGTGACGGCAGCTCTTATTCAGCCTCCGATTCAGCCACTGATCAGCCGCAGATGCTGATAACACAAAATGATATTCGCCAAATCCAGCTGGCCAAAGCCGCTCTCTATGCGGGGGTGAAGTTGCTAATGGATCATATAGGCACGGACAAGATTGAACGTATCCGTCTGGCCGGGGCCTTTGGCAGCCATATCAATGTGCAACATGCCATGGTCTTGGGTTTAATTCCCGACTGTGTCTTGGAAGAGGTTTCCTCGGCGGGCAATGCCGCGGGCACCGGCGCGCGCATTGCGCTACTCAATCGTCAATCTCGAGACCTAATTGAAACGCTGGTTAAAAATATTGAGAAAATTGAAACTGCTCTGGAGCCAAAATTTCAGGATTATTTTGTCGATGCCATGGCCTTTCCCAATAAGGCCGATGCCTTTCCTAATCTATTTTCCCTAGTAACTCGACCGCCAGTCAAAGAGGTTGCAGATAACGGCGGTGGCAGAAAGCGTCGGCGACGCTAAGGTTTGTTTTCTTTTTGCGAAAAAAGGTGCTGATATAGGTCTAAAAACGCTACTTAAAAATTGACTTGTTGATCTATACTCAAAAGATGCTACCAAAAAGAAGTGGCACTTATAAGAAGGCGTTTAAAAATGTCCGATGATATCTCTGTAGACCCCGTTGAACCTGTAGTAACCCTGCATATAGGGTTTCTATTAATGCCTGAATATACCCTGAGTACCTTCTCCAATGCCGTGGGTATCCTGCGTATGGCCAACCGTATCAGTGGTCGTGAGCTGTATCGCTGGTCAGTCTATAGCTCGACCGGTGAACCGGTAACGTCCAGCTCTGGACTTGAAGTGCAGCTTGATGGGGCCCTGGATAGCGCACTGGACAGCGCCACTGAAGTGAAAATATTACTGGTTTGCGGTGGCTACAATATTAAGCAGTATTGCACCAAGTTACTTACCGATCGTCTGCGTGTTTTCGCCAAGAGAAAAATCCCCCTGGGTGCCCTCTGCACCGGGACTTATGCCCTCGCCAAAGCCGGTTTATTGGATGGCTATCGCTGCACCATTCACTGGGAAAACCTCGCCAGCATGCGCGAGGAATTTCCCAAGTTACATTTATCGTCAAATCTATTTGCAATAGACCGTGATCGCTATACCTGTTCTGGGGGTATTAGCTCCATTGACCTGATGCTTAATCTGATTGCCAGTATCCATGGCCATCAGTTAGTGCAGCAGATCTCAGAACAATTTACCTGTGATCGTGTGCGCACGGAAAAAGATGCCCAGCGGGCGCCATTACAGTACTTGATCGGTGCCAGCCAACCGCGCTTAGTGGATGCGGTCACGCTGATGGAAAGCAATATTGAAGAACCCCTAACCTTGGATGAAGTGGCTAACTATGTGGGTATTTCAAGACGTCAGTTAGAGCGTTTATTTAATCGCTATTTACACTGCGCGCCGTCTAGATATTATCTTGAACTGCGTCTCTCCAGGGCGCGCCTATTACTGCTGCAAACCTCTATCCCAGTGATTGATGTAGCCATTAGCTGTGGCTTTTCCACCGCGCCGCATTTTAGCCGCTGCTACAGTGAACTCTATGGTAAACCGCCGAGTAATGAGCGCCGTGCTTTAGGTTAAAAGAGCCGCGGGCGTTAGGTTAAAACAGCCCTGAGCTTTATGTAACAAAAGGCCCTGAGCTTCACGCAATAAAAAGCCTCGGGCTTTAGATAAAAAGCTCGCGGCATTCTGTAGGTTTTTTATCAAAGGCGGCGCGAAAAGCCCGGGAGAAATGGGCGGTATCCGAAAAGCCTGTTTCCTGGGCAATATCGGTAATCAAACGCGGCGTATTTTGCAGCAACCAAAGCCCATAATTTAAGCGAATCTTGCGGTAAAACTTCTGCAAACTATCTCCGGTTTCAGCAATAAATAAACGCTCAAGCTGGCGTTTAGAAATATTCAGGCGGCTGGCAATTTCATCTGTCGCTAGAGGACGGCTGAGATTTTGTTCGAGCAACAACAGCGCCCGTTTTACCCACTTATTATTTACCTGATAATCCGATGCCGGTTGTGGCTGCGGCGCATTGGCCGGTCGCGGATTATCCATCACCAGTATACGCAGGCTCTTGCGCGCCCAGCTCTGTCCTAAATGACGCTCAATAATATAGCCCGCTAGATCAGCCGCCACAGCGCCGCCAGCACAGGTAATGCGATCGCCATCGTCGACAAACAGCTGTTCCGCCACCGCAATCACATCGCTGTACTGATCAGTCAGATCCTTGTAGTGAAACCAGCTGACACAGCAGCGCCGCTGGTGCATCAGGCCCGCGCGAATCATCGCAAAGGAACCGGTGCAGAGCCCAATAATAGGCACATGGGCGCGGTCCGCCTGTTGCAAATAATCGATCACATGTTGGCTGCCCTGCAAGGTTTTTTGCAGCAGTCCACCGACCACCACTATATAGTCAAATTCCACTGGATCGCGATAGGTTTCCCAGGGCTTAACCTGGACCCCAGAGCTGGAAGAGATAGGCTCGAGATTGGGCCCCATTACGGTCCAGTGGCAGTTTATTTGTTGGCTCTGATCGCCTTCATCCGCGGCCAGACGCAGGGCATCAATAAAGGCGGAAAAGGGCAGTAGGGTAAAGCTCGGCATAAGCACAAAGCCCACCGAAAGGCTTGGGGATATTTTGTTGGGGCTAGCTTTTTTAGGCATGCTGAGGGCCTTATTTTTTAATTTTTTTGATCTTGGCAGTGTAGGGTTGACGGCATTTATATACAACAGATCTAGTCCATAGTTTGAATTTAACTGCCATTATTGACTTTTTTCGCCTGTTTGTCGTTTTTAAGGGCTGAGGTTGTCAGTTTTCTTCTAGTTGCAGGTACCGGCAACTTGCTCCAATAGAAGTTATTAACCGCTATTGGGTCGACCGTTAAACATGAAAAAATATTCCGCCTTCAGCCTATTTAAAAACGCCCTGAGTTATCACGAAAACTGGCAGAAAGTCTGGCGCAGTCCCACCCCGAAAAAAGATTACGATGTGATTGTTGTGGGCGGCGGTGGCCATGGTTTAGCCACGGCTTATTATCTCGCCAAAGTGCATGGTATTACCAATATAGCGGTGATTGAAAAAGGCTATTTGGGGGGCGGCAATACCGCTCGTAATACCACCATTATTCGCTCCAATTATCTCTGGGACGAAGCCGCCCAGCTCTATGATCTGTCGTTAAAACTCTGGGAGGGATTGAGCCAAGAGCTTAACTACAATGTCATGTTTAGTCAGCGCGGTGTGCTTAACCTCGGTCATAACCTGCAAGATATGCGTGATATAGAGCGGCGAGTTAATGCCAACCGTCTCAATGGTATAGATGGTGAAGTGGTCAGCCCCGAACGGATTAAAGAAATTGCCCCGCTTATTAACATTTCCCGGGACAGTCGCTATCCGATATTGGGTGCCTCATGGCAACCCCGGGGTGGCACAGCCCGTCACGATGCCGTGGCCTGGGGTTATGCCCGCGGTGCCGATGCATTGGGTGTAGATCTGATTCAACAGACTGAAGTCACGGGCATTCGCCGCAAAGACGGTGCTGTGGTGGGCGTTGAAACCACCGGTGGCTTTATTGGCGCGCGCAAAGTGGCCTGTGTCACCGCGGGCAATTCCAGTGTAGTTGCCGCCATGGCGGGTCTGAGATTGCCGGTTGAGTCGCGACCGCTTCAGGCCTTGGTTTCGGAGCCGGTTAAACCCTGTCTCGATACAGTAGTGATGTCCAATGCGGTACACGGCTATATCAGCCAGTCGGATAAAGGGGATCTGGTGATTGGTGCCGGTGTCGACAGTTATAACGGCTATGGCCAGCGCGGATCCTTCCATGTTGTAGAACATACCATTCAAGCCATCTGCGAACTGTTCCCGGCCTTTAGTCGGGTGCGCATGAATCGCCAGTGGGGCGGTATTGTCGACACCTGCCCCGATGCCTGTCCGATTATCAGCAAGACCTCGGTTGAAGGGCTCTACTTTAACTGTGGCTGGGGCACTGGTGGCTTTAAAGCCACGCCTGGTTCCGGCTATGTGTTTGCCGACACCGTGGCCAATGACCGTCCCCATCCACTGGCGGCGGCATTTAATATTGACCGTTTTAATACTGGCGCGCTGATTGATGAACACGGCGCTGCTGGTGTGGCTCACTGATTATGATTGCTAAAATGACGAGAAAAATATGTTACTAATTCATTGCCCCCACTGTCAGGAACACCGCGACGAGGAAGAGTTTAGCTATGGCGGCGAAGCCCATATAGTTCGCCCTCTGGAACCTGACGCGCTGAACGACCAAGAGTGGGGCGACTACCTGTTCTTTCGCACCAATTCCCGGGGTATCCACCATGAGATGTGGTATCACGCCGTGGGATGTCGACGCTATTTTAATGCCACCCGCAATACAGTGACCTACGAGATTTTAGAAACCTACAAAACCGGCACCCAGCCGACTATTACTGGAGCCAACTCATGAGTCAATTTAGAAGCATTAATCGTTTGCCGACTCATACTGGCGCCGCTATTGATTTCACTTTTAATGGCAAAGCCTATCAGGGTATCGCCGGTGACACCTTGGCTTCTGCACTGCTGGCCAATGGCGTTGATGTGGTCGGTCGCAGTTTTAAATATGCCCGACCGCGAGGTATCTTTGGCCATGGTGCCGAAGAGCCCAATGGCATTATTCAACTGGGCTCTGGGGCGGGTACCATTCCTAACCTTAAAGCCACTCAGGTGGAACTCTATCAGGGTCTTGAAGCCTCCAGTGTCAATGGCTGGCCCAGTGTTAACGTTGATGTCATGGGCATAGTCGGGGCCCTTGGTCGGCTGATGCCTCCGGGGTTTTATTACAAAACCTTTATGTACCCGAAAAAACTCTGGATGACCTACGAGCATTTTATTCGCAAGGCCGCAGGCTTGGGGGCCACGCCAGTGGAGGCGGATCCGGATAGCTATGACAGGCTCAATCAGCACTGTGATGTCTTGGTGGTTGGCGCAGGTCCGGCGGGATTACTTGCCGCCCGTGAAGCGGCACGCACCGGTGCTCGAGTGATAATTGCCGATGAGCAGTCTGAATTTGGCGGCAGTTTATTAGCCTCCAAACAGTCTATTGATGGCATCAAGGCAGCCCATTGGCTTGCAAGTTTGGTGGCTGAACTCAAGGCCTATAGCAATGTTCAGCTGCTGCCGCGAAGCACAGTGTTTGGTTATTACGACCATAACTTTTTAACCGTTTTAGAGCGCCGTACAGATCATCTCGGCCTCACCTCGGCCCACCAGGTGCGTCAGCGCGTGCACCGAGTGAGAGCCGCTCAGGTGGTGCTGGCCACCGGTGCCTTTGAACGACCGCTGGTATTTGCCCACAATGATATTCCCGGGGTGATGTTGGCCTCGTCGGTCTCCACCTACGTCAATCGCTATGGCGTGGCCCCCGGCAATAAGCTGGTGCTATTTACCACCAATGACAATGCCTATCAGACTGCCTTGGATTGGCATCAGACCGGCCGTGACGTGGTTGCTGTCATCGACAGCCGCAGCAATCCCAGCGGCGATATAGTCGCCGCGATCAAAGCTCAGGGCATAGATGTCATTGCCGGGCATGGGCTTATCGAAGCTCAGGGCAATAAGCGTGTTAAGCGCGCTCTAATAGCCCCGATTAATGCAGCTGGCACAGAGGTAACCGGTGCCGTGCGAACTTTGAACTGTGATTTGATCGCCTGTTCAGGGGGCTGGAGTCCAGCAGTTCATCTAAGCTCCCACACCGGTGCCAAACCAGTCTGGGATGAATCCATTGTTGGGTTTAGACCGGGAGAGTCAAAACAGCAGGAACGGTCTGCCGGAGCCTGTAGAGGCACCTTTGATCTCGCCGGATGTCTTGCCGAGGGCGCCAATGCCGGTGCTGAAGCCGCTAAGCTTTCCGGTTATGGCGAGGGCAATACTCAGTTTCCAGTCTGTGCGGTTGAAGAATATAAAGAGCAGCCACAGCAGGCGTTATTTTTGGTGCCGCACACCAAAAGCACTAGCCGAGCGCCGAGCCAGTTTGTTGATTTTCAATTAGATGTTAGTGCCAGTGCCATTGAACTGGCGGTGCGCGAAGGCTTTGAATCGGTTGAGCATGTGAAGCGTTACACCGCACTGGGCTTTGGTACCGATCAGGGCAAACTGGGCAATATTAATGGCATGGCTATTTTAGCCAATGCCCTGGATCAAAGCATTGCCGAGACCGGCACCACGATCTTCCGCCCGTCTTATACGCCCACCACCTTTGGTGCCATCGCCGGGCGCGACGTGAATAATCTCTTTGACCCCGAACGCTATACCGCTATGCATCGCTGGCACCTTGACCAGGGTGCAGAGTTTGAAAATGTCGGCCAGTGGAAGCGCCCCTGGTACTTCCCGCAATCTGGCGAATCAATGCAAGATGCGGTTAACCGCGAAGGGCTGGCAGTGCGCAATAGTGTCGGTATTTTGGATGCCACGACTCTGGGTAAAATTGATATTCAGGGTCCGGATGCGGCAGAATTTATTACCCGCATGTACACCAATTCCTACCTCAAATTAGCACCGGGAAAATGTCGCTACGGAGTAATGCTGAAAGAAGACGGTATGATCTTCGACGACGGTGTCTGTGCCTGTCTGGGTGAAAACCACTACCTAATGTTTACCACCACCGGTGGTGCCGCTGGGGTCTTGGCCTGGCTTGAGCTGTGGCAGCAAACCGAATGGCCAGAGCTGAAAGTGTACTTTACCTCGGTGACCGATCACTGGACCACGGCTACGGTTACCGGCCCCAACGCACGCAAGGTTATGGCCAAAGTCTGTAGCGATATCGACCTGTCCAATGAGGCTTTTTCGTTTATGGATTGGCGCGATGGCACAGTGGCTGGCATTGTGGCGCGAATCTTCCGCATCAGCTTTACCGGTGAACTGTCCTATGAAGTCAATGTGCCAGCCCATTATGGTCGGCATATTTGGGAGGCCTTAATAGCTGCTGGTGAAGAGTTTAATATCACCCCATACGGCACAGAAACCATGCATGTGCTGCGTGCCGAGAAGGGCTTTATTATTGTCGGCCAAGATACCGATGGCTCAATGACCCCGGCAGATATGAATATGGATTGGGTAGTGGGCAAGAAAAAAACCTTTAGCTTTATCGGCAAGCGATCCCTCCAGCGCAGCGATATGTTGCGGGAAAACCGCAAGCAGCTAGTGGGCTTAAAAACCCTGCAAGCCAAGGATGTTTTACCGGAAGGGGCTCAGGTTGTCTTTGATGCCAAACAAACCATCCCCATGTCCATGCAGGGCCATGTGACCTCCAGCTATTACAGTTCCAGTCTGGGGCATTCCATTGCCCTTGCTGTGGTCAAAGGTGGCCATAGCCGACTCGGGCAGATAGTCCATTGTCCCTTGGCCGATGGCCGCACTATCGCCGCAGAAATTGTCAGTTCGGTGTTTTATGATCCCAAGGGAGAGCGTCATCATGTCTAATTCCATAAAACTTGAATCACCGCTGCAGTATTTTCATGGATCGATTAATAAAAGCAGCGCCCCTGATAGCCTGTTTAATGGTCAAATAGACTGTGGTTTGGTGATCAAAGAAGCGCCTCTTAGTGCCCATTTGAATTTGCGTGGTGATGCCGATGACAGCAGTTTCTGCTCTGCTGTGGCCGCAGCCTTGAATCTGTCGTTGCCACTAGTACCCGGTACCTTCCAGCGCGATGGCAATACCAGTATCTATTGGCTCGGTCCCAGTGAATGGCTAGTGGTAGACGTTGGCGGCGACGCGGCCGCCATAGAAGCAACATTGCGCAAGTCCCTGAAAGGCCATATCTCGATTGTCGATGTGAGTGGTGGTCAGACCTGTATCAATTTGCGCGGTGTGGCTGCGGAGACTGTGCTTAAAAAGTCTAGTATTTATGATTTTGAAGATTGGGATGCCGCCAAAGCGACTTCAGGCCGAGTGGTGCAAACCACCTTTGCCAAAGCCTCGGCGGTAGTTAGTAACAGGTCCGATGGTTCTTATGACCTGGTGATTAGACGCAGTTTTGCTGACTATGTGGCTCAGTGGTTATTGGATGCGGGTGGCGAGTTTGGTTGTCGTATCGAGAAAGGCTGAGGTTCGCTAGCTATACATCAAGGCACAAGGGATATACGGTTGACATATCCCGTTTCTCGGTCGATACTTACTTGGTTTCCTAGTATTGATGAGGTGTTGAAATGGAAAGAGCAGGTGTCTTTAAAAGTAATCAAAGTCAGGCAGTCAGACTGCCGAAAGCGGTATCGCTGCCAACCTCGGTGAAACAGGTTGATATCGTCGTGCTTGGTCGATCCCGTTTAATCGCTCCGGCTGGTGAGGCCTGGGATAGTTGGTTTAACGGCGAGGGGGTCACGGAGGATTTTATGGAAACTCGTGATCAGCCTGAAGATCAAGAGCGAGAGGCGTTCTGATGCTGAAGTACATGCTCGACACCAATATAGTTATTTATACAATAAAAAATAAACCTTCGGCGGTTAAAGCCGCATTCGAGACTCATTACAGTCAAATGTGTATCTCTTCAGTAACGCTCATGGAGTTGATATACGGGGCTGAAAAGTCGTCTCGTCCAGAACGTAATCTACTCGACATTGACGGTTTGGCGGCTCGCTTGGAGGTGCTGGACTACGATCAAACTGCTGCCACGCACTCTGGGCAGCTGCGAGCAGAATTAGCTAAGGCTGGCACACCAATTGGACCCTACGACCAAATGATTGCAGGGCATGCTAGGTCGAGAGGCTTAATTTTAGTGACCAATAACAGCCGTGAGTTTGAGAGGGTGCCAGGGCTCCGATTGGAAAACTGGATCTGAGCTGCGGTTGCGGCTCTGACATTATTACTACGTCCCAGGTGCTCTGAATTGTGTCCTTTGAACACACTTGGGAAGATCAGTGTTGTACATGGCGATAAGATTTATCGTTTTTGTTGCAGGCATTTTTGGGCTCTGCGTGGCTCCATAGCTTTAGGCACGAGTAGTGCAAATTACCTTTGCCAAGGCTTCAGCGGCTGTTAGCAACAGGTCCGATGGCTCTTATGACCTGGTGATTAGACGCAGTTTTGCTGACTATGTGGCTCAGTGGTTATTGGATGCGGGCGGCGAGTTTGGCTGTCGTATTGAGAACAGCCGTATTGAGAGCAACTGATATCTGGAACTCCGATATTACCCCACCGCGGTGGGGCTCTCAATTCGTCGTTAGGTTCGGGGAAGTCGGAGCAGTCCACCATGCCTAACAAATCGCATCAATTCGCAGCCTTCGGCTGCCGGACTCGCTACGCTCACCGTTGTGCGTGGCGTTAGCTTACCAACCACAAAACTAATCAAAAAGCCCCACTAACCGTCAACCAAAGCTTCTCAGTATCACTCTTGTTAAACGAATCATCTCCAGCGTCATAGTTGGCATATTTAACACTGACTTTGTAATCACCAAAATCCTTCAGCGCGAGAAAACCGACTTCACTCCCCAGATCATCATCGCCGTTAACGTTGTCCTCGTCAGACTTAAAATCATGGTAGATAGCCAGTAGCTTGATACCGTCGAATTTGGCGCCCACTGATAGATAAATATCCTGAATGCCTTCATCTGGCGTGATCAGGAATTGGTCCGCCCAGCCCTGAAATTTATGTCCGGTGGCCAGTGGAGTGGAGAAACCAAAGTCGCCCTCGTCGCTTTGCAGGTTCTCTAACCCCAGTGCAAAGGTGGCGCCTGCCATATCAATACTGCCTTCTAGCAGCACATAATCCGCGTCCGCTTCACTGCCACTGGCAAGCTCCCGTTCCTGAGTGGCATATTCAGCTTGGTAGCCGAGCCCATAACTCTTGCCAGCAAAGCGCAGGCCGTAGGTCTCGAGCTGGGTGTTGCTGAGGGTCTGATCCAACAGGTAGCTGTAAAAGATAATATCGCCAGCCGCTAAGCCGCTGTAGTTGATATTGAGTATATCGGTGCTGCTATCAGTGTCACTTAGGGCGGGGTCGTCCTCACCAAAGATGCGGTTTACATTATTGATATGGGCGTAGTAGACGCTAGTGTTCAACTCTTCGCAGCTGTGAGCAATGGAGACTGCGTCATAGGTCTGCTCATTTTGACGGAAGCCGACGCCGCCGATAAAGCGCTGGTTGTCCAGGTTGATACGCTGACGGCCATACTTGCCTTCGGTTGTGCCGTATTTGTAGCTGATGTAGGCCTGGTTGAGTTCTGTGCCTTCGGGGTCGGCAATTATTGCTTTGCCGGGGAAGTCACCCGAGTTTTTCAGTGCTGGGCTGGTGGGGTAGTCGTCGCCACTGATCTCGGTAACATTGTCGACTTCGACGGTGGCGCCAAAGCCTTGATAGCGTCCAGTGGTGTAGTTGAGGCGGGTTCTTAGGGTTAGAGCCCGGGCCTGGTCTTCACTGGCATTGTCTATGTCGACATCTTCATGGCGCAGCCTATAGCTGAGCTTGGCGCTGCCTGCTTTGATGGCTGCGGGGATGCTCTGGTGTTGCTTAGCTTTGTAATTGTCAGCTTTGTAATTGTCAGCTTTGTAATTCCTAGCTTTGTAATTCTTAGCTTTGTAATTGTCAGCCTTGTAACTGTCCGCCTTGTGGTTATTAGCCTGCCCATCGCCGCTGCTCTCGGCGGCCACCGCAAATCCAGATGCCAGCATAATCGCAGTGGTGAGAGTGGCGGGAGCAAGGTGCTTGAATCTGCCCATGATAATGTCCTTCCATGAAAAATATAAAGTGAGTTAAAGCGTTTGCTAGGCGCTTATCGACAAGCAGAGAATAGGGCGCTTTCTGATGCAATGGTTTGATCTTGATCAAGGTAAAATCGCGCTTACCCCCACTGAATCAGGGTTACTTTTTTAGAGGTAGCTGCTTGTTGGCGGGCTGGTTGGATTTGGATTTGGATTTGGATTTGGATTGTGATGGGGGGGCGTCTTGAACTAATCTTGATCGAGAAAATTATGGCTCTGGGCATAGTTGATGCGCTGGCGCAAACGATCGGCTTTATTGGCAAAGAACATGGTGGTCATACAGACCGCCAGCACGGCGTAGAGCAGCATAAAGCAGGCGCTATAGATGCCCATCATATCCACCACCAGCCCAAAGGCGATGGGTAGGGTGCAGCCACCAAGAGCACCTATAGC
>CAJQKW010000125.1 GCA_905478975.1 uncultured Pseudomonadales bacterium | reverse complement strand
TGGACAATACGTCGCAACTGCCTCGAGGTCATACCCCCTGAACCGCGGTTTTTGGCCACCATGGCAGAGTTAATACCAAAGGAAGCTGTCAGTGAGGAGCGGTAACCCTGATAGCGATCGATATAAGGTAAAAGGGCGCTCGGCACTGAAACATCCCGCAGTTTATTGCCTTTACCCAGCACTTTAAGCCAGTTATTGCCGTCGCTGTCCTGCCAGTAATGCTTCCAAACCGGCTGCCAGTTGGATCGGTCAGAGAGTTCAGATACCCTTAAATACAGGGTTTTAAGGGTGGCGATAACAAATAAGGTGCGCTCATGGAGTGGTTCTTTATCGGCGGCTTTTTCGGCGCACTCAAGAACAAAATCCCACTGTAGGTCAGACAGGCGCTTAATACTTTTCTGGGTGGCGCCTTTAATCAAATAGGGCGACTGTTTGCGAATCGCGGGGATAGGGTTGCCAAAGGCATAGCCCTCATCGGTTAGATAGTCGTAATAAGCCGATACCGCGGAGTAACAGATCTTCATCGCCTCGTGACTCAGGGTGTGGCCGTCTCTGGATACCTTGATATCAGCGCCCTCCACCATTGCTTGTTTACGGTCTTCCTTGGCCAATTTGCCGGCAAATGGGCGCCAGTTTTTGTTTTGACGACACTCTCCGCCGATTGTTTTGAAGCGATCCTGTACCGAATCCCCAACCCAGGCTGCCGGTGGACTGTGGACAAAATCAAAGTAGCTTTCAAGATCTGGGCGCTTGAGCTGGATAACGCTCTTGCCAGCGATGGTCCAGGCCCAGAGCAATAAGCGCTCAACCTCATTGCGGTAACCACGGAATGTGGCTTCGCTTTTACGGCTGTAACTTTTCAGAAAGGATTGGGTGTAGAGAAAGTCTTCCCGGGCATCGGGGATGGGTTTGCAGATTTTATCCAAAAATAATTTCGAGTCTGGATAGCCATCGAGCATCTTAATTGCCATGGGCAGCCGTATAAAAGACTTGTGCGCATCAAACAGTGGGCAGGCAATAAAGGCTTTGGACATTAAGGTGAATTCTCTGATTGAGCTTGTTTGGGACTGTATCAGGCCCTTCCGGCCCTGTCCACTAAAGTCCACTAATTGAGATTAGAGGACATAGCCTATAATCAGGGGCAGCCCTTTCTCCGGCTACTTATAATCGCGCCCCAACTGAGCGAATTAACAAACAAGATGTCTATAGTAGTTAAATCGACTTCTGCTAAACTAGCTTCACACTGACAAGGACTAACATTATGTCGCGCGCTATTCTCGCCTTGGTATTATCTGTTTTGTTTTCGCTCTCGTTCTCGCTTTCATTTAGCGCCATGGCCATTGCGCCTATCGAAAAGCAATCGGATCAGACCGCCCTCTATCGTGAAATTCTCGATCGGCTGGCCACTCGCCATTACCGCGGTCAGGATTTAAACGACGAACTCTCCCTTCGCTATCTCAATAGCTATATCGATATGCTGGATCCGATGAAAAGCTATTTCCTGCAATCGGATATCGAGGAGTTTAGTCAGTGGCAGACCGAGCTGGACGATTTAGCCCGGCGCGGTGATGTCAGCCCCGGTTTTGTCATGTACAACCGATTGCGGGATCGTATGCTGGCCCAGATCACAGCCAATATTGCGCTATTGGAGGGCGACCACGCTTTCGATTACAGCGTTGATGAGACTATTGTGCTCGACGGTGAAGAGCGTCAGTGGCTACAGAGCGCCTCAGAACAGCGAGATTACTGGCGCAAACGGGTCAAAGACTCAATGATCCGCTTGCTGCTCAACGACAAAGAGCCCGCCAAAGCACAGGAGCTGCTGTTAAAGCGCTTTACCAATCAGATAACCCAGATGGAGCAGCGTGACAGTCAAGATGTCTTTCAGATCTACGTCAACGCCCTCGCCTCACTCTACGACCCCCACACCGCCTATTTCTCACCCCGCGGCACGGAAAACTTTCAAATCAATATGTCCCTGTCGCTTGAAGGTATCGGCGCCGAGCTGAGAACCGAAGATGAGTACACCAAAGTTGCCCGAGTTATTCCCGGTGGCCCAGCGGATATGCAGGGCATTCTAAAAGCCCAGGACCGAATTATCTCTGTCGGTCAGGGTGATGAAGAATTAGTCGATGTGATTGGCTGGCGTATAGATGACGTAGTGCATCTGATTCGCGGTGCTAAAGACTCCATCGTTCGATTAGAACTTATTGAAGGTGGCAACGACTCCTCTGACAGCACCAAAATCATTGCCATTGTCCGCGACAAGGTCAAACTGGAAGAAAAGTCCGCCCAGAGCAAAATCATCGAAGTGAATCAAGACGGTGTTGATTTGCGGCTCGGGGTAATTGATATCCCCGCTTTCTATATGGACTTTGAAGCCTATATGAAGCGCGACCCCGATTACAAAAGTACCACGCGGGATGTGGATAGACTGTTGACCGAGCTACTTAAAGAACAGGTGGATGGTATTGTTCTCGACCTGCGTAACAACGGTGGCGGGTCTTTGCGCGAAGCCACCATGCTCACCGACCTGTTTATTGATACCGGCCCAGTGGTGCAGATACGCAACGCCTATCAGCAGGTCTCCCGCAATCAGCGAGCCAGCGCTCGCGGTGCCTACACTGGCCCCCTTTTAGTGTTAATCAATCGTCTAAGTGCCTCGGCCTCAGAGATTTTTGCCGGTGCGCTACAGGATTACGATCGCGCTATCGTTGTCGGCAGCCAGAGCTTTGGCAAGGGCACCGTGCAGGATGTCACCGGGCTTAGCAGCGGCCAGTTAAAGTTGACCGTATCAAAATTCTATCGCGTCTCCGGCGCCAGCACTCAGCACCGTGGCGTAGTGCCTGATATCAAATTCCCCTCCCTTTACGACATCGATAAAGTCGGTGAGAGTCACAAGGACAACGCCCTGCCCTGGGACAATATCCACAGCGTGCCCTTCAAGCCATCCCCCAGTGTTAAAGCGTTTATTCCTGCGCTTACCGCGGAGTCTGAGCAGCGCAGCGCCAGTGATCCGGACTTCGCCCATCTGGTGGCTAACCTGGAGTTGAGAAATAGCTGGGACGCTGAAAAGTCGGTATCCCTGAGCCTGGAGAAGCGCCGGGCACGTAGGAGTGACTGGGATACACAGAAATTTTTGCTTGAAAATACGCGCCGCAAAGCCAAGGACCTGGAGCTCTACGCTGATCTAGAGGCCTGGAAGAGTGACAATAAGGACCCGGATGAAGACGAGATTGTGGCGGATGCCAAAGATGATGAAACAAGCGACAAATTGGAAGCCGAAGGCGCTCTAGATAGCGCTGGCGACTCTGACCACAGCCTCCCAGTCAAAGAGACCGCTGAAAAAATTGAGCAGGATGAGGACGAAGAAAAAGATATAGCAGAGTCCGACCCGATGCTGTTTGAAGCGGGCAATATTCTCGCCGATCAAATTCGTCTGTTAAAGCAACCCGCCAGCAAACAGCTAATGGTGAAAAGCCCCAAGCTCGAGAAAAAACTATGACCGCACGGATTGTTTCATTTAACGTCAATGGCCTGCGTTCGCGCTTAGACCAGCTTGAGGCAATGATTAAACAGCACTCGCCGGATATTATCGGCCTCCAAGAAACCAAAGTCAGTGATGAAGAGTTTCCCCACCAGGCCATTGCAGACCTCGGCTATCAGGTGAATTTTCACGGGCAAAAGGGTCATTACGGTGTCGCCCTACTCAGCAAGTCCCCCGCCATCGCTGTCACCCGCGGCTACCCAACCGATGATGAAGACGCCCAGCGGCGCATGATTCACGGTGAATACCTGGTCAATGGCCAGACAGTGCATATTATCAACGGTTACTTTCCCCAGGGTGAAAGTCGCGTCCACCCGACCAAGTTTCCCGCCAAAGAAAAATTCTACGCTGACCTGCTGGCCTATTTAGACGCCAGCTTTGACGCCGACGACCTGGTTGCTGTCATGGGCGATATGAATGTCGCCGCCGAGGATATCGATGTAGGTATCAAGCCGGAAAATGCCAAGCGCTGGATCAAGACCGGCAAGTGCGCCTTTCTTCCCGAAGAGCGTCAATGGCTTCAGAGCTTGCTGGATTGGGGCTTGCAAGACAGTTTCCGGGAGCAGCATCAAGAGGATAATAGCTACAGCTGGTTTGACTATCGCAGCCGAGGATTTGAGCTGGAGCCAAAACGTGGCCTGCGCATCGATCTAATTTTGGCTTCGCCGGCGCTGATGCGCCTGGTTACAGGCACCGGTATTGATACCGAAGCCAGAGGCTTTGAAAAACCATCAGACCACTGCCCTATTTGGGCTGACCTCGGACTCTAAGCGTTTAAAAGCGCCCGAGCCAGTCAACCGATCTCCCCCACTGTCGTTCAATACTGCGACTGTACAATAAGGAGATAGATATGCGACAAGTACTGACGATATTGACCCTTAGCTTAGGATTGCTGGCCTTTCCTGACACAGCACTGGCCGAGCGCGACGACGATAGAGCATCGGCAAAGCACCGCTCCGGCGATCACCGCCAAAAGGCTGATAGAAACCACCACAGAAAAGACATTCACGGTGATAGAAAGCATTTAGATAGAAAGCACTTTGATAAAAAGCACTTTGATAAAAGGCACGCTGACAGAAAACATGCCGACAAAGTCTATCGCCATAAGAAACAACAGCATAAAAATTATCACAGGTATCGCGCCGAGGCCCATAGACAGCATAGGCTGGAAAAAAAGTATCACAACAGAATCACCACTTACCGTCATTTTAACGGCAATAATTACACTCACTGGCGCGACCGTCGTGCCCATAGCAGCTATCGAGTCTATAAAGATTACCGCAGGGACTTCTATGGACGCCATAACGACCGTCACCGGATCCATTATTTGCGCTATCATCAGGGCCATAAACGCAGCCATCACCAGCACGACGACAACTACCTGGAATGGGTAACCACCATGCTGTTACTGAATGAACTATTAGAAGATGACTATCGCTAACTCAGAGATCACTGCTGCGGAACTGGCCACTCTAGTGCCGGAACCGCTGCCAGTGCGCACAATACTTAAAGGCAATTCTGTTGGGAAACATAAGCTTGAGAAAACTGATAGCAAAAACCCAGAGCCCCGGTTAATGGAACTGTCCATGGATGAATTTCTCCAGAGTATCGAGCGTCGTGCTTTCCATATGGCGAGAATGGCCACAGGCAATCGCGACGACGCACTGGATATAGTTCAAGAGGCCATGTTCAAACTGGTGCAGAAGTACTCCGCCAAGACAGCCAGCGAGTGGCGTCCGCTTTTTTACCGAATTCTAAACCGTAAAATTACCGATCACTACCGTCGCAATGCCGTCAAAAATCGCCTCTTTAGCCTCGCCAGTTTTGGCATGAAAACCAGCGACCAAGGGGCGGATTTAATTGATCGCGCCGAGGGCCGCAAGAGCGACGCGCCAGAGGCAACCGTGGCCCGAGAACTACAGATGGAAATACTCTCTAAAGCCGTTGCTCGACTGCCAGGACGCCAGCGACAGGCTTTTATGTTGCGCTGCTGGGACGGCATGAGCACCGCCATAACCGCTGAAACCATGGGCTGTAGCCAGGGTAGCGTGAAGACACATTACTCTCGGGCGATGCACTCCCTGAGAGCCTCACTGGAGGATTATCGATATGAATAGCAATACAGAGCGCAGCTTGCAGGAACAGCTTGTGGCGCTGGAACAGAACACCGCCAGCAAGGATTTATTTCGCCTGGCTCAGGCACGCAATAATGCCCTGGAGCAAAAGCCTGGAACAATCAGCAAAGGACTGTGGCCGGCAATGGCAACCGCCTTTGGTTCAGTCATACTGATCGCCGTGCTTTACAGCCCGATTGAATCGATACTCTCACCCAGCACCGAGCTCAGCAGTGATGATTATTATTCAGAGCTGTCAGAAGATAATTTTGAGCTCTATGATGATCTAGAGTTTTACGATTGGTTAGCGGATATTGAGAGCTAATAAAGAGCCCTAATACAGAGACCGAAAATGAAAAATAAGCGATTCAAAACCATAGTATTGCTCGCGGTATTAGCCTGCTGTGCCCTGCCCGTCTCTGCTGACCAACAGAATGACAGACCGATTGCCTGGGCTGATCTGCCAGCGGATGCCCGCAGTACCCTGGCACCTATGGCAGATCGCTGGGATAAGATGAAGCCGCGCCAGCAACATCGCTTACTGCGTAAGGTCGGCAACAAAAAGTTTAAGCAAAACGCTGATCGCTGGAACAAGCTTTCCCCAGAGGAGCGGGAGCGCATCAAACAATCTCATGGACGTTTCAAGGAATTACCCCCGGAAAAACGCAAGGCATTACGCCAGAAATGGGACAGTATGTCTGACGCAGAGCGACGGGATGCCAGTAAAGCACGGCGCGCCCTGAGCCATTATCCACCCAAGCAGCGCCATCGTCTTCTCGAAGAGCTGCGACGTTTACCTCCCGAGCAACGGCGGGCAAAATTAGAGCAACTTAGGAAGGCGGGGCAGAAAAACAAAAAGTAACTGCCTCATATCCTGTTATAGCAGTGTTATTACCTGCCGCTTAAGCACCGGAAGAACCTCCCTAGCGAACCAAGGATTAGTCTTTAACCAGCGATTATTCCGCGGGCTAGGATGGGGCATAGGTAAAAGTTCGGGCCAATAGTCCTGCCAGTGGCTGACGGTTTCGGTGACTGTAAGATGGGCTCTACTGCCAAGATGCCAGTCCAGAGCATACTGACCAATAACTAAGATAAGCTCTATATTAGGCAATAGGCTGAGTAGCTCTGCTCGCCAGCGCTCCGCGCACTGAGCCGGCGGCGGTAAGTCACCGCTTTTCCCAGTTCCCGGATAGCAGAACGCCATAGGTAAAATGGCAATGCGTGACTCATCATAAAAAACCTCCCGATCTATGCCCATCCAATCCCGCAATCGGTCGCCTGATGGGTCGTCAAAGGGAATACCTTTGTGGTGGGTCTTTCTTCCCGGTGCCTGTCCTGCAATCAGTATCTTGGCGTTTGGGTTGAGCTGCAATATAGGCTTGGGGCCAAGGGCTAAACCCTCGCAGAGCGTACAGGTACGGACAGCCGTTAGCTGTGCAGAAATATCCTTGATTTCAACTCCGTCATTAGTCAATTCTGAGTCTGCCTATTTGAGTCTATATATTTGAGTCTATATATTTGAGTGCCGCGTTTTGGGTGAGAGATTACCGAGCCCCGCCCTATCATCCGTTAAATCTAGGCTAAATATACTGGTTACGCACGCTCGACGAAAAAATCGAGACAAAAAAAAGACCCCCAGCGGGGTCTTTTTTATTACTGCTTTACTGATTTGCTAATACATCACAATTAATCACTACATAGCAATTACAGAGCAGCATCAAGTTCCGGTAAAGCAGTAAACAGATCTGCAACCAGGCCATAATCAGCAACCGAAAAGATCGGCGCTTCTTCGTCTTTATTGATCGCAACAATTACCTTGCTGTCTTTCATACCGGCCAGATGCTGAATCGCTCCGGAGATACCCACCGCAACATAGAGGTCAGGTGCAACAATTTTACCGGTTTGACCCACCTGCATATCATTGGGAACAAAACCTGCATCAACCGCGGCGCGAGAAGCACCGACGCCAGCGCCGAGCTTGTCGGCAATGCTGTAAATCATGCTGAAGTTATCACCGTTGCCCATACCGCGACCACCGGATACAACAATTTTGGCAGCGGTCAATTCAGGACGATCTGACTTGGCCACTTCTTCCCCTTTAAACTCAGACTTGCCGGCATCGTGAGCAGAGGCAACTGCCTCTATAGTGGCAGAGCCACCCTCGGCAGGTGCAGCATCAAAAGCTGTGCCACGAACGGTGAGGACTTTAATCGCGTCACTGCTCTGCACTGTAGCAATCACATTGCCCGCATAGATTGGACGCTTAAAAGTGTCGGCACTGACTACGGCGCTAATTTCAGAGATAGCCTGAACGTCCATCAATGCGGCGGCGCGAGGCAGGATATTTTTCGCCGTTGTAGTGGCAGTGGCCAGCACATGGCTGTATCCAGCACCCACTTCGGCAATCAATGGCGCGACATTCTCTGCCAGTTGATGGCCATAGGCTGCATTGTCTGCAACTAATACTTTACTGATACCAGCAACCTGTGCGGCTTGTTCAGCAACGCCCTGGCAGTCACTGCCAACAACCAGAATATCAATATCTCCGCCAATAGCTTGGGCTGCGGTAACTGAGTTCAAAGTAGCAGGCTTGAGGCTGCTGTTGTCGTGTTCAGCGATAACTAAAATACTCATGAGATCACCTTGGCTTCGTTTTTAAGTTTGTCTACTAACATGGCTACATCTTCAACCTTGATACCGGCTTGACGCTCGGCGGGCAATTCAACGCCCAGCAAGGTAACGCGAGGAGCAGCACTCACACCCAAATCATCTGGCGTCTTAACATCCAGTGGCTTGCGCTTGGCTTTCATAATGTTCGGCAGCGAGGCATAACGCGGCTCATTCAAACGCAGGTCAGAGGTCACAATGGCTGGCAAGCTCAATTCGAGAGTCTGCAGGCCGCCGTCAACTTCGCGGACAACAGTGGCTTTGCCATCGTCTAAGCTCAGCTCAGAGGCGAAGGTCGCCTGTGAACAATCTAACAGTGCAGCGAGCATTTGACCGGTTTGATTGTTATCACCGTCAATGGCCTGCTTGCCCATTAAAATAAGGTCTGGAGATTCTGCATCGCAAACCGCTTTTAAGCACTTAGCAATCGCCAGCGGCTCGAGAGACTCATCGGTTTCAACCAGAATGGCGCGATCGGCACCCAGAGCCAGCGCTGTGCGCAACTGCTCTTGACACTGCTTGGCACCAACGGAAACGGCAATCACTTCGGTGGCGATACCCTTCTCGGCAAGGCGTACTGCTTCTTCAACAGCGATCTCGCAAAACGGGTTAATCGACATTTTGACATTGGCCAGATCAACATCTGAGCCGTCAGATTTGGGTCTTACTTTGACGTTGTAATCAACAACGCGCTTTACAGCGACCAGTACTTTCATGGTTTTCCTTCCATATAGCTTAATAAAAAGGGTGATTTGAGGTGCCGGGCAGCAGTGCTGCTGGGGGTCAAATTTCGAGTCAGTCATATTGCCTAGCTAGGTCTGATAAATCAAGCAACCGCGCGGCCTAACGCGACCAGCGAGTCAGCCCGGACGGCCGGTCATTGTTATAAATTATGGTTATCAATAATCGCTATAGCTATGGCCATATGATGGTTGTAACATGACCACTGTCGATATAAATGCTTTGGGGAGAATAAGTTTGGAACGAGAATATATGGATTACGACGTCGTCATCGTCGGCGCCGGCCCTTCAGGCCTGGCTGCTGCTTGTCGGCTAAAGCAGGTGAATGCGGATATCTCAGTCTGTGTGGTAGAGAAAGGCTCTGAAGTGGGAGCTCATATTCTATCCGGTGCTGTCTTCGAACCAACGCCTCTCAATGAGTTGTTCCCCGAGTGGAAAGAGATGGGCGCCCCGCTGCTGACGCCGGTCACTGAAGACGATATCTTTGTCTTTACCGGTGCCACCAAACGCATCAAGGTGCCGGGACTGTTTGCCCCGAAAACCATGCACAATCATGGCAACTACATTATCAGCCTCGGTAAGCTGTGCCGCTGGTTGGCCGAGCAAGCTGAAAATCTTGGCGTTGAAGTCTTTCCTGGCTTTGCCGCGGCAGAGATTCTCTACGGCGAAAACAATCAAGTCTTGGGCATTGCCACCGGTGATATGGGTATTGGCCACAATGGCGAGCAAAAAGGCTCTTATATGCAGGGCATGGAATTGCGCGGCAAGTACACGCTCTTTTCCGAAGGCTGTCGCGGTAGCTTGGGCAAGCAGTTAATTGCCAAGTACCAGCTCGATGCGGGCAAAGACCCTCAGCACTATGGTCTCGGCATTAAAGAGCTGTGGACCATTCCAGCCGAACAACATAAGCCAGGCTTAGTGGTTCACTCTGCGGGCTGGCCCCTGGATGAAAGCAAGTCACTGGGTGGCGGCTTTTTATACCACCTGGAAGACAATCAGGTGGCGGTGGGGTTGATCACTAACCTGTCCTACACCAACCCCCATCTCAGCCCTTATGATGAGTTCCAGCGTTACAAGCACCATCCTGAGATCGCCAAATACTTGCAGGGCGGCACGCGCATTACCTATGGCGCCCGTGCCCTGCTAAAAGGCGGCCTGCAGTCCCAGCCAAAAATGTCATTCCCCGGCGGAATACTGATTGGTGACGATGCTGGTACGCTTAACTTTGCCAAGATCAAAGGCAGTCACACCGCCATGAAGTCTGGCATGGTTGCAGCTGAAACCGTTGCCGAGGCACTGGCGGCTGAAAAAGCTAACACCGATCTGCTGGAATATGCAGACGCCTACAAGAGTTCTTGGGCCTACAAAGAGCTGCATATGTCGCGCAACTTCGGACCGGCACAACACAAGTTTGGCAATATCATTGGTTCGGCCTATGCCTTTATCGATATCAATATCTTTAACGGCATGTTGCCCTGGACCTTGTCGGATAAGGTTGCTGATCACGAGACCCTGAAGCCAGCCAGTGAATGCGCCACAATTGACTATCCCAAGTACGATGGCAAGCTGAGCTTTGATAAGGCGTCTTCGGTATTTATGTCGAATACCAACCATGAGGAAGATCAGCCCTGTCACCTGGTCTTAGCTGACCCGGATCTGCCGATCAGCAAAAACCTCGAACTCTATGACGAGCCGGCGCAGCGTTACTGCCCTGCGGGTGTCTATGAGGTGGTGGCCAATGACGATGGTAGTCAACGCTTCCAGATCAATGCCCAGAACTGCGTACACTGTAAAACCTGTGATATTAAAGAACCCAGTCAGAATATTAACTGGGTAGTACCTGAAGGTGCTGGCGGGCCTAATTACCCGAATATGTAGGGTTTAATCGCTGTGCGACTAGATCAATGCCCGTATCCATGATGCGGGCATTTTTTTATTCAGGGCTTTTTATTCAGAGCTTTTTATTAAGAGCTTTTTATTAAGAGCGTTTGATCGAGAGCGTTTAGACGGTTTAGAGTCTGCCCAAAACAAAAACGCTGCCCATGCTGCTAATGCTCAATTCATGGGTCTCGCTGCTATTCTTAGCATCGGATATCTCCGCTGCCCACTCAACGATCTGATAGAACACATTGCGACTTAACAGTGCCTGCAAATTGCGGCGTATCAATACCAGTGGCAGAGGCTCTGCGGAACCGGGAAACGGCTGCATGGATAGCGGATGCTGGCTGTCGACAACCACAATATCACCGGTACGGGTGGTGAGCTTGATGGCCTGACAGCCATCCCGGGTTTCACGTTCGGCCGCAATCACGAACAGAGGGGCTACCTCGACCTTAATACGCCACTTCTCTACCGGCGTAATAAGGAAATAGTCATCCTCTTCATAGACCAGGATTGATGCGAACAGCTTGACCATCGCGGGGCGCTTAATTTCGCCGCCCTGGTGAATCCAGCGACCTTCGCGATCAATCACCAGATCCATATCGCCGCTAAGTTGCGGTTTCCATAGATGCACAGGGGGCATTGATGCAGATGATTGTTCTTGAGTTGCCAGAAGATCGGCAAACAGGGTATCGAGTTCGATAGGCAACGGGGCTGGCCTAGTGCTTGCCCGGTGCTGCGGACTTGTCGGCTACAGCCTTGTCAGCTACGGGCTTTGGCGCACCCGATTTAGACACTGAAGGGTCTCGGTACTGACCGCTATTGCCAATAGTGAGACCGACGCCGGTGATAAACTTCATCAGATCGGCACTGTCGAGGCGATAGTTCCAGCTGCGACTAAAGCACAGCTCTACGGCACCCTGAGCCAGGGCCCAGCAAGCCAGGTAATGATAATGTGGTGGCACATCTTCGAGCACGCCGCGTTCTATTAAACGGGTGATCATACTATTCAGGGAATCTTCATTAGAACGGCGCATGGCGTGGAGCTGATCCAGCTGCCCTGCCACATCTTCAGCATCGATCAAGCGTACTTCTAAGTGCTGTACCAAGCGATCCAGTTCTGGACGCGCCAGACGCGACTCAAAATAGGCTTTCGCCGCTGCGCCAGACTCTCCGGCCTCAGCCTTGGCAATGCCATCAGCTAACCGCTGGGTAATGCTCTCTTCATAATCGAGCATAATTCGCACAAGAATTTCGTTTTTAGTGAGGAAATGCTTGTAGACAGTGCCCTTGCCGATGCCGGCCTTGCCAGCAATGCTGGACACGGTCACCCTGTCTATACCGTCGGATAAAAATAGCGACAGTGCAGCATCAATAATCTTTTGTTCGCGATTGAGAAAGATCTTTTTCTTCTCGCGAATCCTATCTGCACTAGAGGTTTTGCTATTCATATAAAAAACAATTCTTAGTCAACCTGTGGAATACCATTAGAAACCTAAAGACTCTTAAAGACAATATCTAAAGGCTCAAGTCTCGGTTACTGGCGCGAATAAACTCACTCTTCAAGTCTGCAAAGCTCTGTACGGCAGGAAACTGCGGAAATTCAGCAATCACATTGTCCGGCGCGTGAAACAAAATGCCTGCATCCGCCTCGGCTAGCATCGTTGTATCGTTATACGAATCTCCGGCGGCAATGGTTCTGTAATACATACTTTTAAACCCAACTACCGCTTGGCGCTTGGGATTAGCCTGGCGCAAATGATAGTCGATAACCGTGCCATCTTCCGCCGTTTCTAACCTGTGGCAGAGCAGTGTCGGATAGCCCAGCTGCTTCATCAACGGGCTGGCAAACTCATAAAAGGTGTCAGAGAGGATAACCACTTGAAAACGCTCGCGCAGCCAGTCGACAAATTCGATGGCTCCCGGCAGTGGTTCGAGAGTCGCAATCACCTCTTGAATTTCATTTAACCCGAGCCCATGTTCACGGAGTATATCGAGGCGATAGCGCATCAGTACATCGTAGTCCGGCTCGTCGCGGGTGGTCTTCTTTAACGCTTCTATACCAGTTTTTTCGGCAAAGGCGATCCAAATTTCCGGGACTAAAACTCCCTCTAAATCGAGGCATGCAATTTCCACAGATTGTACTCCTGACTATTCAACTTTGACTGCACTTTACGTGGTTCCACAGACCGGTGCAATTGCCAACAGGCCAGATAAAAAGTTATAAGGCTATAGCTGCTTATTATTTTTACTAATTAGGCGATTTTGCTATAGTGGCACGCTAAATTGGCTCTTCGTTAAACAGTGCCGCCCTTTACACTCCACCAAACCTATCGGATACAAACAAATGAGCTCGATCACCAACATCGTTGATATAGACAGTGAACTGGCAACCCAGTCGCCACAAGAAATCCTCCGCTACGCGCTTGAGAACTTTGACAATATTGCTATCTCGTTCAGCGGTGCAGAAGATGTGGTGTTGATCGATATGGCTTATAAGATCCGCAAAGACATCCAGGTTTTCTCTCTGGATACCGGCCGTCTCCATGCCCAGACCTATCGCTTTATTGAAGCGGTGCGCAACCATTACGATATTAAGATCGATCTGGTGATGCCAGAAGCCGCCAAAGTAGAAAAGCTGGTCAAAGAGAAAGGTCTGTTTAGCTTCTACCAGGACGATCACAAAGAGTGCTGTGGCGTGCGCAAGATTGCCCCCCTGCGCAAGCAGCTGCTCACCGTAGATGCATGGATTACTGGCCAGCGAAAAGATCAGAGCCCCGGCACACGTGCCGCAGTGCCCGCAATGCAAGACGATAAAGCCTTTGCCCGTCCAGACGACAGCCTGACGAAGTTCAACCCTTTGGCCAACTGGACTTCAAAGCAGGTCTGGGACTATATCCGCCAGAACAATGTTCCCTACAATGAACTCCATGACGAAGGTTATGTGAGCATTGGCTGCGAGCCCTGCACTCGCCCTACCGGCCCGGGCCAGCACGAACGCGAAGGCCGCTGGTGGTGGGAAGAAGCGACCATGAAAGAATGTGGCCTGCACGCGGTTAACATCAGCAAATAACAATAACTCACAGCAACTTAAGGGAGATAAGTATGAAAATCACCATGGTCAAAAAAATCTTTGCCGATGGGTCTCCCTGCAAGAAATGTGGTGAAGTTGAGGAGAAGATGCGCCTGGCGGGACAGCTTGGGCGCATCGACCAGACTGTTGTGGCCGATGAGTCAAATCCTCAATCAGAGGGCATGGTGCTGGCGGCAGAGCATGGCGTAGATCGCGCTCCGTTCTTTGTTGTTGAACGGGATGGCGAGCCGGCACAGATTTATACCGTGTACTTTAAGTTTGTCAAAGAAGTGCTGGACGCTGAGACTAGCGAAGAAGATGAGATTGCCGAGATTATGAATGACGTCGACCTCGACTTTTTATAGCCTGCCTCTTTAACAGTGCCAACCCTGCTTGCGCAGTTTGGCTCTTGCCGCTGC
>CAJQKW010000124.1 GCA_905478975.1 uncultured Pseudomonadales bacterium | reverse complement strand
CCCTCAAGCCACATGGTCCGCTCTGGCACAGGAACCAGACTCGAAGATCAAATCACGGCTCTTATTAATACTGCTGATGGCAGCGATACCCCCTCTCGGTTTTTACTACGGCACAACCCAGATTGGCTGGCACAGCGGAGGTGAACTGACCAAAATTTCCGCGGCCAGCGCCATACCTTTAATGGTGCTGTTTTATTTGGCGCTGGTGGCCTCGGTGGTGGTGATCGGACTGATGACCCACTGGATGTCGAAAACCTACAATGCCCAGTCATTCCCGATTAAAGGCATGGTGCTTATCGGTATGGCCAATACGCCAATTTTTCTCGCCGGATTATTAGCCTTTTACCCAGTCTGGTGGTTTGATATTTTTATCGCCACCGCCGCCTGTTGCTACACTATTCGCCTGCTCTATCTCGGCGTACCCAAACTGATGCAGGTGCCAGAAGATCTTGGCATGCTCTATGCCAGCGCACTGTTTGCCGTGGCCTTGGTTTATGCAGTGGTGGTGCTGGGGGCCACGGTTATTCTCTGGGAATATGTTGCCGCACCGGTGTTTGTTGATGGCTAAAAGTTACCATCAGCTACGCATATGTACATCCATCTGGGGGAAGGGGATCTCAATTTTCGCGGCTCTCAGATTGTTGTAAATTGCGGTTAAATACTGTGACTTCACCCAGCCTGGGCGCTTGACCCATTCGCCCTGAGCCCAGATCGTCAGAATGCACTCAACCCCTGAAGCGCCCAGTTCGGTGACCAACACATCGGGCATAATGTTTTTTCGCTTCAGGGTGATAGGCACGTCCTCGGCAGCCTTTAAACCCGCCTTGCGCACCTGTTCCAGATCACTGCCATAGGCCACGCTAAAGCTGATGGAAAAACGGCGGATATCATCATTCAGCGTCCAGTTATTCACCTGACTGCTAATAAAATCCGCATTGGGCACAATGATGTCGGCATTATCCAATGTACGCAGCAGGGTACTGCGAATATTAATCTCCCGCACTTCCCCCAGCAGGCCGTCAGCCAGCTCGACAAAATCGCCAATCCGCAGAGACTTCTCAAACAGAATAATAATGCCGCAGACAAAGTTATTAACAATCGACTGCAAACCAAAGCCTATACCTACACCCAGGGCACCGGCCACCAACATGAGGTTATTAAAACTGACACCCAAGGCGGATAAAGCGAGCAT
Organism: uncultured Pseudomonadales bacterium; assembly: GCA_905478975.1. Classification (GTDB taxonomy): domain Bacteria; phylum Pseudomonadota; class Gammaproteobacteria; order Pseudomonadales; family Porticoccaceae; genus HTCC2207. Next base: position 2,420 of record CAJQKW010000124.1, on the reverse strand, counting down.
TAAACCGACACCATAGACAATGTATTTCAGCACCCGCTGAATGATATAGATGTTCTGGTCGTGGGCACCGCTGCGCTTAGCCGCCGCGGCTGAGGCCCTAGATAGCCCGCGCTGCACAATTGCACTGATGATTAAAATACCCAGTGCCGAGGCGACGCCAGCAATGCGCAAGGTGTAGTCACCCAGTACCAGAATCGGTAGTGACAACCAGTTTTGTAATTGTTCTATCACAGCCATTTAATCCTTCTCAAGATATACAGTCAGTGCAGACGTTAATCATTGTCTAACCCTGTTTGGTAAGACCATAAGTATATGGCAGTTCAGAAAAATAGAATAGATTCGCTCTGCCTAGCTAGCTTAATCGTTCCAGTCATCTTTCCGTCGGATTTTGGACTAAGCTAATAGTAATAAGCCCGCATAGATTTGCATCGTTAGTATTGGCTTCAAGGATGAAGGACGGAATATGGATTTCCAGGACTACTACAAAATACTCTCGGTTGCCGCTGACGCCGACAGTGAAACCATCAAAACTGCCTACCGCAAGCTGGCTAGAAAATACCACCCAGATGTCAGCGGACACCATGAGACCGAAGAAGAATTCAAACAGATCGCCGAAGCCTATGAGGTTTTAAAAGATCCGAACAAACGTGCTCAATACAACCAGTCGCGTGAGTCTGGTGAGCAGGCTGATTCGCAGGGCGATTCCGGACAGCAGTCTCCGCAATCACCATGTCATCAGGGCCGCTTCTCAGGTTTCTTCTCGTCGATCTTTGGTGGGGCCCAGCAGCCAGAACAAGGCGTGATGGCGGAGGACTCTTCGGCTTGCAGTGCTACCAGCAAAGGCCAAGATATTGAAACCGACCTACAGATCTTTCTTGAAGACACATTGACCACCACTTCGAAACGGATCTCCTATAGCTTCCCTCACCGCGATGGTTTGGGGCGAACTAGCCAAGTCACCAAAATCCTCAATGTAAAAATTCCCCAAGGAGCAGTCGATGGCCAGCGCATTCGCCTCAAAGGGCAGGGCGCTCAAGGCCTTGGTGATGCTCCCCCGGGGGACCTCTACCTGCGCATTCGTCTGGTGCCACACTCGCTGTTCGATATCGAAGCCCAGGACCTGACTATCATTGTTCCCCTTGCACCCTGGGAAGCCGCCCTGGGAACCAGTCTTGAGCTGCCAACCCTGTCAGGAAAAGTAAAACTCCAAATTCCCAGTAACAGCCAAACTGGCCTGCGCCTGCGAATCAAAGGCCATGGGCTGGTACACAAAGGTGGTCAGGGTGATCTCTATGCGGTAGTCAAAGTAGTTGTACCCGACTCAGGCTCAGAAGAGATCAGGCAGTACTGGCAGCAACAGGCCGGGGCAACCGCCGCTGGCCCACGAATGGAGTGGAGGGGATAGATCTGAACTCTCACCTAACCCTCACGCGCAATACTAGAGCTCGTCAATTAGAGCTCGTCAACTAGAGTCCCTCACAGACGGCACCCTAGGGCTCGAACCCAACAAACCAGGTGATTTTATTTGGCTTTCATCCAAAAGTAGGCGCCGGTAGTTGCTTAAACTACTGCTGCCGTCATTGGTTCTCCGTTGATTTCCCACTCTAAAAATAGTCCTCGTCAGTTTTCTATTAAGACTATGTTTATGGATAACAGAAGATTATTAGACTAATCGGCATAAGAGCAAAGGCCAGTTGTTAACTGGCTGTCAGGCTCTTAAAGCAAATAGAAATAATGACTTTTATGAGGAGCTAATCATGACATTATCAAAGAAACTAGGCGCTGAATTTATTGGCACATTTTGGCTGGTACTGGGCGGCTGTGGCAGCGCAGTTCTTGCGGCGGCTTTTCCTGATGTAGGCATTGGTTTGCTAGGCGTTTCTCTGGCCTTTGGACTGACAGTGTTAACCATGGCCTTCGCGATTGGACATATCTCAGGCTGTCATCTCAACCCCGCAGTTTCAATTGGCCTCTGGTCCGGTGGTCGATTTTCACTATCTGAAGTCGGCCCCTATATAGCCGCACAGGTGGCAGGCGGTATAGCCGGGGCAGCGGTGTTATATATTATCGCGACAGGACAGGCAGGTTTTGATGTTACGGCTGGATTCGCATCCAATGGTTATGCTGAACATTCACCCGGAGGGTATAGCTTGATTGCCGCTCTAGTCACTGAAATAGTCATGACATTTATGTTTCTAATTATTATTTTGGGTGCAACAGATAAGCGTGCACCCCAAGGTTTTGCTCCTATCGCCATTGGTTTGGCGCTCACGCTTATTCACCTTATTAGTATCCCTGTAACTAACACCTCAGTTAACCCAGCGAGAAGCACCGGTGTTGCTCTTTTTCAAGGCGGCTGGGCTGTAGACCAACTTTGGCTGTTTTGGCTTGCGCCTATAGTAGGGGCTATTTTGGCGGGG
>CAJQKW010000123.1 GCA_905478975.1 uncultured Pseudomonadales bacterium | reverse complement strand
AGAGGCATCCAGCGGGTCAGAGTCAATATGCAGAGCGGCGCGATCCGATGACGTCGCCGTGGTATTACCAATAAAGTTATCGACAATGGTATGACCCAGAGGCGCGAATGAAATACCGCCGTCCTCACTCTTCAGAGCACTTGAGATAACAATATTTTCCGACACTGTGTTGCCAAAGCCATTTTCAAGGGCAATATTACCCAGGGAATTGAGGATCGTGTTGCCATGAATAGTATTGCCACCACCCTGAACCATAATCAAGCGACGGTTGGTGTTAACGTTATCAAAACGGTTGTACTGAACCAGGTGAGAGCCAGTACCCTTAGCATCACTGCCTGTAGATCGACCTACCTGAACAGCAAAGGTATTTGAATCTCTTGAACCGTCTTTATCGCCAAAGTCCTTAAACAGATTGTACTGAACAGTATTTCCCTCAGCGGCACCAGCATCGCCATTGACATACATGCTGATCGCCGAGCCTTCGAAGTTATTGGCTGTTGCCTTGTTGGTAAACAGGTTGCGTTCAACAAGGTTATTGGTGCCATTAACTGTCACATAATGATATTCATCACTGGAACCAAAATCGCTGCTACGCGGATTCTGGTCACCCAGGAACTGGTTGTTGCGCATAATATTGCCGTCGCCGTGCAATACCACAGAGGCATCGGGGCTGAGACAGCTAGTGTCATAATCAAAGGTCAGGTTATTAAACACTAGGCCATCCATAACAACGCCAGAAGTAGAGCTGCCAAACTGGATACAGGTTTCACCGGTGATCACAGCGGCACTACCCGCAGTTCTGGTGATCATCATATTGTTACTGCCAATAGTCATCTCGGCCATATTTTCATAGTCATCGCCGTTTTGCGCATCGGCAATACCAATCCAGTCGCCATCAGCTGCACTGGCCAGAGCGGACGCAAGAGTCGCCTCACCCGTTGCGATAAAGCTGTACACCACATCGTTATGTTCGACACTAAGAGCCTCAACATAGCCATCTGCATCGGTGTAGTCCGCGGTTACCGACAGCACAGTCGCAATTTGAGCGCTGGTAATAGTGAAGGTCGCGTCAGAGGCACCAGAAATATCGACGTCATCGGCCGTCCACTGATAAACCACTGTATTTGTGCCATTGCCGTCTGTAATAGCGGCAGTAACTGAAGAGCCAACGGTGACATCACCGGCAATCGCCAGCACACCGACAGAATTTACTTCAGACGAAACCACAGCACCAGTTGACGGTGCAGTAGGCGTTTCAGCAAAGCCTTCATCATCAGTGTAGGTTGCAGTCACAGAGATAGTTGCGGTGAACTCGCTTTCGGTTAATACATAGGAATCAGAGGTTGCACCAGCGATGGCTACACCATTGGCCAGCCACTGATAACTCACTGCACCTGCAGCACCGTTTCCATCAGTCACCGTTGCAGTCAAGGTTTGACCGACCTGGGCGGCACCAGAAATAGCCACACTTGCAGCTTCATTGACGGCAGGTTCAGGAGCCACTGTAGCGGTCGCAGCAGATGTTACGTCCTCGGCAAAACCGTCGTTATCGGTAAAGCTAACCGACACTGCGATAGCAGAACCGATCAGTGCATCACTGAGGTCCAGGTCGTCACCAGTTGCATCAGCTATGGGGCTGCCATCAGCTGACCACTGGATAGTCAGATTTCCAGGCAGGTAACCATTCACATCTGTCAGCAGCATATTGAGTCGTTGACCGGACTCTGGCATGCCAGAGATAGCCACACTAGCAGCGGCGTTAACCGTTGTGAGGCTTTTATCACTAGAGCCTCCACAACCAGCCAAGGCCACCGCAGCCACAACAGAGGTCATCAGTTTTATATTCATAGTTATCACTCCCAAGAGAATCTTATTATTTTTATTTGCGCCCATAGAGCGCATCGATTTAATCCACAATATGCCGCTAAAAAATCAGGAAAATTTGAATACTCATTTGATCCCGACTCAACCTGTTACCCATCACTGGTAACCTCTATGCTTATTTTCGAGTTTGTAAAAAGTCGCCTGGACATAGTCTTGCGGGTCGCCAGAATTATTCTGGTTGTAAACGCCGGCTTTGAAGTACATATAGTCTTTCGCTACGTCATAACCACTGTTAGTCAAATCAAAGCTATATTCAGCCCTGACCTTTTGATTTTGTATTATGCGAACGCTGAGCTGATGCCCCTGCGCCTCAATCACATAGGAGAATTTTTCATTCAGAGCGATGCCATCTACAGGATCCGTGGCTGCACTGGATCGGCTACCAATCAGATCAACATAGATATCATCGCCTCGCGATACCTCATGAGCGGCGTACACAGAACCCCGAGCATGTCCCGGCAACCTGCGATAATAGAGCCTGATCGGCTCATCCTTATGGGCATGTATCTGGCCTATCACCACTCGTCCTACCTGCCCTGCTTCGCCAGTTATGGTGACATGATTTACAGCCAGCGTAGCCTCCAAAGTGCCGTCCACAGCACCAGCTGCAAGCTGCGAGCGCGGAGGTGCAGAAGAGAATACCCAGTTGTTTTTATTCGGACTGCCGTCATCAAGCCGAGTGGTAATTGAGCCGTTGCCTCGACGCAGCATCTCGCGCAACTCAGTGCGTGTAAACCGAGTATTTTTGGATGTTTTAGCTCCGCCAATAGTAGAACGCATAACCAAACCACCATCGGACCCAGTATAGAAATAGCGCGGATCATTAAACCCCTTAGCCAAATCAGACTCAGAGAAGCGATCTGATCTGCTATCGCCATCAACATCACCCGGGGTATTCAAATACCAGTCAGCTAAATCGAAATTTTGCCCTGGCGTCAAATCCGGGGATAGCCCGTATCCGCCAGAACGGGAACTGAGAAACCTGACACTGCTATCGGCGGCCTGATCATCGTTGGAGGCTACCAGCAGAGCGAAATCATCAAAGCGGACTTCCTTACCAGCGAAGCCACCAAATACGGTTATTGCGGTATTATCAGCAGAGTTAAAATTAACAGTAAGTTGGCGCCAATCACTACTTTTGCGGTCCTGCTGCTCGAAGAAAATATCACTGCCAACCTTGACCCCGAGATTGCCGCCGCCGCGAACAAATGCCGTGAGCCTATAGGTTGTGCCTGACACAACCTGCACAACCTGCGCAACGTAGGACGCCTTTTCTGACAACTTCGCTGATTTGGAGCCGCTGTTGGCATTATCTGAAATCGCAGTGCCAGTACCAGTTGAGTCTCCATCCACCCAACCTGCCCACCCAGATTCAAAGCCCGGATTGACAATCACCGGCACCCCAACATCTTCTGCGGCAATGTTTCCAGCACAGATCGATAGCGCAAATAGTCCTGAAAAAGAGACTAGGCGAAGTAATGGATACAGGCTATTCATCAGCTTGACGCCACTCTTAATCTATCGACAACACTCACGGCTGACCTACCCCTTATTGATTTTAAGCATCAGTAACATACTGGATGAAAACGAGAATTCTGGTATTAAACCTTGAAATCTCCCTGACTAAATGAGCCTGGGAGATGTTCTAGTTTTACTTAAAACTTAACAGTAACGCCGAAATAGTAACGCGGACCATAGCTATTAACCTCGGCCAGGTGATCGCTAGTCGGGTTATATTGAGTCTTAGGCTCATCGAAGATGTTGATACCCTCAAACTTCAGAGTCACGTTCGACATCAACTTATAGCGCGCCTTAAACTCCCAGACATTGGCAGCGTCGATCAGTCTGATGGTGCCTGGAGAGCTTATGAACTGCTGAAAGTATTCGCTGCGCTTCTTATTGATAAGCGACAGATCTAAATCACCAATCTGGTAATAAAGCTGCGCTGAACTTACGCGCTCGGAGAAGCCGAACAGTTCACTGGGAGGAATAATGCCAGTCTGTTGAACGACATTACCGGATCCATCTATGACTTCCAGATTGCCCATGCGTACATCTTCAAACTCAAAATCAGAGGTAGCTTGGTTGTAGCTCAACTTGAAGCCCAACCCACTCAAATAGCCGGGAAGATAATCAAAGTTATGTGTCGCGGTGATTTCAAGGCCCCTAATGGTCGACGTCTCATCGCTGGTTTGACTGGTAGATACCAAGGCAGGAAAAATTTCACCGTCGATCACAAAGTCCTCTGTTTGCTGAGTAACACCAAAGCCGCCTTGGAAGCTCTTGGTATAAACACCAAAGGCCAACATAGTGTCGTCATTCATATAGTGCTCGAGCGCAGCATCAAAATTCACCGACATCATTGGCTGTAATCGGGGATTACCCAGAGCAGTTGCTCGGCCGGTGAAATCGCTCAGAGAGGTTTCCTCACCATCAGAATCAATATTCAAACTTCTGCCATAACCCATCGCATCTGGATCTGGACGAGACATTCCTCGATAAGCACCGAAACGAAACAGTGTCTGGTCGCTAATATCTGCCACCAGGTTAAAGCTGGGCAGGAATTCAGTGTAGCTATTGCCACCAGTTTGAGTCGTCAGGCTACCTGGAACAGCCTCTAGATAGACTGAGTTAGTTGGGTCCAAAAGGTCGGCGTCAACAAGGGTAAATTCATTTCGGTATCCAATTGACTCAACCTCAGTCTGCACTACCCGCAAACCAAAGTTACCGCGCACAGGATAGTCGCCCCATGTGGTTTCGTAGTTGAACTGCACATAGGCGGCCAAACTGTCTTCGGTCACATTTAAGTTCGAGATATTATCCAAGGTAGGCTCTGGAGTGCCCGGCGCCGCCTCACCTGGTGTGGTTGTAGCATAGAGTTCATCGACCAAGCAGAGGGTGTCGAAAGCGGCGAAACTGCTGCCTGTACCCTGCGCGATAACATTGCCATTCGAATCTATATTGGTGATCAGGTTATTGTCATTGGATGACTCAGAGAGGAAATCAGTCTCTGGAAAATCAACTCGACAGGCCACGTTTGCAAGGTCCAGAGCCTCATCACTGTGAGTTTGCTCGACCCGGGTTCGTGGGAACGACGTAAATTCCATCTGTGAGTAGCGCACGCCGCCCTCAATACTGGTAATTGCATCCCAATCTGTTGTCAGAAACTCGAAGTCACTGCGATAGGAGTTAATTTCATGATCACGTGATGCGTTTAAATCAATTCTTGTGCGCGCACTGTCAGCAAAAATATCATGATTAGTAACATCAAAATTTTCGACGGTGACTAGCCCTACATCGGCATCCGTATAGCTCATATCATGAATGGCAAAAGGCCGGTCTGTCGAACTGCTTCCATCTGCGTTGATCCGCGCAACATTACCAATATTGGTGGATTCAGACTGAAGACGAACACCCCAAATATTTTCTCGACGCTCGGTTTTAGACTTAGACACATCGAACGACAGTGATAAACGGTCGCTATAGGCATAATCAAAGGTCAAACCCGCGCCATCATATTCTTCAATTCGCTCCATGTACTCGGAGTTGGACTCCACCCGGCCCGCATTTCTGAACTGAGTGATTGCCGCCCCGTTAGTCTGAAAATTATCGTCAGCCATTGTGTTGTAGTAGTCATCAACATTTCCAGCCGAAACCCGACGCATCTCGGCAAACACCAAATCGTTACGCTCCTCGGTAAAGGTACGGTCTGCCTGCTGAATATCGAGATTTATATCGAGCTTGTCATTGGGCTGCCACTGCACTGCAGCAAACACTGAGTCGCGAGCGTCATCGGTGGTGTTGTGACGAAAGCGGCGAGAACTGGAGGTAAATACATAGGGTGTTCCCGTAAACACCTCAGTCTGAACCTCAGAGCTACCCGAATTACAGTTACCCGAACTGGTTCGCGACATGCCCACTGCGAGGGTCGGATCATTTAAACAGGTACCAAAATTACTCGTCGACCGGTACTCAGCTTCAGGGTTGGTTGCATCGTTTTTTTGCAAGCCCAGAGACACACCAATGCTACCTAAAGATTCTGTTTCGAACTGATCTATAAAGCTAAATGTGGTTCTATATTTAATATCGCCCGCATTGGGATCTATATTCGCGTTGTTCGGGTTGTAACCCCCTTTGACCGCGATTTGAGCTCGACGCTTGCCGTAATCAAGGGGACGAAGGGTATCAAGCGCAATTTGACCGGATACACCGCCCTCAATAAAGCTAGCTTCTTGAGTCTTATAAATACCGATTTTATTAAACAACTCTGATGGGAACTGGCTGAAGTTAACAGAACGGTCACCACTACCATTGGTCGCTTCTCGACCATTCATAACGGTCGAACCTAGGAAAGGCCCCAAGCCGCGAATTGAAATTTCTGTGGCACCACCCTGCTCTCGGTGAGACGAGGCGCCGGTAAGGTTTTCAAGGGCTTCACCAATGGAGAGAGCTGGTAGCTCACCGATTTCCGCTGCGGAAAGCGCATCAAAAACTGTATCGGACTGACGCTTGGCAGCAATTGAATTGCGGATAGTCTCACGGGATCCAGTAACTACGACCTCATCAATGCCGGATTGGGCTTCCTGCGCATATGAAAAACTCGGCAAAGAAGCAGCTATAGCCGCAACTCCCAAAAGCGCTGTCAATTCAAACGCACGCTGGCGACCAGCAAACAGCCTCTTCATCTTATTATTCATTATTATTATTCCCCTCGTAATTTTAATAACTGAGGCAACAATCACAGATTACAGCCAAGATGTCAACCATATTGGCCTTACCAATACCCGCTTTTGGATAGCCTCAACATAAACTAACCGCGGCATTAGTGTGACTGAGCATCCTAAAACGCCAGAGAGCTTAAAAGACATGCTATGTAGGGGCGCAGATAGCCCTAACTTGGATCGCCTAACCTGAATTTTTTATGATTCAGGCATGGGCACAGGAAAGTCGCCATAGGCGATAAACACTTAATCAGCGGGAATTTGGATCAAAATCTAGAGGCAACTCTATGGCTATAAAGTGGACAATAAGATTGCATTGGTCTTACCAATATAAGCTAGCTTTGACTTATCCAGTAGCAGACGCAAACTGGGTTACCGGCATAAGGCGATAAACCCCGGCCATGGATATCAGCTACCTTATCATCTCAAGATGATAAGGCCCCTGCCAATTGTGGTGCTTGCCGGCAATCTTTAGATGGTGCTTTGTATAGGTTGCTGCGTCTCTGTTTGCGACAATAAATAGACTCGACTTATTATTCAAGGTCTCGATAACAACCGCGGTATAAGCCTCAGTATCGAATGCCACTTTGAGTGCAGCAATATTACTCTTTGGGTTTACTGACAATTCAGAAACTGGGCTATAGCGTCCATGGGGTTCGATCACCGAGACAAAAAGGCTGTCGCCGGCGTCTTTTCTACGGAAAATTAACGCGGCATCGCGGCGCAAATTGAACTCGGGATCCTGAGCTCCCACTCTGGCAAAGAGCAATTCGTCGGTAACATTGGTAACTGCTGTCAGGGTATAAAACTTGCCTTCAACTAGCCAATTGAACTGGGTACTGTCTGACGCTGGCTTACCTTTGCCCTCTAAATACAGATGCTGGTAACCGTCAGAATCTCCCAATGGGGTCAAGCTGGATGGGATCTCATAGTCAAAGTTGGCCTGCAGAACCTGTCCCATAAAATAAAATGGCAGGTCATACTGATGTTTAGCGTCTGATGCCACCTTCATAATGTCGAGCACTAAGGGCGTGGCAAAATTTTCAGGCTTGATGATCGCCATGGTGCGATGCATTTCGGTTCCCGGATAGGCATTCGCCTCTCGCGCACTGACTACCTGAATATCGGCTCTCGAGTCATCGAAGAAGTGCAGCTCCGAATGATGCTGACTGCCGATCTCATATTTCCCTTTAAAATGGGATGTCTGATCTTGGGTAAGGCTGTTGTGGGCTATAGTCTGCTTGGCCCAGCTGTGATTTTCTTTCAGGTAATTACCGCCGCCCTTCTGGCCTATATTGACAAAACGTACCAGACCATAATCCTGAATGATCTCATCAGCTCGGTCATACAATGAAAATGACAACTTGTCGTAGTGACCGTGACTCAAGCCCTGAGCTGCATATTTGAACACCAGTGAGAGGTCTTCATCACCATAACGCAATACAGCTACGCCGCCCTCAGTACCATCAGAGCCATCAGTCAAATTGACCGATTGCTTAATGAAAGGCTCGCTTTTGCCATCGCGAATGCCTATGGCAACAGAGAGCCCAGTCTGATCTAAAAGCACTTCATTCTGCTTTTCAGCAACACTGAGTAACTGGGGATTCTGGCCGCCATAGAAATAAGCCATATCAACTGCAGTCACCAAACTGGCGGAATAGTAAGACATACCTTTTTGGGCGTCATTGAGCGGAAAGAAATTTCCCTCAGCATCGGAGAGATTAAGCAGTGCATCTACAGCCTTGAGCAATACCCCGTCCTTATGCTGAAAAACCTTAAGCTCAGGTTTGACATTATTCATTGCCAGGGCAAAAACCAAAAACGGATACATGGCATAGCGCTGGTAGTAAGGACCTTCGGTGTAATAGCCATCCGGCGAAAAGGGCTGTTCAAGATTGGCCAAGAAACCGGTCTTTTGCCCTGCAACTTTAATAAAACCGCCATCATTGTCCTTGAGCCCAAGGGCAAGACCATCGTCAACAATACCGTACAGAGCGCGATCGATCAGTTCTTGATCGTCCATAACTAGGCCGATCATTCCTACAGCTGCATTGCCCCAGGTACTGTGATTGTGTATACGATTGTAAAATTGTGGATTGCCGATAGAGATAAAATCAGCAAAGGGTCGAAATAGATTCTGATTGAGTTTTTGTCGCTCTTCCTCAGAAAGAAAACTGTAGATGGAGTCATAAGCCTGAGCCATATACAGCAACCAATTGCTATCATTCAGACATTGCCAAAATAATTTTCCTCGAGCATAGGATCGAGGTTTGGGATGTACGGGCAAGTCTTTATACATAGCTTCGTACTGGAACAGCATGTCCCGAACATACTCAGCATATTTTTCATCTTCCAGAATTTGATACAGGGCACCCGCTTGCTGAGCGATTACGAAATTTTTCTTGTGTCTTTCATGGGTATAGCCACCTGAATAATCTGTAGGTATAGGCGTATCTATGCCCATGGCAATTTCAATATCTACCTCCTGTTTTGTTTTTTCAACAGAAGAGTCAAACAAAGGTACCTGCCCAAGGGTCTTTCTGATTTCCTCAACACCCGCTTTAGTCAGAATCAGTACCGGGTGCTCTCTTGCCTGCAACTCAATTGGAATAATCAGCACCAGTAACGTAAGCAGCACGACTTTTACTTTGATTAATTTCATTAGTACTCCAAACAACAGTTTTTCTAGGTATCACAAAATTTTAGACAGGCCTAGTTTCGGGCATAGTTTCGAGGGGAATAATTGCGCCGCGATGCTGAATCACCACTGACGCCAGTCGATTTGCAACCCCACAGGCGGCAATCATATCTTGCCCTTGAAATCTCGATGCCATAAAGCCAGCATTAAATGAATCACCGGCAGCAGTGGTATCCACAACCTTAACCACTTCTGCGGGCACTGCATCCACTCCCGAATCGGTACCAACCAAACAACCTTTCTCGCCCATCTTAAGCACAACATCTGAGACCCCAAAGGATCTTAGTCGCGCCACAACTTCTTCTGGGGTCTCGAGACCAAACAGCTGGGCCTCATCCTCATCGGTTGGCAGCACTAAATCAGCAAGGCAGTACATCTTTTCATAGGCATCGCGAGCAACCTCGGGACTGGCCCAGAGACGCGGACGGTAGTTGCCATCAAATATGACATCTCCACCCTTGGCGCGATACCGTTTGAGAAAGTCAAAGAGACGGTGACGGGCAGCTTCAGTGTAAATAGCAAGACTGATTCCCGACAAATAGATATATTGGTAGGCAAACAGTTTTTCAAATATTTCTTCTGCTGCAACGGCATTATCAAACATATGGGTAGCGGGAGAATTATCACGCCAGTAGAGAAATGAGCGCTCGCCATGTTCATCAATCTGAATCATGTACAGACCGGGAACCGCGTTCTGCTGTCTAGTCACCAGATTACAGCCAACGCCTTCGGCACGCCATTGGTCCAACATCCACGAACTCATGTTGTCGTCCCCAAGCGCAGAGACGTAATCGACGTCAGCGCCCAGGCGAGCAAGATATATAGCGGTGTTGAGAGTATCTCCACCAAATGAAAGCCCTGCGAGTAGTAAGGACTGGGCTCTGCCCGCCCCCATACTGCTGACTTCCAACATACATTCGCCAATCACAGCGACCTTATTTTTCATAGAGTCTAATCCACGCCTAAGAAGCCTTAACGAATACGCTTAAGAAAATACCAAGCCGCCGTTAACATCCATATTTATTCCACTGACGAATGCAGCATCACTAGAGGCTAAGAAGCTCACTGTATCAGCCACTTCATTAGGCGCACCCTCACGACGTAGTGGTGTGTTCCCTGCTGTGGCTTTTCGCCCTTCAGGTTTACTGAATGTGTCATGGAATGTTGTGCTGATCATGCCGCAGCAGAGAGAATTAACACGGATACCCTTGGGGCCCAATTCCTTTGCCATGGAGCGCGTAAATGTCATGACCGCCCCCTTTGAGGTTGCGTAGGCACTGGCACCGGGGCCACCGCCATCACGGCCAGCCTGTGAGGCGAAGTTGACGATAGAGGCGCCTTCAGACATGTAGGGAACAACCGCTTTGGTCACCAAAAAGGTAGAACTTATGTTCAGCTGCATAACATAATTAAAAAACTCAAGATCCATTTCTTCGATTGTTTTCCGTGCAACCAAGCCTCCGGCCACGTTAACCAAAATATCAATACTGGAGCCAAAGGCTTCTATAGTTTTAGCAATCAAACCTTCAACATCAGCGGGCGAGGTCATATCACCTTTGTATAAAATGGCCTGACCACCAGCGGACTCAATGTCGTTTAACGTTTGCTGGGCCAGATCATGACTACCATGATAGTTAACCACGACCTTAGCACCCTCTGCAGCCAACTTAAGCGATATGGCTCTGCCAATATCTCTTACGCCACCGGTCACGACTGCAACTTTGTTCTGATGTTTCATATTACTTTTACTCTATCTATATCAATTTTATTAACCTGCACCTGCCTATCTAACCACGGCAAATTACTTTTCGAGCGTACGGAAATAATCAAATACTTCAGGAACATTGCCATTACCCATACCGGCATCAAAGGCGGCCTGGAGATTTGCGGAGGTGCCCTCAGCTATTTGAGATCTAGTTCCCAAGCCTTCAACCATTTCTAGGAAATAGGCCAGATCTTTGTTCGCATTAGCAATAGAGAAACCTAAATCACTGACACCGTCCACGGCATAATTCTTACAGAATTTCATAAATGGCGAAGTAGAGGGGCCAGTCGACATAATATCGAAGAGCTGTTGCCGATCGACACCGGCACTTTCGGCCACTGCAAACGCTTGAGACATAGCACAAACACTTGTCATACCCATAAAGTTATTAATCAATTTGGTGGTATGGCCGGCGCCAAGCGCGCCCATGTAAAAGATATTCTCACCTTGCATCTCGAGGATCGGCTTAATCTTATCAAAAGTCGCTTGATCGCCAGCTGCCATGATATTAAGCAGACCATCAAGGGCGTGAGCTGGTGTGCGACCCAATGCAGCGTCAACCATGCCTGCACCTTTGGTTGCAAGGTCGGCTCCGATCTTACGGGTCGATGCCGGAATCGAGGTTCCAAAATCAATCACCACGGCACCTTCTTTGATACCAGCCAGTATGCCATCTTCGCCATACATAACCTTTTCAACCACAGTAGAGGTCGTAAGGCACAGCATAATAATATCGCATGCCGCGGCTAACTCTGCAGCAGAGGACGCCTCGGAACCACCGCGGGCTACAACTGATGCCACGATCTCCTTGTCGAGGTCCATGACGATTGGTTTAAAGTTTCTTTTTTGTAAGTTTTCGACCATATTGCCGCCCATAAGGCCCAGACCGATAAAACCGATGACAGGAGTTGTCATTTCATCCTTCCTATAAATTTATTATGTTTAAGTTCGTTTAATATTTTTTATTGCGTCTTAGCGCTTACGCCCTTGGGCTCAGCGGTTCAATTTTGGGACAGAGAATCCAGATGCTAGCTAGCGCCGATACAGCCAAGCCAGCACCGATCAAAAATGCTGGGGTATAGTTGCCGCCGGAGGTGAGCATAGGTACCAGTGAGGTCAAACCCACAGCGCCGAGCTTAGCGGCCATCCCAGAAAAGCCAGCCAGAGTTCCCACGGTTTTGCCGCCAAAGAAATCACTGGGCAGCGTCTGAACATTGCCAATGGCTGTCTGAAAGCCAAATAGAATCACAGCCATCAATAGAACTGCCACAATCGGCGTGCCCGGATTTGACATAGCCAGAAGCGCTGGAAGCATAGTCAGGCAGCCTAAGGTGATAACCAACTTCCGAGTGTGATCAGTGGACCAGCCTGCCTTAAATCTATTTTGCGCCAACAGACCACCAAAGAAGGCACCCAGCATTGCCCCCATATAGGGAACCCAGCCATAGAGAGCAACTTGCTTAACATCCATGCCGTAAACTTCGAATAGGTAGATCGGGATCCAGAAAATAAACAGCCACCAGATAGGATCAATACAGGCGGAAGCAATAATCACGCCCCAGCTCTGCTTGCGTGAAAGCAGCTCAGCTGTGGGTGGGTTGTAGCCCTCGTCACTTTCATTGTCGAGAGTGACACTCTGGTTCTGCTGACCACTGAGGATGTATTCCCGCTCTTCATCAGTAATCCATGGGTGATTTTTAGGTGGCGCTTTCACCAAAATCATCCAGGGAATAAGCCATAGAAGACCCAGCACACCAATCAGGACAAAAATGGCTTGCCAGCTGAAGTAGACCGCCAGGGTACCAATCAATGGGATGGATATTAGGCCGCCTACGGCAGCACCTGAGTTAAATATACCCTGAGCTAAGGCGCGCTCCTTAGTTGGGAACCATTCAGCGTTGCCCTTGGTTGCACCGGGCCAGTTACCTGCCTCAGCCAGACCCAACAGGCTGCGGAAAATACTAAAGGTGACAACGCCCTTGGCGAAAGCATGCATTATGGTGGCGATAGACCAAACACTAATCGACAGGGCAAAGCCTAGACGAGTACCGATCCAATCAAATATTTTGCCAAAGATAGCCTGACCAAAGGCGTAGGAGAAAATAAAGACAACCGAGAGAAAGGCATAGATCTCTTTATGCTGATCGGCAGATTTATCTGGATAGAGGTCAGCCGCAATACTTGGCCAAAGTACAACTAGAGCTTGGCGATCTATATAATTAATTACTGTGGCAAGTGCAATTAAGGCAATTACCCACCACCGAAGGTTACTTATTTTCATTTATTATTCCCCTCTAGAAAGTCTTCTCTCATTGGGCTAAACACATCTATCAAGACGCCGGCTTTCTTGCAAATAGCACCATGGCTGATATTGGGCTGCATAAAGAAACAGTCCCCGGCTACCAGCGTTTTCGTTTCGTCGCCCACTGTGACATCGAATTCACCGCGTTCAACATAGGCAACCTGGGAGTGAAAATGACTATGAACATAGCCTTCACTGCCCTCGTCAAAATAGACCTTAACCATCATGATCTGATTGTTGAAGCCCATGATTTTTCTTGTAACACCTGGAGCAACAGGTTCGGTTAATAACTCTTCTCCAAATAGAAAAGGTGCTGTTTGCATGTTTTATTTCTCCAAATCCTGGTCTCGGTATTGTTACTAAACGGGTTTATTTATCTGCCCTGAGCAGCGCCTATCTAATAATATTATCTGTAATCACAGCACTGTTTTCCGCCTGACTGTGTAGCTCTCTCACTGCGGGCAAGGGAGTTGCTGTTAGGCTATTTTTAACAATTCGCGTCACCGGCTCACCGACGGTATGTTCTATCTTGATCGCAGGGGTATTCGAGAAGCGGTTATTTTCAATGGTTGTTACCTGCACGCCGTGCAAATAAATCGACGCTTTAGATTTGTTTTTACTGCCTGTACCCACATTGGTTAGCTCGGAATTGGTGAGGGTAAAATGCGGCCCAAAGGTACTTTCATCCGTTCCGCCGCGATACAGGCTAGCAAGCGCACCCTGCACGTTGGTAAAGCTGGAATTCTTGATTACCACGTAATCCACGTTAAAAATGCCGTAATCATCGGCTTCCTTATCCATCGCCAGTATGGCGCCACTGACGTCGCTGAAGTGGGAGTCGAGAATGACGACACTGTCTGCCATAGTGCTCTTGGCAACATTTAGAAAGTTGAAATGGCGGTTAACATCAAGCTGTATAAACTCGGAATTCTCCACCTTGATCTGGTAGTTGATCAGCATCGAGTAAGGGCTGGTACGAATAACGGAATTACCCACATTGTCCGGTGAACGAGCGCCGGAGATCACCAGGCCACTCAGCTTTAAGCTGCCACCATCGGCAATCTCGAACAATGTAGAACGCTCAAACTCAACCTTAGGTCGATTGTCACCCAACAGCGTGAGAGGTTTATCGATGTGTATTACTTTGCTCAGCAGATAATCCCCTGCAGCGAGACGGATAATGTCGCCGGACTCTGCTAGATCAATCGCTTGCTGCAAGTCCCCAGGGGCCGCCGTAACGTCGATGGTGCGCCCGATATCAAATCGTATAGATGCATCTGATTTCGGATACCAAGAGACACCAGTGTCATCTTTATTCAACACCACGAGATCTTGTTTGGCACCTACGTCGTTTAGGCCAGGGGACTCGGGATAAAGCAGTCCATTGGCGGCTCTTGTTAGAGTCACCGCTTGATTGCTAAAGCCCTCAGCAAGCTGCGGGCTCTCAACATTGTTCAGCACATTGTCGGCAAAGCGAATACCACTGACATCGTCATACAATGTAAATGTGTCACGGCCATTATCATTAACGATCAAGTTACTCGCGAACTGACTGTCAACCGGTGTCGCCGAACGCTCGGCATCACTGCCAGCAGCCAGCTGAATATGCTCGTTGTTTATCATGCTGTTGTTTTCAATCTGAGCATTAACCACCTGGTGGTAGCGATTGATAGAGGAATTAGGCACGCCATTCATAACCACAAGTGAGCCGCCAAACCGGTAACCGGTTAAGCCCTCTAGGTAATTATTGCGAATAATCTGGCCCTTATTGATGACCCGAATGCCACCAGTGTGATCAACTTGACCGCCTAAGAAGACATTCTCTTCGACGATATTGTTATCGCCGTGGCGCAGGGTCAATGTGCCTTTGGATTCAAAGAACAGATTGCCTCGCACCTGATTACTACCAGACTTAACAGAAACTATTTCTACTTCACCATCACAGCGATCAAAGTAGTTGTTTTCTACCAGCGTAAAAGAATCGGAGAGGGAATAGTGACTGGTGCCAATACGCAATGTTTCACCACCATTTGATCCCAGAACAGGTCTAGGGCCAAAATAGTTGTGATCTATGCGGTGGTGGTTTTCCTGGCTCGCTTCGGAATCGAGCCGAACCGCCATGGTCACACCTTTGTTGCGCTTGCCTTCCAGATGATTGTGGTCAAAGCGATTATGTCTACCGTACATGGCGACCCAGTAGTCCGCTTCGAAGCGCTCTGGATTGCTAAAGTTATCAATAACCACTTCAGTCACTCGCGAGTGATTAGCTAGATGCTCTTTGTTGCGACGAAAGCTGACAACCTGAAGAGTTGGCGTATAGCCATCTTTGAAAATGAGCCCTGACACTTCGAGATACTCGCCAGCCAGACTGAGGTTAGATTGCCCGGTGATAAACACCCTGCCCTTTGTCTCAGCGGTTAAACGTATAGGCCGATCTGCTTCACCGGTTCCCGTGAACAGTATTTCAAAATCTTTCCAAGTGCCATTGGCGAGCTTGATAACATCACCCGGCTTAGCATTGGCGACGGCCTGCTCAAACTCTGCCTGATCTTTAACTGTTATTTCACCTGGCGTAATTGGCGCGCAGGCAGATATGCCCAACGCCAATATCAACGAGAGAGATAGCTTAAATTGTCGAAGAGTAACGATTGGCTGCATATTATTCGCATCAGTTAAATTATCAGAAAACGTTGATCTGGCAACGAACTAGAAACTCAGGCCGATTGGCGTGCTGAGCCAGCTTTGAGGCCTTAGATATAGACCAAAATGTACCCTTATAGGATCAACTTGTCAAACAATAATGTATTACCAATTATTAATATTGGATAGTATTTAAATTCTTGGGACGCAGGCCTGCATCGCCAACTTAACTAAAGGCGGCATGAGGGATACTTAAAGGGAGGGGAGACTGGCGACGAAGTTGCGAACCGAGATAGTGAACGTAGCTTAGAGGTAAAACAGGGCATTATTGGAGTCAAAAAACAAACCCGGCAATGAAAAAAGAACCATTCTAAAGTGGCCTTACATCGTAGCCAGGCAAAGCAGGTCCACTATAGATCCATGCGCCCTACCGGAAAGCGTTCACGCATTTTAGAGACCTTGCGCTGCACTTCTGAAACAGCCTCTTGCTCAATGGTTTCATGCAAGGCCGTTAACATGCGCGAGAAATGATTGCGCATTGCAATCCGTGCCTTATTCGAATCCTTCTCTACCATGGCATCGAATATGGCCCTGTGTTCTGCCAGGCGCTGAGCATCGTCTTTCATACAGACCGCTTGGTGCGCCAAGCGAATATTGTCGAGCTCTTCCTGAACATCCCAGAGCTGAGAAATCATCAGCGACAGAACGCGGTTATTAGTGGCTTCAGAAATAATTGAGTGGAACTTTCGATCAGCGACTATTGAAACAGGATCCCCTTCAATATTTTCCAGAGCCATATCTTCAAGGGCTTTCCCTAACTCTGTCAGCTGAGATTCTGTGATTAAAACTGCGGCCAGAGCGGCAGCTTCACCTTCAATAAATACTCGGGACTCAATCAACTCAAACGGACTGACGGATTTTGCCAACCCAGCTAGCCCACCAAACTCTGCGCCAGGCTCTAAGACATAGACGCCAGAACCGGTTTTAACCGTCACTCGACCTTTGGCTTCAAGTGCAATTACTGCCTCACGAATAGTCGGCCGACTCACCAAAAATCGCTCGGCTAATTCTCGCTCGGACGGCAGCCGACTGCCGACAGGGTATTCGCCAGACTCAATCAATAGCAATATTTTGTCCGCGATTTGTCGATATAAACGCTTGTTCAAATTACTCATTAGCCTCTATTCACTCGTATTTTCGTACATCAGCTTCTTTGCCAACTTACAACCTTAATGTGTATTACAGCACATAGAAATTGGTAAGACAATGCTCAATGTAGGGCAATTGACTTGGACCCTTAACCTACTTAACCTAGAAAAACGCTTGCACCTGTACATATCTAATCTGGGCCTGCTTCAGTCGCCCACTTATATCATTTGCCAAAGCCCCCTGATTCCAACTATAGATGTGAATATGGCAAAGAGAAAAATCACGCCAAAAAAGCTGTTTGCCATCAGGCCACTTTTATAACTTTGCATAAGATCTTTTCGGTTACTGAGATAGAAAATACAGGCAACCGTGGCCGGGAGAATTACAGCATTAAAGGCTTGAGAAATAATCATGACCAATACCGGCCTGGCTTCAAAGATGGGAACAACTAGACCAAGCAGGGAAATCAGAAGTACCAATAGTCGATATCGGCTTAGAGTCATGTTGCGTTCGGCGCCTGTATAGTCGCATAACAGCCAGGGCAGCATTAGCACGTTGGGGATTTGAGAAGACACCCCCGCAGCAATAAGCCCAAAGGCAAATATCGAGGCCGCCATAGGCCCAGCAAGCGGCTCCAGCAACGCCACCATTTGAGATGCCTTTGAAAGCTCGACCCCCCCAACATGTAAGGTGCCCGCAGCAGCGGCCATGATTGCTGCGCTGATAACAAACATTAATATCACCGAAAAAGCGGCGTCGTTGCGCTGTTTTTTATAATCAACCAAGGCCCAGCCAGCCTCTTTTACGAGGGTGGTGCGAATAATAAACAAGCCGGAAAATACTGTAGTGCCGACCATCGAAGCGATGACAAGAAACGCGCCTTTATCTGCATCACCTGAGAGCTTTGGGATACTGGGTACTAACCCCTTAATTATATCAATCGGTGGCGGCATCATAAGAAAGAAATTAAGCAAAAAACAGGCGGCCATAATCGCAACAATCACCGCCAGACTACGCTCGAAAAACTGGGTTCTGCCATTCCAAAAAATAAAGTAAACCAAAGTGACAAAGAAGCTCGCAAAGTAAATTGGCGAAATACCACCATCCACTAGAGATTTAGACCACTCATAACAAATCTCCGCAACAATCCCCATAACTCCCATCACACTGCCGCAAACACCTGCAGTTAGGGCAACAATGAAAAAGATACCTACTGTGGGATGAATGTGTTTGCGGAATGCTTCCAGTGCCGTTTCACCGGTTATCAGAGTGTAGCGACCATACTGATTGATCATAAAAAACGTGCACAAACAGGATGCAACAATCGTCCACAGCAGAGACATACCGTAATCTGCACCTGCCTTGGCCATAGCCGTCACACTGCCAGTGCCAATATTGAAGCCGAGCAAAAAGATTCCCGGAAGAATCAGAGCCAGCCCGGAAAAGAACTTTTGGCGCAGAGAAGTCGGTGCTTGGGAACCGGTATCAGATGTATTGGTCATTGTAATTTCTTCCTATTCTGCGCAGACAGCGCGCGGATAACTCCGCGCACTTCCGCCAGACCTTTTAGGCGCCCTATTCCGGAATACCCCGGGTTCACTGTTTTGTTTATATCATCCATCATCTGATGCCCGTGATCGGGACGAATAAAAATCTCAGCCTCTTCAGATCCATTTTGTCTGCGTCGCTGCTCTTCGTTGAGCAGTTCATTAATTATCCCGACCATATCCACATCACTGTCTAGATGGCTGGCTTCGTAAAATGAGCGCGGCTCTTTAGGATCTAGACAGACACCACGTAGGTGAGAGAAATGGATACGCGGGCCAAACCTTCGCGCCATCTCCGGAAGGTCATTGTCCGGCCGACTGCCATAGGTACCCACGCAGAGAGTCATGCCATTGGATGGACTGGGTAGCGCACTAAATAGCAACTCAAGATCACTTGCCGTACAGATAATTCGCGGTAAGCCAAGCATATCTCGTGGCGGATCATCGGGATGGATCGCCAGCTTAACGCCGAGAACTTCAGCTCTCGGCAGTACCTTGCTGAGAAATGAGATTAAGCGAATACGCAGAATACCCGCGGTTGTCTGGCTGTAGTTGGCCAGCATTGCTCGGAAATCTTCAAGCCCGTAAGCCTCGGTCATCTTGCCGGGCAACCCGGCGATAATATTGTTGGTTAGCTGTTGCCGTTCAGCCTCAGGCATCAACTCAAAGGCATTTTTAGCCTCGAGGATTTCCTCTTCGCTGTACTCTTTTTGGGCGTTAGCGCGCTGCAGAATATACAGATCGAAAGCGGCAAATTTATGCTGATCAAAGCGCAGTGAATAGGCGCCACTTGGAAGTTGGAATTTAAGGTCCGTACGGGTCCAATCAATGACCGGCATAAAGTTATAGCAGATAGTTTTGATACCGCATGCGGCCAAATTTTCCATAGACGCTATCCAGTTATCCACATAGGTCTCATAGCCATGCCGCGCCAACTTGATATCCTCATGAACTGGGATACTTTCCACCACTGTCCAGGCCAAGCTCGCCGCGCCTGGCTCAGAGGACTCTATAAATCTCTGATGTGTTCTTATCGCCTCAATCGGCCAGATCTCACCAGTAGGAATGCCGTGTAATGCACTCACCACATCCGTGGCGCCGGTCTGCCTAATATCACTGATGGTCACCGGGTCATTGGGCCCAAACCATCGCCAAGATTCACGCATGATTTTTCCTTCGAATTGGAGTTGATTAAAAGTTATGCCAACCCATTTAAATTTTTAATCTGGAGTGTAGTTTAGGCAACACAGCCTGATTCAGAGCATCAACTTATGCCTGGTCGCAAAATAAAAAAAGGGGCGCCAAAGTAAAACTCTGGCACCCCTTGCTTCTAGATGACTAACGCTCGTTAATTAGAAGCGATAGCTAGCACCTAAAGTTACTCTACGATCAGGAAGGCCTACGAAACATGTAGGACCAGTTCCAGTTACACAATTTTGCACGATGCCTGATTCGGTAAGATTTACCGCTTCAACACCAACACTCAAGTTGTCATTCACATCATAGTTGATGCTGGCATTTAGCTGGCCACGATCAGCAGTTACAACTGGGAAGCTGAAGGTACTGCTGCCGCTGGTGTTAGCGCCGCCCGCGAAATCATTAGTGCGGAACTCTTCGCGCCATGTGTAACGTACTCGAGCTGAAATACCATGTTTCTCATAGAAAACAGTGAAGTTATAAGCGTCTTCAGAAAAATCAAGTAGACCACGTGGAATAGTTACATCACCAAGTACGGTAAGGCCGCGACCTGAAGTGGTGTCAGCTGCTGAACCACCTTTGAATTCCTGAGTGGTGTAGTTAGCGATCACACCAAAACCAGAAGCCCAACCCAGCTGATCTTCATAGCTAGAAAGGTCGTATTGGAAAGCAAGCTCGATACCTGATTGAGTAGTGGTTACGGCGTCGTTACCGGGCTGTGTAAAGTCAACACACATACCGTTAACATTTGGATCACCTAACTGATTAGGTACCACGACAGGGTTGTAGATACCGCCGCCAGGACAGTTAGCATCTGTCTCACGAGCGAAACCACCTGTAGTTGACGAATCTGACACCAGAAGGGCACCTTCATAGCTCTGACCAAAGATGTTGGTACGATCCTTAGTGAAGTAGCCGATGCTGGCAATAGCTGAAGGAGCAAAATACCACTCAACCGACAGATCAAAGGAGTCAACTTCTTCAGGTTCCAAAGCAGGATTACCTAATGAGACAACCGCGTTTTCACTTGGATCATAGGTAAAGCCAGTGTTCAGATCGCTAAAGTTTGGACGTCGGATATCAGTACCGTAACCTAAACGCACAATCAGATCATCAGTTGGCTGTGCAACCAGATTCAAGCGTGGCAGCAGGAAGTCATAACTACCAGAAGTAGTTTGCAATGCCCTGTTACCGTTAACATCTTCAGGGCCAAACGCCACTGAATCAACTGTAGTATCTACATAACGCAAACCGAGGTTACCGCGGAAGATACCATGCTCAAAATTAGCTTGCACATAGAGAGCCTGAGTTTCTTCACCAACATCAAAGAACGAGTTCTTATCAGACTCTAGATTCAGAGTAAGATCGCCATCAGCTCCTGGCTCGTTAAGGCGGTGTGCTGCAAGAGCAGCTTCCAAAACACTAACAACACCGTCTGGATCAGAGAATGAGCGATCTGGATCGATCAACAAGAAATTACTAATGAACAGGTCTCGACCATCTGCATCACCATAATTAGTGGGACCTTTAACCAACAGCTCTGAAAACAGAGCGCCGTTTGGGCTGTCTTCCAGCTTGCTGAAACCGCCAATGCGATCATCAATATCTTCAAATCTGCTTGAAGACTCATTGAAACGATAGCCGACATCTACAGACGTAATAGAGTTCCAATCAAGCGCGTATGACAAATCAACTCGGAAAGCATTTTCTTCATTGTTAGTCGTGTTGCGACCAACATCAACCTGATCCAAAACAACGTTGGCTGGATTGGTTAAGTCGGCAACTGATGGAGCGAACGCTGAATCAAAATTAATACCAAACGATAAACTGTCACCAGACAAATCATAGATAAAAGGTACACAGTTATCATTGCTCGTACTTGCGTCACCGGTAGCGGCGCCATCAAGCGGGCAGTTGGGGTTAATAAAGTTCATTGTAGTATTTAAAGTAGGATTAGACGTATCCGACTTTGTGGTCGAAACTTCAAAGGTTGCAGTCAGCCTATCGCGCTGCCACTCACCACCAAACGAAAATATTTCGCTATCAGTGATACGTGAACCAGTTTCACTGCTGAAGCGCAAATTTGGATCATCGTCATCATTAGCTAGATCCGGAACAAGCTCACCGGCAAGTGCAGCCTGGACTACGCCACGGCCTACGCCGAAGTCTACTGTTTCAAAAGCAGTAGGTATACTGATCTGACGCAAAGAGCTTATACCAGAAGCCTGAAGTCTATACTGATCGCGACTTCTTTCCTGCTCATTGATAATAGCGTCGAAATGAAACTTTAAGTTGTCATTAGGCGCCCACTCAAAGGTTGTGGCAACATTAGTCGTCTCGTAGTCATCATTCTCTTGCTCTTGAACCAGGAACTGGATACCAAGGAATTCAGATGGGTCTGCACCAGCGGGAGTAGCAATGTTGTCACGGTCAGTACGAGGACGGAATGAAACCGCTTCTTGCTCAGTAATACTACCACTGATCACAAAACCGAAATCACCCATGTCAGTGGACCAGGTATCACCGTAAGCGCCAGAGAATCTTGGCAGATAACCTTCAGTAGATAGACTACTATCTTCAGCCTGAACTCGAATAGACCCCAGAGTTTCTTCCAACTCAAGAGGCCGGATAGTT
The DNA here is from genome assembly GCA_905478975.1 of uncultured Pseudomonadales bacterium. GTDB lineage: Bacteria > Pseudomonadota > Gammaproteobacteria > Pseudomonadales > Porticoccaceae > HTCC2207. The sequence continues at coordinate 824 of CAJQKW010000123.1, read as the reverse complement.
CGCAGGTTGATAGTACCACCTACAGAACCTTCAATGGTTTTAGCCTCGGACGCCTTAGTCACTTCAACAGAAGAGATAATGGACGCATTCACATCTTCAAAATCTATACCGCTACGACCAGAGCCAGAGCCTACAGTCGAAATGCCATTGATCTCTACACGGTTTGCGTTAGTACCACGGATCTGAACACCAGTACCGATACCAGCTGTACGTGTAATCTGAACACCCGTGATATTTTCAAGTACTTCAGCCAGGTTTTGATCCGGTAACTTACCGATGTCATCTGCCTGAATAATTTCGATTAAATTAGCAGTGGATCGCTTTTCTTCAAGCGCACTTGCAAGAGATCCCCGAATTCCGGTTATTACTACTTCTTCTAATGTTTCAGTCTGTGCTTGGGCGGTAACCGACAGTGCCAACGGCAATGTGGCTGCAGCCAAGGCTAGCATCCTGATCATGCTGTGATGATTTTTCATCTAGTTTCCCCTTAGAAATTCCAATTGTTATTTTCGGCCCGAAAGCCTGTCGCTATATAATCCAATTTTTGGCTTTCTGTCAACCAAATAATATATCCAATTAGTTATTTTTGGTAAGGCCAATAACTTTACCAACGAAATCCTAAGCTGAAACATGTACCGGCCCCACAGGTACAAGGCATTTTATTCAAAACTGGGATTTACCCCGGAGGTCGCTCATAAAGCTCCTTAAGGTTTACGCACAATCAACCGCAGGCCTCTTCGAGGCCCAATATAGTTTGGGGATGCATCACATTTTATTTAGAGAACTCGTCATAAACTCTGTTTTCAGGAGGCTCGCAGGATGGA
>CAJQKW010000122.1 GCA_905478975.1 uncultured Pseudomonadales bacterium | reverse complement strand
TCTGGCTATACAGTCTGGCTATACAGTCTGGCTATACAGTCTGGCTATACAGTCTGGCTATAGAGTGCCATTTTAGAATGGGATGAATAACTTACAACGGAATAGTAATAATGGATTTAAAATCTAAGGTTGCACTAGTAACTGGAGGTGCTCAGGGCCTAGGTAAGGGAATAGTCGCTGAGTTGGCTGCCGCTGGAGCCCAGGTAGTCATTGGCGATATCGATTTGAAGGCTGCCCAAGCTACAGCAGACGAAATGCGATCACTAGACTGTGACGTTTTACCCCTAGCTTTAGATGTATCAGATGATACATCTGTTACTAACTGTGTTGGTCAAGGTATAGGGCATTTTGGGCAGATTGATATCTTGGTTAATAACGCCGGTATACACAGGGAGAGTATTGAAACTGACTCGACCATAGAGCAATTCAATCAATGCTTTGATGTTAATCTTTTCGGCATTTGGCGGATGGTAACGGCATTGTTACCGCACTTTAAATCTGCGCACACAGGAAATATTGTCAATATAGCCTCAATTAATGGTCGCTCCCCATGGGCGGACACACCAGCCTACTCAGCATCCAAAGCTGCTGTGATCAATTTAACACAGTCACTTGCGATAAAATTGGGCGCTGACAATATCAATGTCAATGCAGTTTGCCCTGGCGGGGTAATGACCAGAATGGCCGATAGTTTTTCATCCGACGGTGAAAAACTGCTAGAAAATATCATTGATGAAAGAATCTTAAAGCGTCCACTTAGTGCCCAGGACATCGGCTGTGCAGTAGCCTTTTTTGCCTCTCCCAAAGCAAAAAACATTACTGGGCAGTCGCTTAATGTCGACTGTGGGACTGTACTGAGTTAGTACAGAGTTATTTTTAATGAATTGTAATAAATAAATGGAGAACAATATGTCAAGGATAGAGCCGCTAAAAACTAGTGCAGATAATCCGTTGGAACTAATAAAAACTCAACGTAGTCACGTGATTTTTTTATTCAGTAGCTCCAAGGCTGATCAGCAGGGCGAATTTGTCAGCTGGTCAAAGAAAGCCTTTTCTACAAGACTCGCAGAATTACAGGGCGTTCTCAGTGTCAATCATTATGAGAAACACGATGTGGATGTAACTGAGGGAGCATACCAACATATTCCCGATGACTATCTGAGTATTATCGAACTCTCAGTAGATGGTGCTGAACAGGCAGAGAGGGTTATTCAAGAGATAGAACAGCTGTATAAGACTGAGCCCTCTGCCGGAGTTCCAAATACCTGGTTATATTACCCCATAAGTGAAAAAGTAGGCCGTTCGGCTATCGCCGGAGAAGAAATGCTAACTCTGGCATTTGCCAATCCGCTACCGGGTACAGACCAAGAATTCCGCGAATGGTATTGCACTCGCCATATTCGTCACGCCCTGAAGGTTGCTGAACTTGTCAGCGGCCAGTGTTTGGAGCTAACCGGTTATCAGCGGCCTGGTGCACGACAACCAAACTATCAAATGATCGCGGTCTACGAACAGGAGGGAACACCTGAAGCAATGATGCAGAGTATGGGGCGATTGCCCGAGGACGCTCTTGACTTTCCAGCTCTTGATTTAATCAATTTCGCCGAGTGGGTCTACCGACCTATGCAAAGTATTCCCGTCGCAGTATGTAGCTGAATAATTTGGAACTGACTTTATGACCTTATATTCGCCTAGTTTGAAAAACAAAGTGGCACTGGTTACAGGGGGCGCGTCAGGGCTGGGGCTCGGTATATCCCAGGCGCTGGTTTTAAGCGGTGCTCATGTGATAATAACGGATATTGACAAGTCCCGTGGTGAAGCCGAGGCAAAGGCCCTGGCTTGCAGTTTTATCCACCATGACGTCAGTGACGAAAACGCATGGAGCCATGTGATAGAGACTGTCGAGAACCAATATAAAAAGTTACATATCCTGGTGAACAATGCCGGGATTGAGGGCAATCCAGTGTCCACGCCAGAAACTGCAACCCTAGCAGATTGGCAATTGGTTCATCGCATCAATGTTGAGGGGGTATTCTTGGGTTGTCGTTCTGCGATTCCGCTGATCAGAGCAAGCGGTGGCGGCAGTATTATCAATATATCCTCCATAGGCTCTTTAGAGCCCACGCCAAATAATATGGCCTATGGAGCAAGTAAAGCTGCGGTGCGTCATATCACCAAATCAGTCGCTATGCATTGTGCCACTGATGGCTCAAAAATTCGTTGTAATTCAATACACCCTGGTGTTATCAAAACGGCAATGATTAATCGACTTACAGTTGGGCGATTGGATACATCGGTTAATTCTTCAGCTGCGTTATTGGCAGAGTACCAGGCTGAGATTCCTCAGGGTGCATTTCAAGAGGTAGAGGATATCGCCAATGCAGTGTTATTTCTTGCATCGGATGAAGCCCATCATATAACCGGAACTAAGCTTGTTGTCGATGGTGGTTTAACAATGTGACATCTAGCTTTTAATGAATTCAGTCAGTTGCGGTATACCAGTCTTTTGGTATGCCGCAGTCAGCGCCTTCGCTGTCCGAATCTTGACTCAGCGCTTTCTTCAGAGAGTTAAATGCATCGGCCATATGCTGTTTGCTAACATCGGCTTCTGGTGCATCCATAAATGATCCATGAAAGGTTCCCGGGTAGACATGTAACTCTGTGGTCACACCCGCTTGCATCAGTCGCTGGGCATAGACAATGGATTCATCGCGCAATAGATCCTGCTCTTCCACCGAGATAAATGTACTGGGCAGCTTCGGTATGGTCTTTGCCCGCGCTGGTGCGGCGTAGCTCGGCGTCTCGCCAAAGACATCATGTAAATAGCCATCCCAGGCGAGCAGTGACAAATCGCGATTCCAGACCACCCGATGATCAGTTATGTCTCGGCTTGACTGCGTCAGATGCCGATCATCCAGCACCGGGATAAGTAACAGCTGATGCTTGATTTTCGGACCATCTGTCTCGCAGGCTTTGAGTGCAACCCCGGCCGCCAGACAGCCTCCAACACTTGAACCGCCCACAGCAATACTGTCGACATCTATATTTAGCTTTTCAGTACCACTGTTGGCAAGCCATTCGAGTACTGCATAGCAGTCATCAAATCCGGCCGGGTAGGGGTACTGAGGTGTCAATCGATACTCCGCCGAGACCACAATGCAATTGCACTCGAGAACGAAATTCTCACAAATACTGTCGTTAGATTTCACATCCCCGGAAATAAATCCGCCGCCATGGATCCATAGTAAAACCGGTAGGGGGATATCATTATTGGGTTTATCGCTCTTTGGTTCATAACTCTTTGGTTCATAACTCTTTGGTTCATAACAACGGATCCTCACCGCCGCACTGGTTTGCGTGCGAGGTACCTCCCAATCATAGATCCGCACCTCGGCAGAATGTCTTAAATTGTTGCCGTATTCGACTAGATAATCGCTAACCCGTGCCTGTATCTCACGTAGCGTTGGCAGGTCATGGAGTAAGTCTGGTGTCGCCCTGAGTAGTTCACGAAGCTGAGGATCTATTTGCTGTTCAAACTTTGCAAGCTGTTCCGGGTTATTCATAGTGATAAGATTTTCTAGTAGTGTAAATGCTTATACGGCCCGAGCCGATACTCACCTCAGGTGTATTCTCATCAGTTTTTTTGCTTTCTTGGTGATTCTGCCGTAGAAAATTTAATAGGCATTAAACTATTTTTTCACTTGCGGAATTCCTCCAATTTTAAAATCGAATAAGTACATAAAAACTAACTGATTACTCTTCTATACAGTCGCGTAGTACTAGTTATTGACGATGACTTCGTTAGGTCAAATTTAGCCGGTCGTTATAATATTTTTTATAAATATAGATATTATTGATTTATATAACTTTTTACTATGGCTCTCCTTTAAATAGACAGATTGATCTTTCTAAGCAATTTTGGAATGACCTATGTCTACTTCCTGAATGTGATTCAAGGATTGGAGGCTATGGTTGATTTTTCGATATTTGATTTAACAGGTAAAACCGCTCTTGTTACCGGCGGTACAGTTGGAATTGGCCGAGCATGCGCAACAGCACTGGCGATGGCTGGGGCGAATGTAGTCATCGCAGCTCGAGGCCAGAGACTTGGGGAAAAAACCGCCGAATCACTTAGGGTGCTAGGAGTGAAATCCCTCTTTATTGCTTGTGATGTGTCCAATGAAGCGCAAGTTCAGGCAATGATTGCTAAGGTTGTTGAAGCGTTCGGGCAG
>CAJQKW010000121.1 GCA_905478975.1 uncultured Pseudomonadales bacterium | reverse complement strand
TGCGGACTCATATCCGAGCAACAATCCGGCTTGCTAATCGATGCTTACAAAAGATACCGCTCAGCAGGACACCGTCTACAGCTGCAAAATCAGTTGGCAGAAGTGTCTAGCTCAGAGTTTCTTCAGTCTCGGGAGTTGGTGACAGCCGAATGGAAGCAGTTATTTACGGGCTAGGTATTTACGGGCTAGGTATTTAAACGCTAATTATTAAAGAACACTTGTTGCTAAGGCAATCAGTAAAAAAGAGGAAAAGGTTAATGTCGTTTTCGGATCGCGATGGTTCTATTTGGATGGATGGCAAGATGGTTGATTGGCGAGATGCGCAGACGCATTTCCTGACCTCGTCTCTGCACTATGGCAACGCGGTTTTTGAAGGCATTCGCGCCTATGAAACTGAAAAGTCAGGCACCTGTATTTTCCGCCTTGAAGACCATATTAAACGTCTGTTTAACTCTGCCAAAATTATCCATATGCAGATTCCTTTCACTCAGGAAGAGATTTGCCAGGCTCACCGCGACGTGGTCCGCGTCAACAACCTAGATGCCGCCTATATTCGCCCGCTAGTGTTTATGGGTTCAGAAGGTATGGGCCTGCGCGCCGAAGGACTCAAAGTTCACGTCGGTATTGCCGCCTGGGACTGGCCTTCCTATATGTCTCCAGAAACTCTCGAGACCGGCCTCAAGGTTCGCACCTCGTCTTACACCAGACACCATGTCAATATCACCATGGTTAAAGCCAAGGCCAGCGGCAACTATATCAACTCCATGTTAGCCCTGCGCGAAGCACTGGATTCCGGCTGCGACGAAGCGATTATGCTCGACCCGGAAGGCTATGTTGCCGAAGGCAGTGCCGAGAACTTCTTTATGGTTCGCGACGGCGTTATCTACACACCGGATCTCACCTCCTGTCTCGACGGCATTACCCGCGACACAGTGTTTAAGTTAGCTAAAGATCGCGGCATTGAAGTGCGTGAAAAGCGCATCACTCGTGATGAAGTGTATATCTGCGACGAAGCCTTCTTTACGGGAACCGCCGCCGAGATCGTCCCGATCCGTGAATACGACAGCCGTATTATCGGTGAAGGTAAGCGCGGGCCCATTGCCACAGAACTGCAAGCGGCCTACTTTGATTTAGTGCGCGGCAGAAATGACAAGTACCAGAGCTGGTTAGCGCCAGTAGCCGAGTAAGTTTTAAATAGGGAATTATTAGAACTCATGGAAAAAGAAATCGTCAATGTTTTGTGTATGAAGTGGGGCACCAAATACCCCGCTGACTACGTCAACAAACTCTACTCCATGGTCGCGCGCAATATGTCGCGCCCGTTTCGCTTTATCTGTCTCACCGAAGATGGCGTCGGCACCCACGAGAATGTCGAAGTGTTCCCGCTGCCGGAACTGTCGGTGGATCTCGCTGGTCCAGAACGGGGCTGGAACAAACTGGCAGTATTTGCTGAGACGCTCTATGACCTTAAAGGCAAAGTACTGTGCCTGGATCTCGATTTAATTATCACTGGCAGTTTGGATGATCTTTTTGATTATCCCGGCGAAGTAATGATTATCAAAGATTGGATCAAAAAAGATGGCACCGGCAACTCCTCGGTTTACCGTTTTGAAGTGGGCGCCCATCCAGAAATACTCAACGAATTCGAAAAGTCTTTTCAACAAATCAAAAAAACTCACCGCAACGAACAGGAATATCTGTCCGCCGCGCTGATGGCAAAAAAGGCATTGGTCTACTGGCCCGACGAATGGTGCAGAAGTTTTAAGCGCCATTGCCTCAAGCCGTTTTGGTTTTTGATCGCCCGTGAAACTCAGGTGCCCGACAATGCCCGAGTGATCGTGTTTCACGGCAAGCCCGATCCCCATGAGGCGATCGCGGGGGTGAGTGGCAAATGGTATCGGCGCTTTAAGCCGGCGACCTGGATTTCAGAGCATTGGAGATAGCTCTTTGAGCTGTTGCCCAATATGGATATTTTATTTATCTCGCTGAAAGGATCAATGTATAAATACTTTGATCAACTGAGTCGTGAGCTGCCCTTTGATACTAAGCTGGTTGATTTTTCACCGAGATTCCGTTTTACGGCTCAAGTGCCGGCACTTTCCGATGCAGAAATTGCTCAAGGCATCGCCTTTCAATTGCAGCGTAAGCGTAGCAAATACGATGCGCCTGAATGGCTGTGGAAAATTGTTCAGCGTTATTATGAACTCCAGTATCGGCGTTTCTATCGGCGTTTTTATATTCTGCTCACTCAATCTAAGCCCAAATGTATCGCCCTGTGGAATGGCCATAGGCTGCCTGAATTTGCGGTTAAGCATCTGGCGCAACAACTTAATATCCCGGTTGTACATTTTGAAAATGGCCTACTCCCAAATACCACCACATTTGACTTAAGCGGCGTCAATGATGCCAACAGCCTGCCCCGAGACATTGCTTTTTATAAAGCTTATCAATCCCCCAATACGTCGACTCCAGTAAATGAGCGTGAACTCGTAACGCGGAAATTTCACCGTTCAAAAAAAGCCCGTGCAGAGAACGACGATTTTTATAAACCGCTGCCCAATAAATTTGTCTTTATTCCCTTTCAAGTCAAATTCGATAGCCAGGTTTTATTAAATTCACCACATATCAAAACCATGACAGAACTATATCGCTGGATTGAATCTGCAGTGGAGCAGAGCACAGACAAATCCCTGGTCTTTGTGATTAAAGAACATCCAACAGATCCCCATAAATACACCGAGCTGTATACTAAAAACCCGAGGATTGTTTTTACCAGTCGAGACACCCAAGAGTTGATCGAGAGTTCTCAGGCAGTGGTCACAGTCAACTCCAGCGTCGGCCTTGAAGCCATGCTTTTAAATAAACGCGTAATTGTTTTGGGTGCGGCCTTTTATGCGATCGATGGCCTCTGCAAATCGGCAGATTCCCCGGCGCAGCTGTCCAAGGTTATCAACGAATTCTCTGGTTGGACGGCAGATATCGATCTGATTGAAAATTTTCTTGCCTATTTAAAGAATGAATACTGCGTGCCAGTGTCCTGGAGAAATCCTGATGCCACTCATTTGAAAGCTCTGGAACAGAGATTCGAAAAGATATTGGCTGGCTCTGCAACGACGTAAAGTTGCACTGGCTAGAATAGTATCTAGCTACCCTTTCTGATATGTTGCTCTCACTACTCGTTTTCGGCTTAACTAACATTGTCGATCAGACGAAAAATTAACGCTTCTGCCGAGTCTTGCTATGCCCAATACTGCTAGATTATTTTATTCGGTAATCTTCTACTTACTGTTTCCGGTAATTCTTCTGCGCTTACTCTTTCGAGCCCTTAGGGCGCCAAGCTATGCCGCGCGATGGTCCGAGCGCTTCGGTTTTGTTACACCCGTTCAGGCGCGCCAAGACATTATCTGGCTGCACGCCGTTTCCGTGGGCGAAACACTCGCCGCCGTCCCCCTAGTTAAAGCCCTACAAATAAAATACCCAGATCATCGACTACTTATTACCTGTATGACCCCCACCGGATCTGAGCGCATAACCGCCGCTTTTGGCGATTCTGTAGAGCACAGTTATGCACCCTACGATATGCCTGACGCGGTGGCCCGCTTTCTAAGTCGTGTGCAGCCAAAAATACTGATTATTATGGAGACCGAACTCTGGCCCAATACTATTGCTGCCTGCCATAAACGCCAGATCCCGGTAATTCTGGCCAATGGCCGACTCTCTGAAAAATCCGCTCGCGGCTATGGCCGAGTAACCAGCCTCAGCTCACCTATGTTCGCTCAGTTGACCGCAGTTGCCGCCCAGCATAGCGATGATGGCGCCCGCTTTACCGCTCTCGGGCTTGCCGCAGAAAATCTCTATATAAGTGGCAATATTAAATTTGATCTCGACCTGAGTGCTGAGATTAGGCAGAGTGCCGAGGTCTTAAGGCAGCAGTGGAGCGGCGTCAATCAGCGGCCCATCCTGCTTGCCGCCAGCACTCACCGCGGCGAAGACGAAGTCATTCTTCAAGCCTTTAACCAAGTCAAACAGCGTGTCGACAATGCCCTGCTGGTATTGGTGCCACGCCATCCCGAGCGCTTTAATCCGGTGGCCGATCTCTGTCTCGACGCAGGCTATAGTCTGGCAAGACGCAGCCACAATGAGCCGGTGGAGCAGGTGGATATACTTCTTGGCGACACCATGGGTGAGCTGATGACATTCTTTGGAGCCTGCGATATCGCCTTTATCGGTGGCAGTCTGGTGGCTAATGGCGGGCATAATATGATTGAGCCAGCAGCCTGGGGCAAGCCCACCTTGAGTGGATTGTCAGTGTTTAATTTTGCCGAGGTATCGAGATTATTGGCGGAGGCTGGAGGTCTAACATTAGTAGAGGATGCTGATGTACTTGCAGAGACGGTAATAGGATTGCTGGAAGACCCAGATCAGGCCCAGCAGATGGGTCAGCAAGCGCAGTCTGTAGCTGAAGCTAACCGTGGTGCATTGGATAAGTTACTGACAGTGATTGATAGCAGTTTGAGCTAATGAACAGCTTGCGCCGATAGACAGCCCTGAGCCGATAGACAGCCCTGAGCGGATAAATAGCCCTGAGCGGATAGACAGCCCTGAGCCAATAGACAGCCCTGAGCGAATCAAGAGCCCGAGGCATTAATTGCCTCAGGCCGTTCAAACCCAATTACTGATTAGCCGCCTTGTTAATCACCAGCTGCGGATCCAACCAAGCATTGAGCTCATAGACATCATCCGGAGACAGCTGACCCGCGACTTCCTTCAAACTCATCATTGATAAAATATAGTCATAACGGGCATTGGCAAAATTGCGGCGCGCCTGAAAAACCGTGCGCTGAGCCACCAACACATCGACAATATTTCTGGTGCCCACCTCATAACCCGCCTGAGTTGCTTGCAGAGCACTGTCCGCTGACGTAATCGACTGAGCCCGGGCTTTAACCCGCGCAGTGTTGGTTAGCACTAGCTGATGCAATGAACGAGTCGCCTGAACCGTGTTGCGCTTAGTAGCAATATAACCCTCATTCGAGGCAATTGACTGCTGCTTGGCCTGACGGCGTTGGGCATCCAGTGAACCGCCGAGCCAGATTGGCATGCTGACCGAAACCTTAAATGAGCTGCCATCCTGCTGGTTTTCAAAGGGCAGGGTATAGCGTGTGCCATCTGAGTCTGAGTCGAAGTAGCTGGCGCTACCAGTGACCTTTGGCAGACGCGCGGCGGCTGCGGCCTTGGCATTGTTATAGGCCGCATCTTTGCCCAGTTTGGCGACCTTAAGCGGGAAGTTATTGCCGATCGCAAAATCCACCCATTCGCTGTTGCTCAGAGGCTGGGGATTAGTGGCAACAAATTTTTCTGCCAGTCCGGCAAGCACATTGTGGTCTTCACCGGTCAGCACTTGCAGCTGTTCAAAGGCGATATTCAATGCCCCCTGAGCTTCGAGGCTATTGACCACGGCATCGTCGTAGACTGCCTGAGCTTCATGAACATCGGTAACCGGTAACAGACCCACTTCGAAACGCTCGCGGGTCTGCTCCAACTGGCGCTGGATCGCGCGCTCTTCAGCCTTACGTGTCTGCATATTGTCGTAGGCACGCAGCACATTAAAGTAGGCGTCGCTGACGCGAATAATCAGGGTCTGTTGGTCGGCGGCAAACTGCGCTCGGGCACTTTCACTCAGGGACTTGCTGCCCTGAAAGCGATACCAAGAGGGCATATCGAAAATAGCCTGGGTAAGCGATGCACTATAAGACGTGCCGTCACTATCAATCTTGCCCTGGTTAACTGAAGGCAAAACCTGACCATCAATATTGAAGCTGGTAAGGGAGTCTTCATTAGTTTCAGACTCTTTATACTCACCGGATATAGCCAATTGCGGCAGCAGCGCTGCGCGACTAATATTTTTAATTTCCCGATCAGCGTTAAAACTGGCTCGTGCGGCTCTCAATACTGGATCGTTTTTCAGCGCACTTTCGTATATATCGACAAGTGAATCAGAGATAGCCAGCTGTGGCGTTAAAAACGCGGCAGCAGCAATCAAGAAATGTTTTTTAATAATGTGCATATGACCTCCATTTGGACGGGTTCTAGTTTAGCAGGTTTCTTCCAAGCCATACTCTGACTTTAATGATCAGGCACCAATTCAGTGCGCTGCATGCAACCTGTGGTTAGACGTTTTAAATGATCAAATAGTTTAAGATCCAACGTAAAAGATATTCAAACTCTCGAGTACGGACAGGAAATGAACAAAAAACACCGCTTTGGACCTTCGGATTACCGCCTGAAATCAACCGAGACGGTGTTTCAGGGCTTTTTTAAAATGACCCGCATGTTGGTGGAGCACCGACTTTTCGGTGGCGGCTGGAGCAAGCCGTTGCGTCGAGAGCTCTTCCAGCGGGGCGACGCGGTGGGCGTATTACTTTACGATCCCCATAATCATCGGATTGGCTTGATTGAACAGTTTCGCCCCGGCGCGCTAAATGAAGTTCGCGGGCCCTGGCAGTATGAGGTCATCGCGGGAATGATAGCCCCGGGCGAGACTCCAGAGCAGGTGGCGGTTAGAGAGCTACAGGAAGAGAGTGGGATCGCGGTGGAAAAGCTGCTGCCAATCTGCGATTATTTAGTCAGCTCTGGAGGCACCGATGAAAAAATGCACCTCTTCTGTGGTCTAGTTGATTTGAGTGATCGCGGTGGCATATTTGGTCTAGAAGGCGAGAGTGAGGATATCCTGCTTCAAGTTTGGGCCTATGATGAGACCATGGACGCGTTTTCCCAGGGCCTTCTCAACAGTGCGGCCATGTCGGTGGCGCTGCTTTGGCTACAGTTAAACCACCAACGATTGAGACTTGAGTCTTGAATTTCAGCCTAATAAGAGCCACGAAAGTGGAAAAGTTAACTGCATCACGACCCGTGAGAAACGACTTTGTCAGTATCTGAACGCCGACGTCAACGACACAATCTGCAACGCCTGCACGGCGAGTGCGAGCTCAACTATGTGCGCCTGCTGCGGTTGATGCCAAGACTTCCGGAGCTGGGAAAAAGCATTAGAGTTGATTTCACCCACGAGTCTAATAGTGGTATGCATATTCGCATAGATGAAATTACACGCTATACTCACCTTCTGGATATTGTCGCCGAGAGTGCAAGACCAGAATGGTTGCCAGAGATTCAGATTAAAGTGCGGATCTACCATGATGCGAAGATGGCCGAGGTGGTCGAATGGTGCAATGACCGAACCATTCCCTGGGAGTTGGCCGAAAAATCGTCAATGCAGGCGCCGGATGAAAAATGGCAGTGGAACATGTTTTTAAGCGATCTCTTAGCTCATGGATTGAGCCATGGCATGAGCAAAGTGAAACTGTCCCTATAAGTAAATTGAGAGCAACACAGCGCGAGAGATTCAATGAGTACAGTGCATATTACCCAAATCACCGATTTGCACCTGGGTGCAGATGAGCAAGAAACACTCGGTGGTGTAACCACCCTTGAGAGTTTTAACGCGGTATTGCAAGCCTCGGAGGATCAGGGTCGCGCAGACAATCTATTACTCCTGACTGGCGATTTGGCCAGCGACTATCAGGTCGGCGCCTACCGTCTGCTGAATAAAACCCTTAAAGATAAAGCCCGAGAGGCGATTTGGTTGCCTGGCAACCACGACAATGTCGAGACTATGGAGTCCGCACTCACCGCCTTTCCTCGAGTGCGTATTTATGAAACCGGCAACTGGGGCATACTGCTGTTGGATAGTTCCAAAGTAGGCCAGCCCGGCGGCCACTTCTCTGAAGCCGAACTTGAATTTGCCGAGCAGGGTTTAAACGAACTGGCGGGTAAGTTTGTATTGATTGCCGTGCATCACTCACCGGTGCTGGTCAACTCCGCATGGCTCGACCAGCAACAGATCGACAACCATCATCGCCTCTATGACTTGCTGGTGGCCCATGGCCAAGTCAAGGCCGTAGTCACCGGCCATGTCCATCAGCACCACGACAGCCTGTGGGGAGAAATTCCCGTTTATTCAACGCCCTCGAGCTGCATTCAGTTCGAGCAGCACAGCCATGATTTTGGTCTCGCCGACAAGCCTCCCGGCTATCGCTGGCTGGATTTGCATGACAATGGCAGCCTCGATACCGGTGTCGAATTCCTCCAAGATTTTGCCCAGAAGGTCGATCGCAGCTGCGCAGGTTATTAAGTACTTCTGGGAATACCGCCTGCATAGTTACCGCGCAATCAATCGACCCTAAAGCCATAGCTTTGGCTATACTATCGCCTTCCAAAAAATAGATTACCCTCAATGCCAACGCTGCTTTATTTACACGGGTTTAATAGTTCGCCAGAGTCCGCGAAGGCACAGCAGACCCAGCAGTGGGTTGCTCAAAATGCCCCTGGAATAGAGTTTATTTGCCCCTTGCTACCGCCCTATGCCGATCGTGCCATGGCGTTGTTGTGCGAGATAGTTGAGGCGCGCCTGCCCGAGCCGGTATTTGTTATTGGCAGTTCCATGGGCGGCTTTTATGCCACCTGTTTGGCCGAGCGCTATGCTGAATTTGCTATAGGCGCTGCTGTCAGTGTAGTACTGATCAATCCAGCGGTCAGCCCAGCTCGCGGTCTGGACAAGTGGCTTGGCGAAAACAGCAATTATCACAGCGGTGAAACCTGGCTTTTCGAAGAGCATCACATAGTTGAATACCAGCGCTGGGACCCAGCGGCGATCAAAAATAAAAATAATTACCTAGTGCTATTGCAAAGCGGTGACGAAGTGCTTGATTATCGTGATGCCGAGCAGCGCTACCAAGGCTGCAAAATAATTCTCGAATCCGGTGGTGATCACAGCTTTATTGATTATCATCGACACTTGGAAACCATCCACCAGTTTTTGCTGTCGACGGTTTCAAGCAACCCACAATTACAACCTGACCTGTAGGGCGTATGAGCACATATAACGCAGAAGATATTGAAGTTCTCACCGGACTAGACCCGGTGCGCAAGCGCCCGGGAATGTACACCGACACCAGCCGTCCCAATCACCTAGCCCAAGAGGTTATCGACAACAGTGTCGATGAAGCCCTGGCCGGACATGCCAGTCGCATTGATGTGACCCTGCATAAAGACGGCTCCCTGTCGGTTTGTGACGATGGCCGCGGCATGCCAGTGGACATACACCCAGAGCAGGGTATTCCTGGCGTCGAGGTGATTCTCTCGACCCTCCACTCCGGCGGCAAGTTCTCGAATAAAAACTATCAATTCTCCGGTGGCCTTCACGGCGTTGGCGTCTCAGTGGTCAACGCCCTATCGGACAAGCTTGAGCTGACGGTCAAGCGCGGCGGCAGTGTTCATCAGATCACCTTTGCCAATGGCGACAAGACCTCAGATCTGCAAGTGATCGACAGCTGCGGTCAGCGCAATACCGGTACCATTTTGCGCTTCTGGCCCAACCCCATTTACTTCGACTCGGTTAAGTTTTCACTGCTACGTCTGCGCCATGTGTTGCGTGCCAAAGCCGTGCTTTGCAGTGGTTTAACCGTGAGTTTTTACGACGAAAACAGTGGCGAGAGTGAAGAGTGGCACTACCAAGATGGTCTCCAAGACTACCTGTCTGGATCACTGGCAGGCTGGGATGTATTGCCCGCCACACCCTTTATCGGCACCTATTCCGCAGCCAATGAAGCCGCCGACTGGGCCGTACAGTGGATGCCTGATGGCGGCGATCTGGTGCAAGAGAGTTACGTCAATCTGATTCCCACGCCTCAGGGCGGAACCCACGTCAACGGTCTGCGTACCGGCCTCTTGGATGCCATGCGCGAGTTCTGCGAATTCAGAAACCTACTGCCCCGAGGTGTCAAACTGACCCCAGACGATATCTGGGATCGCTGTAGTTTTGTCCTGTCGTCCAAACTTGAAGACCCCCAGTTCTCCGGTCAGACCAAAGATCGCCTCTCATCGCGACAGGCCGCGGCTTTTGTCTCCGGTGTGGTGAAAGACTCCTTCAGCCTGTGGCTCAATCAGCACACAGAAGAGGCCGAGAAACTCGCCGAACTCTGCATCTACAGCGCCCAGAGCCGCATGCGTGCGAGCAAAAAAGTCGTCCGTAAAAAAATCACTCAGGGCCCAGCACTGCCGGGCAAACTGGCCGACTGCTCCAGCGGCGAACCCGAGGGCTGTGAAATATTCTTTGTTGAGGGTGACTCTGCTGGCGGTTCTGCCAAGCAGGCCCGCAACCGAGAAAATCAGGCGATTATGCCCCTGCGTGGCAAGATCCTAAATACCTGGGAAGTGGACTCCCAAGAGATCCTCGGCTCTCAGGAAGTCCACGATATCTCCGTGGCCTTGGGCATAGATCCAGGCATCGAAAATCTCGACAAACTGCGCTATCACAAAGTCTGCATCCTCGCCGACGCCGACTCCGATGGACTGCATATTGCGACCCTGATCTGCGCGCTGTTTGTGCGTCACTTCCGGTCTCTAGTCAGTGCCGGACATGTCTATGTCGCCATGCCGCCACTGTTCCGCATAGACGTGGGCAAAGACGTCTATTACGCCCTCGACGAATCGGAAAAGCAGGGCATCCTCGACCGCATTGAAGCCGAGAACAAACGCGGCAAGGTCAATGTGCAGCGCTTTAAAGGACTGGGTGAAATGAACCCATTACAGCTGCGCGAAACCACCATGAACCCAGACACCCGCCGCCTGGTGCAGCTCACCGTGGATATGGACGATAATACCGACTCGATAATGGATATGTTGCTGGCGAAAAAACGCGCCCCCGACCGTCGCACCTGGCTCGAAAGCAAAGGCAATCTGGCTGGTATAGCCGATCTTTAGCTTTTTGATAAATTAAGAGCTTTGACAAATTAAGTGTTTCTATAAATAGGAAAAAACGATGAACGATATCGTCAATTTTAATAGCGAAGGGTTGGAACGCCGACCCATGAGCGAATATGTTGAGCAGGCCTACCTAGACTACTCCATGTACGTCATTCTCGACCGGGCACTGCCACATATTGGCGA
Organism: uncultured Pseudomonadales bacterium; assembly: GCA_905478975.1. Taxonomy (GTDB): domain Bacteria; phylum Pseudomonadota; class Gammaproteobacteria; order Pseudomonadales; family Porticoccaceae; genus HTCC2207. The sequence goes on along the minus strand of CAJQKW010000121.1, from coordinate 11,620 downwards.
TGGACTAAAGCCGGTTCAGCGACGCATCGTCTACGCCATGAGCGAACTCGGCCTCAAAGCCAACGCCAAGTACAAAAAATCCGCGCGAACCGTCGGCGATGTGATTGGTAAATATCATCCCCACGGCGACAGCGCTGTCTATGAAGCCATGGTGCTGATGGCTCAGCCATTCTCCTATCGCTATCCACTGGTGGACGGTCAGGGCAACTGGGGTTCCGCAGATGATTCAAAGTCATTTGCCGCCATGCGATACACCGAATCCAAGCTCTCCAAATATGCCGATGCACTGCTCTCGGAACTGGGGCAGGGCACCGCCAACTGGCGACCCAACTTTGACGCCACCATGGAAGAGCCGGAAATTCTCCCGGCCCGAGTACCCAATGTGCTGCTCAACGGCACCACCGGTATCGCCGTCGGTATGGCCACTGATATCCCGCCTCACAACCTTAACGAAGTAGTGAGCGCCTGCCTACATATGCTCGACAACCCCAAAGCCGACGTTGCCGAGCTGATGGAGTTTATTAAAGCCCCGGACTATCCCACCGACGCCGAAATCATCACCTCGCAAAAAGACATTCAAAATGTCTATGAGACCGGTCGTGGCTCGATCAAAATGCGCGCCATCTGGCACCGTGAAGACGGCGACATTATCGTCACCGCACTGCCATTCCAGGCCTCAGGCTCAAAGATCCTCGAACAGATCGCCGCCCAGATGCGCAACAAAAAGTTGCCCATGGTGGAAGATCTCCGCGATGAGTCAGACCATGAAAATCCCACTCGCCTAGTGATCACCCCGCGCTCCAATCGCGTCGACCTCGAAGCCCTGATGGACCACCTGTTTGCCACCTGTGACCTCGAGAGAAGCTACAGAGTTAACCTCAATATTATTGGTATTAACGGCAAGCCCGGTGTTATGAATCTGCGCCAGATAATTAAAGACTGGCTGCTGTTTCGCACCGACGTCACCCGTCGCCGTCTTAACTACCGTCTGGAAAAAGTCGACAAGCGTCTGCACCTCTTAGACGGTTTGTTGATCGCCTTTTTGAATATCGATGAAGTGATTAATCTGATCCGCACCGAAGATGAACCCAAGCCCGCTTTAATGGCACGCTTTGGACTCTCGGATATTCAAGCGGAATATATTCTCGACACCAAGTTGCGTCAGTTAGCCCGCCTTGAAGAGTTTCGAATTCGCGCCGAGCAAGACGAGTTAGCCAAAGAAAAAGCCGAACTGGAACTTATTCTCGGTTCAGAGACACGTTTAAAAACCCTGGTCAAAAAAGAACTTAAAGCCGCCGCCGAAGAATTTGGCGACGAGCGCCGTTCACCCCTAGTGTCACGTGGCGAGTCACAGGCCTTTAATGAAAAAGACCTGCTCACCGCCGAACCCATTACCGCAGTACTCTCGGATAAAGGTTGGATTCGCGGTGCCAAAGGCCACGATATAGACCCCACCACATTGAGCTACAAGTCAGGGGACAAATTTCTCTCCGCCGCCTGCGGGCGCAGCAATCAAAACGTCTTCCTGCAAGACTCCGTCGGCCGCTTCTATGCCTTAGCGGGGCACACACTGCCCTCAGCACGAGGTCAGGGAGAGCCCGCCACCGGGCGACTCAATGTCTCCTCCGGGGCACTGTTCACCGATGTGATCATGGGCGCAGACGACCAGAAAGTCCTTTTGGGAACTGATGCCGGCTATGGCTTTATCGGCAAAATTGGCGACCTCTACACCAAAAACCGCGCCGGTAAGGCCGTGGTCTCACTGCCCAAGGGCGCGAAAATTCTCTCGCCGAAAATGGTCAACGACGCCAAGGCACAGATCGCCGCCGTCACCAATGAAGGACGCTTATTAGTCTTCCCCATTGCCGAGCTTCCCGAGTTAGCCAAAGGTAAAGGCAACAAAATCATCAACATTCCAGGCTCACGACTACAGGCCCGCGAAGAGTTCGTTATCGACTACGGCGTAGTTTCTGAAGGCGATTCACTTGTGGTTCACTCTGGCAAGCGCTACCTTGTAATGAAGGCCAAAGATCTTGAGCACTACAGCGGCGAACGCGGACGACGCGGACACAAGCTGCCACGGGGCTTCCAGAAAGTCGATAAGTTAGACGTAGAGAGCAAAGAAAGTGGATAAATAATGGTGCCTTAGGGCACCACATACGACCCCTAGCGGGGCAGGGAGAATATCATTATGGAAGATAAAGTAGAGTTAATGCAGGCGCTAACAGTCCAGTATGGCGTCAAAGTGCTCATGGCACTGGTGATCTTTGTTATCGGTAAATGGGTCGTCAAACGACTCTCGGTAGTACTGGAAAAATTGATGGAGAAAAACGCCGTAGACCCGGCAATCAGACACTTCGCCGGCAGTCTGGTGTACTACACATTACTGATCTTTGTGTGTATTGCCGCCCTCGGCCAACTGGGTATCCAAACCGCCTCCTTCGTCGCCATAGTCGGTGCCGCCGGTCTAGCCATAGGCTTAGCCCTCCAGGGTTCACTATCGAATTTCGCAGCCGGTGTACTGCTGCTAATTTTTCGCCCCTTCAAAGTCGGCGACTTTGTAGAAACCGCCGGCACCTCAGGCGTGATTCAAAGCATTCAAATCTTCACCACCGTCCTATTCACCCCAGACAACAAAAAAGTCATAGTCCCCAACGGCCGTATTATTGGCGACAACATCGTCAACTACTCCGCCAACGACACCCGTCGTGTGGATCTGGTATTTGGTATTGGCTATCAGGATGATATTGACGCCGCACGTAAAGTTCTTGAAGGGGTGCTTGCGGCAGATAAGCGCGTACTTGAGAATCCAGAAGCAGTTATTGCCGTGGTTGAGTTGGCTGATAGCAGCGTTAACTTTGTCTGTCGTCCCTGGGTTAAGGGTGGCGACTACTGGCCTGTGTATTTCGATCTTACCGAAGCGGCTAAGAAAGCATTGGATGCCAATGGTATTTCGATTCCCTTTCCTCAGCGGGATGTGCATTTGCATCAGCAGGCGTAGGGTGGGATTTGTTGAGCCATAGATGTTGGTCTATGGCTTTATCAAAGTAAGGGGGTGCGTTCCGTGCCCCTTTCAAAACATACTAGCCAAGAGCATGTTGAATCAAGTACCTGGAAGCAGACCTTTTAAATTATTGTTCAAATTCGAGTCAGACTATAATTATTCGAAGCTCGAATAAGTGGGCTGTCATACAGATAAGGACGTTATCTCATGGAATTAAAAGAATACATCGCTGAAACCCTTGTGCAAATATCCGCAGGTATCGAAGCAGCGCAAAACGAATGTAGAGACTGTGGAGGTTTTATCAATCCTGCGCATAGAGTAAGTAGCAAGGGGTCAGTGGAGTCTCATTTCGGTGTACTACCATCGGGTCAAAATATCTTTTTAGTCGACTTCGATGTTGCAATTACTGTTGTAGAAGAGAACGGCTCAGATGTCAGCGGAAAATTGAAAGTTTGTGGAGTTATTGATATTGGCGGTGGAGTTGAACAATCGAACACCAGTAGTGCGACTAACAAAGTAAGTTTTAAGGTACCTATGGCCTTACCCGTAGATGCCGTCTCAGAAGATATTCTCAAAAAACAAGATGAGAAAGTTAATCAAAGGCGTGCGCTGCAAAGAAGAGCCATGGAGAATAATAGTAAAGATAGGTTCAATAGCTTTGTATAAAAAGTACGCGATTTTCATCAAGAAGGTGGCTTAAGAATCGAAAGTATTAGGGTCAGATTCAAGCTGTAAATGGACCTGACCCTTGCTGGCATGGAATGTTCCTGTCTTATCCAATCTATTTGCAAGGTTCAAGTCATGGTCATAGGACACAGACCTTAGTTTTGTTGTGTAAGGCCAGATGGGCTGTCAGCTGCACACTAGTTACTTTTAATCCGCCACCAGCCTATGAGTTTCTTATTGTGATCCCAACCATCAGAGCATGTATTTACGGAAGCGTCTTCCCATTGAACCACAACAGACTTCCCCGCTGCGAACGCCATTAAAGCCATAGATTCATCAGATTTGGATGGCATGCTAATCCAGCGCGTTGTTCCCTCAACTAATATTGAAATCGTTTCAAAGTGATCCCATTTATAGATATCTGTAATAACCCCTTCACAGGTCACATTGGCATCAACTGAAAAGGGGGCTAGAAAAGCCAAGGATATTAGTAACTGTTTCATTTTTGTTCCTCAAGTTATTAATAGCGATTTGCGGATAAAGCTGCATCTATTTTCCATATGGTCAGGTAGTACCTTACCTAGCGCTCTTAGAGCACCCATAAGTTATCAACAATGGGAACGTCAGTACGGCCTCCCCAAAATACTGTGGCACTGCACCCTGAACCATGTGCTTCAATCTTATTGTCTGAAGCAAACGCCATTAGCGCGGTTGATAGCATGGCATCCTTACCTGCTAAGTCATGGGGGATATAAATTCTCGACGTAGCAGTACATCGATCCAAATTAACGACTGCGCCAGAGATATATAGGCTAACCGCTCCGCTTTTATGAATAAACACTTTGATAATTTCTACTCCAGGTCCATCCAGAGGAGTAATATATTCTGATTGGGCCGAAATACTTAAAGTCATACTGACAACCCAAAAAGCCACTAACTGAATACGTCTATTAATCGTCTTTCATTCCTTTTTAAAACTCTGATAGTTTAAAATATTATTCTAACAAGCCCTCTGTAGGCATTGGCATCAGCGTCCCATGGGACACAGTTTCCACTATCACTGTAGGTAAGAGTTATGCTATTACCGGCTGCCTTAGTCATTAGAAGTGCCGAAAGCATCTGCTTGCGGCGATCAACGGGTAAGGTCCCATCAATCGCAAAGCTTAGGGTATTAGAGCACTCGCTCACTACCGTGCCTGGGTGATCGAGTGTCACGAGAATAGTATCTGTTGTGCTGTAAATCTTTATGGTTTGAATCGTTGAGGTAACGCTTATCCAGGCGCCATGAACGTTGAAGGGTAATGCCATCGCCAGTATTAATGTAACTAAAGTCCTTTTCATTTACTGCTCCTGTAATAATTAATAACGTCTATAAAAGTCGTGCAGTTTTACTCTGCGTCTCAATAACCCCCAACGGATAGATCAATCAAATATGGTCACCCTGATCTTAGATTATATTTTTCTTCGGGCGCTTATTTTTTTATAGTCCTAAAAAGGTAGCAAGGCCCACCTTATATCGCTAAATAAATTGACTGAGAAACCTTCTGAAAAGCACTTGCATGTCAATCCCAAATTGCAGCTGATAACTGCCAATAAAGATATATTTGATCAATCTGATAGAAGCCTTTTATGAACTTGATTAGTCAAAATATAGAGGCTACATTTAACGCTAGGCAACAAAAGGCAGGCCTGCCTAAGACTTCGCCAATGGATTGGTGATGGCCGAAATATTCAATTTAGATACACAAGGAAGTGACTACTATGGTCCGTGGAATCGCAGTTTTATTGGCGTTGATTTTATCAAGTGCTTCTCTCGCGCAAGGTTTTGATTACGACTACAGAGTCTATGAGGGCGATAATAACCAAGATGGCAATCTCGACTTCTACGTACGCAAAACATCGCTCATTCTCCTCCATGGTGACATAGTCACTCCAATAGAGGTCCAGCTAGACGGCTTCTTACTACAACAAAACCCCGATGGAACCTTCCCTCTTGTATCGACATTCCCTTTGCTCACTCCGGCTGGCCTGAATCAGCCGTCTATATTGGCATTCAAAACTTTAACCTCGATGGCCTTTGCCATCTAATACTTCACGGTATTGAATATATCTCGCTTGGTGTGTACCGAAATCGACTCGATAAACGGAACGAAAATGATAAAAAAATCTACCCTAATAGTATCACTTGGGCTGAATGTGTTATTAGCTGGCTATCTTCTGGTGAATGATGAGAGTTGGCCAGTTTTCGGAGAAAAGCAGGCCGGTTCGAACGCACCGATCCATATTGACTCTAAGTTACCCGCTGGCGCAGTTGAAAAGACAGGCTTTCTGAGCGCTCTAAAGCATCAATATCGTGTTGATAATTTCGGTACAAGCCAATATTGGCGCAACCCAGCAGAATATTCCGCAGCCCATTATGTAGAGGTTACTAAAAGCCAGGCTAAGATTAGGCAGAAACTACTTGACCGCTATGGCGAGAGTGCAAAGTTAGACCCGTTTTTTGGGCTGTATTTCCGTCCCTTCGGAGAGGGATATGAATTTTTGTCATCAGATCAGCAGTTGACCATTTTTAAACTAAAATATGAATTTCTGACGGCAATGGGTTCAAGGCAGAGCCCCGGCGCAGGGACCAATAGCCGACCTTCATATAACCACGAGGGGCTGTACTTTAAAAAGGTCAAGGCGCTATTGTCACCAGAGCAATATTTCCAGTATGCGCTTAGGGAAACCATGCTGTCTCATCAATTGCGGGCAATCAATTTTGACTGGACAGAGCAAGAGTTTGTTAGTGTTTTTCAAATACGCTTTGAGTCCGAAACGACTCAAGTGACCCAGCCTTTAGCAATGATGTCTTCAGGCTTGGCGAATGATGGAGTCAGCCTATATGACTCTCGTATAAAGACCGCTCTAGGCAATACAAGATATGTCGAATACCTAAAGGCGCAGGATCCCTTTTACTATCGCCTCAAACAGGCTATTGATAACAGTGCAAATTCAAGCGCTTCGTCCCTAGATCTAGCTTATTTAACCTACCTCGATTACGAAGAAAGAATCGCTTTTGCTCAGTCCCAAAATGAATCTCAGGCGAATCTTAGGCTTCTGCGGAAAGAACGCGACGAGGCCATCGAAGATCTCACCGGTATTAAACTATCGTCAACTAGGGGTCAGTTTTTAATGCCCCAGAAGAGACTCCTGCTAAGGAAATAGCAGTCAATTTTAAACAGACTAAATAGGGACCATTTAGTATGAAAACTCGAGCAATTATAATTCTATTCTCGCTTGTCTGCTCCCTGCCTGCATTTGCAGGTGGATTCAATCAGGATCACCAAGTCTATCAGGGCGATTACAACAACGACGGGAATACGGATTTTTATGTTCGCGCGCAAAAACTCATTATCTTACATGGTGATATTGCCACACCGATCATGGTCCCAGATGAAGCGGCGAGTGTGATCTTAGAGCAGAACACGGACGGAACCTTCACCAGTAAATCTGCTGTTGACGCGGTACTATCTCAGTGGACTCAGTCAGCGGTGGAAGTCGTATTACAGGACTTTAATATTGATGGCGTTATCGACCTGCTTTTAAAGAATGTCAGTATTATAGCTGGAAATCTGTTTGACCAGATAGTCTTCGCTAATCCTATTCTTGGGCAGTTGCCGCTAAATGTCCGAGCAATGAATGAGGATGTGCAGCAATTTCTTAAGGACAGCATATATTGGGTTGATGATCCCAATTACTTTTATCAAGATGCAAACTTTCTTGGCAACTACTGTACAGACGGCTACTGGGTAGCGGTATATGGCTACTATTATAATATTTATGGTGAGCTCACCTTTGGAATAATTGGCCATAGGGCTGTATGTACAGAATTCTCTCCAGTTTATGATGGGTCGATTTTTCATGCGAAATCAGTTGAGTTTGCGACCAATTACGAAGATGTGATTGAATCGGGCTCGTTCGACCCTACATCGGGGTCTGGTCAAGCTCTGAAAGATATCTGGGAATCTATTTTCGGAATCGATGTTGATTTTGATTACTTACCTGGGGGGATTCCACAGAGCTTAAATGAGGTATGGCAGGGAATTAAAAACGGTACGGTACTCTTCGTACTTTCCCGTACCTATTGCACCGTGACTTATGACGAAGAGACTGGCCTAGAATTCAACCTATTAGCTTGTTTTGACGACTTAGCATTACCTAGACCAGAATGTTCGACCTCTAGTTACGCTATAACCGGCTCCCAGAGAATACTCTCTGAGGCAGAAAGTCGCACCCAATTTTGGCTGTCAAGAAGGGACGAGTCCTGTGACCCAATAGGCTGGACGGCGTTACGTATTATTGAAGACATAGGCTTTGGCAAGGTGACAAATAGGTGGTTGCGCCATGTAGCGGCAGTCGAGGGGGTAACGCTTGATGAGGAGCAATTAGGGATCAGCCTTATGACGAGGCATGCAGAGGAGACAACTAAAGATTTTACAAGTGTTCCTTTCTTGCTATCGCCACAGCAAGTAGCAGATTATCATCATATCATTTTTAATACCTACGGTTTGCCAGCTTACACATTCGGCGGTAGTCCATTTGGTACAACCGCTATCCCAGGTGCTACGCTGATCTGGTGCAGAGGATGCGATGATACGCCTTAAACGAGGTTCGATATGAGAGCTGTTTACCTAGTCTTAGGTCTGTTGATACTTTTGCTTGCCATTAATATTTTGGATAAATGTGAAGAGGGTAAGTTCTTGCGCTTTGCGGGCAAGGATTATTGTGTGCCCAGAGAAAGTAGCATTTATATGAGTGGTAATGGATTTTTCAATGCTTTATTTTTGCCGCCCTCAGGCCAGCTTGATAGTGGTGAAAATCAGCAAATCTTTGTTGTGTCTTCAGCAGCTGTGAGAAAGGCTATCCCCGGAGTCCAACATAGCACTATCAATGATGGATCTGTTAAGTATCATCTACAGTTCTTAGTATTTGGCCTTTCAAAAAAGGAAATAAAGAAAGGCTATCTGACATCGACAGCGATTATTGACATAGTTTTGGGTATAGGTGAATGGTCTGAAGTTTTTAAAGACCCAAAAGTTTCGACTATACCGTTTACTGATTGGATACGTGTCACCCAAGGTAGTTATCAAGATGGAGCGTCCAAAGGGAGTTGGTACGTATTCAAAAAATTTCCAGAATTTAGCGACGGCTATACTTCAAATCCAGGCAATTTCGTTGCTTCATGTATGTCTTTGGGATCTAAAATCTATCCTCTGGAAACGACTTGTGGCACTAGCTATGTCGACGAGGAACAGGGGTTTTATATTAAATTCCGGCTCACAGAAGACAGTTTATATCTCAAAGATCAGGTTGGGGCCTATCTAGTCAAGCAGATTAGCTCATGGGAGCTCAAAGAATCAGAGAAGAACTGATTTGCTAGTGGGCAGGCTGAATCTAAACGAAAACATGGGCCTGCCTAGTTGAGAGGATATAAGGATGTACCTTAAACGAGGTCCGATATGAGAGCTGTTTACCTAGTCTTAGGTCTTTTGGTATTTTTGTTTGCCATTAATTTTTTGGATAAATGTGAAGAGGGTAAGTTCTTGCGCTTTGCGGGCAAGGATTATTGTGTGCCCAGAGAAAGTAGCATTTATATGAGTGGTGGTGGATTTTTCAATGCTTTATTTTTGCCACCCTCAGACCAACTTGATAGTGGTGAAAATCAGCAGATCTTTGTTGTGTCTTCAGCAGCTGTGAGAAAGGCCATCCCTGGAGTCCAACATAGCACTATCAATGATGGGTCTGTTAAGCATCACCTACAATTCTTGGTATTTTCCCTCTCAAAAGAAGATCTAGAGAAAACACGGTTCACATCGACAGCCATCATTAACATGGTTTTAGGTATAGGTGAGTGGTCTAACTATCACAAAGGCCAGCAGGTTTCTGCGTTACCTTTTACAGATTGGATGCGTATCAGCTATGACAGCGATAGAGATGGTACTACGGAAGGGTCTTGGTATATTTTCAAAGAATATCCAGAGATTAGCGATGGATATAGTTCGAACCCAGGAAATTTCATTGGAAATTGTATGTATCAAAATTTTAAAATACATTCCTCCGAAACAACTTGTCGGGTTAGGTTTGTTGATAAAGAAAGTGGTTTTTTGATTAAATTTTGGCTCACAGAGGATAGTTTATATCTCAAAGATCAGGTTGGAGCCTATCTAGTTCAGCAGATTAGGTCATGGGAGTTCAAAGAATCAGAGAAGAACTGATTTGCTAGTGGGTAGGCTGAATCTAAACGAAAACATGGGCCTGCCTAGTTGAGAGGATATAAGGATGTACCTTAAACGAGGTTCGATATGAGAGCTGTTTACCTAGTCTTAGGTCTGTTGATACTTTTGCTTACCATTAATTTTTTGGATAAATGTGAAGAGGGTAAGTTCTTGCGCTTTGCGGGCAAGGATTACTGTGTGCCCAGAGAAAGTAGCATTTATATGAGTGGTGTGGGCTTTTTTAACGCTTTATTTTTGCCTCTCTCAGGTCAGCTTGATAGTGATAAGAATCAGGAAATTTTTGTTGTGCCTATAGGAAATCTTAAATCAGCGATTCCTGAGGTTAAAGATAGAACGACTAAGAATGGTTCTATTTACCCTCACATTCAGGCATTAGTTTTTGCTATATCAAAACAGGAGCTGCCAAAATTTTATCTAACATCGACAGCAATTATTGACATAGTTTTGGGTATAGGTGAATGGTCTGAAGTATTTAAAGATCCAAAAGTTTCGACTATACCTTTTACGGATTGGATACGTATCACCCAAGGTAGTTATCTAGATGGAGCGTCCAAAGGGAGTTGGTACGTTTTCAAAAAATATCCAGAGCTAACTGACGGATCTAGTTCGAACCCAGGTAATTTTGTTGCGACATGTATGTCACAGGGATCTAAAATCTACCCATTGGAAACGGTGTGTGGGACTAGCTACGTTGACGAAGAGCAGGGGTTTTATATTAAATTCCGGCTCACAGAAGACAGTTTATATCTCAAAGATCAGGTTGGAGCCTATCTAGTTCAGCAGATTAGGTCATGGGAGCTCAAAGAATCAGAGAAGAACTGATTTGCTAGTGGGTAGGCTGAATCTAAACGAAAACATGGGCCTGCCTAGTTGAGAGGATATAAGGATGTACCTTAAACGAGGTTCGATATGAGAGCTGTTTACCTAGTCTTAGGTCTGTTGATACTTTTGCTTACCATTAATTTTTTGGATAAATGTGAAGAGGGTAAGTTCTTGCGCTTTGCGGGCAAGGATTACTGTGTGCCCAGAGAAAGTAGCATTTATATGAGTGGTGTGGGCTTTTTTAACGCTTTATTTTTGCCTCTCTCAGGTCAGCTTGATAGTGATAAGAATCAGGAAATTTTTGTTGTGCCTATAGGAAATCTTAAATCAGCGATTCCTGAGGTTAAAGATAGAACGACTAAGAATGGTTCTATTTACCCTCACATTCAGGCATTAGTTTTTGCTATATCAAAACAGGAGCTGCCAAAATTTTATCTAACATCGACAGCAATTATTGACATAGTTTTGGGTATAGGTGAATGGTCTGAAGTATTTAAAGATCCAAAAGTTTCGACTATACCTTTTACGGATTGGATACGTATCACCCAAGGTAGTTATCTAGATGGAGCGTCCAAAGGGAGTTGGTACGTTTTCAAAAAATATCCAGAGCTAACTGACGGATCTAGTTCGAACCCAGGTAATTTTGTTGCGACATGTATGTCACAGGGATCTAAAATCTACCCATTGGAAACGGTGTGTGGGACTAGCTACGTTGACGAAGAGCAGGGGTTTTATATTAAATTCCGGCTCACAGAAGACAGTTTATATCTCAAAGATCAGGTTGGGGCCTATCTAGTCAAGCAGATTAGCTCATGGGAGCTGAAAGAATCAGAGAAGAACTGATTTGCTA
>CAJQKW010000120.1 GCA_905478975.1 uncultured Pseudomonadales bacterium | reverse complement strand
CTAGATCTAGCTAGGTTTGACTGATTAGCTAAAGAGCTCGTCTAAAGAGCTCAACTAAAAAGCAGCGCGCTGCGTTCAAACAACCAGTAAGCGCTGCACACTCCAACAGTGTAAATCACCCCCTGTGTCAGTCGATCCTGATAACTGACCTGTGTAACGACCCAGCGCCTAACAAACAGCACAATCATAGACACAATCAGAATAAACAGCAGCTGCCCCAGCTCGACGCCGATATTGAAAAACAGCAGCGCCTGAACCTTCATTGCCGACGGCAAACCCAACTCTTGCAATACCACAGCAAAACCAAAGCCGTGCAACAGACCAAATACCGCCGAGACACTCACCGGGTAACGCCAGGTAAAGCTGTCTTTAGCCCCCCCAGCGCGATGCTTCACAATCTCCACCGCCAGCAGCAGAATACTAAGGGCAATCAGCAGCTCAACCAACTCCGTCGGCAGGCGAAAAATATCCAAAGTCGCCAGACTCAGGGTAATCGAGTGAGCCACAGTAAATCCGGTGACGGTGAGTACCAGGCGCTTAAAGCCCCCGGCAATCATCATCAGGCAGAGCACAAATAACAGATGATCGGTACCGATTAGAATATGCTCAATACCGGCCACTGTGTACTGCTTAGCAACTGCGGATGGGGACGTCACTAAAGACAGAGTCACCAGAGTTTCTTCAGGCCCGGAGAATACCTGCACCGGGTCTCCAGATAGAGGCTTAAAAACAATTAATGAGGTCAGTGCTGGATTGCTATTGGGGTAGATCAGTTCGATCTGATAGTCGGCCTCTGTGTTGCTGTCGCAGCGATAGAGCTTGCGGCCAACCAATCCAGCAGGCTTGCCAGCGAGGGCACCGTTATTGAGCTGGCAATTACTTTGGCGCAGCTCGATGGCAGGCTCCTGCCCCTGGGACATCACCGGAGGTATCTTCCACTTCAACAGATACTCTGAGTCACTCATCTGGGTGACTTCAACATAGACCGGGCGTGCTTCGTCAGCCTGAACTATTGCGCTGAGCAACAGCAGGCTAATTGACAGCAGAGGTACAGATAGCAGTGACAGCAGGCTTCCCATTATTCGTCCCAACATTACTGGCCGCTCCGATCGCTTATCTGGTATTTGGCCATTAGCTTATCGATTGCCTCACGTTTGACCTGCTGTTGCTGCTGACGCTGGGCATCGGCAAAGACATTGGCGGCGATTTCTTCAAGGGGCGGAATATAGGCTGGGGTGTTTTTCACCAGCAGTACCAGATGCCAGCCATAGGTGGATTGCACCGGCCCCTGCCACTTATCACCCACTTCAAAAGCAAAAACCTGCTCTTGGAACTCAGTGCCGAAATGGCTGCCAATCTCGTCATCGTCGCGATTCACGTAGTTGCGGTTATAGAGAAAGCGCTCACCGTAGCGCGGGGCATTTTCAAATGGCACGCTTTCGGCATTAAGGGTTTTCTGGAGTTCAGTAGCGATTACCTGGGCCTGTTCTGAGCCGTGGCGCTCACTGGAAATAAACACATGGGTAAAGGTGCCTGATGCGAGCTTTTTGTACTCTTCGCGATGCTCGTCGTAATACTTGCGCAGATCCTCTTCGGTTAGGGGAGTCCCTTCGTCGTAAAAACCCTGGGCCAGATAATCCATTTTTTGGATTAGGCGACGACGAATGATCTGGTCGTTTTTATCCAGATTGAGCTCCATGGCATCGCGGAACAGTGCTTCTTCTCGAGCATAGTCATCAACCAGCCGCTGACGGTCTTCAGCACTGAGTGCATCAAGTGCCTGCTGGGCTTCTTCCGGTTTAAAGGTCTTGGCTCGCAACTGCATAAATTGCAGCAATACCGCGTTATCGACTTCGATATGGTATTGATCGTAGGCATAGTCATCAGCGTTAATAAGGCGCTCGCCAAGCAACAGTAACAGAGCAATAAATAAAAATTGGAATAGGGGTTCTTTGAATAAAGTGCGCATAAGTATTGTTGGTAAGCCTCTATAAAATAACCAATTGAAAGACAATTAACTAATACGGTGCAACCGCTTCATACCTTCCTTCAATGGCCGAGCGGTTAAGCCGTACTATTTAATAGATCTGTTGAAACATAAGCTGAAGTGTAGGCTAAAACGCAGCAAGCGCCAGCACGATTAAGGCTGGTACCAAATCGGCGAAGTATAGGCCCGCTCCTGAATTGTACTGGGTCCTTTGGGCGGTTTGTCGAGCCCCAGAGCACGGGCATCAAACAGCGCGTTGCGCGGCGTTGGAATCTGCAATATGCGTGCATAATAAAATGCCGAGTGCTGGGGATCAAAATCCGGATCAGTCCACTGCAGGGCAAACTCAGCCTGACCAATACTGTTGCTGTAACGCGCTGACTCCAGATCGACAGTATTGCCCACTGCCGGCAAATGCCCATCCGCATCCAACTGACGTTCTCCAGACCAGGCTACGTTGTAGACCTGCTCATGCTCGACACCGCCGGCATCGACCCAGCCCTTAACAATCTGCGCACGATCGAGATTGGCTTCCAAGGGATCCTTGACCGCCCGCAACAAGAAGCTCGGAGCCTGATCCGTTCGCCCTGTGGCCGCTAAATCACTACCCATTGGCACGCCATTACTATAACCAATAGCGGCAAAGTCGTCGGCCTCGGCAGCGCCATCCGGAAAACTCCAACCGGCAAACAGCTGCACACGCATGCGCGGCCCACTGGTGGCGTAGACTTCTTTGCGCTTAAACGCGGCATAAATTGCTTCCCGGGTATTCTCGGCGGCCCAGACAGCGGCCACGCCAGAGGCGGACATGTTCCAGCCATCCCGAAGCGCTGAATCTGCCCCCGGGCGGGACTTGGTTTCTGGTGTCGAATCCTTGGCCATTTTGCCCCAGAAGTTATTCTCCTCGGATGAAGACAGGCCGGAGTGGGAGTCGGTTGAACCAATTAAACCAAACTTATAGGGATTGACGCCGACCTTTTGCTCGATGGCTAAACCTCGCTTTAGCGCTGGACGAATATAGTCTGCCGCCGTGGCAACATAGTTTATCGGGCCATTTTGAATATAGTGCTCATAGCCCTCGAAATCGGCAAACTCATCCTCTGGCGAGAGACTGCTGCTGGTTTCACTGTCACCTTTAATTTGGGTAATTTCAGCAACCGGCTCCCAAGCCATACGACGGGTGGCGTAATCCGCGGTAATCTCTTCGCCGCGCAATGTCGTGGTATCAAACATATAGCCTTTGGAAATATTCGAGTTGTGGGGAATGGCTAAAAAGCGCGCGCCAGTGCGTTCTTGGGTGTCACCCAACCACTGCCACAGATCTTCTGGGTACTGACTCTGGTTCGAGCCAAAGGGCAGGTATTGATTGCTCTTCTCGGCACCGTCTGGACTGATAACAATGCGGTGTAAATTGGCCCCGGTGGGAATCGAGCTCCACTCCCAACCGATCAAGCTGGTAAAGGTGCCCGGGTTATTGTGACGCTCGGCCGAGGCAACAATATCAGTCCATGCCGCCGTACCCACTGCCGTGGTATCACCAAAAATATCCACATCGCCAATATTGTTGCTGGGATCCGCTACCGGATCCACATGACCCTCACCCTGGGCGGCAACTGGCAGAAAGCGGCCAAAAAACTCAAAGCCGGTGTCCGTATCAATTGCATTATTCATCAAACGCATGGCATACCAGCGCTTCAAACTGGCCCACAAACCCAGATCAGCGAACAGATCACTGTCATTGCGCACCGCTTTCATCACACCGAGCATTTCCGCATGGTCACTGACCACAAGAAAATCTAAAGGCGTTTGAATCTGCACACGCGCGCGATTGTAGGGATGAATGACTGGCTGACCCTTGGCCCAGCGATAGGCTGTGTCGGGATCGGCACTGTGGTTATTATTTAAAAAGGCGTCAAAGGAATAAGAGCTGTGTAAATGCGTGTCGCCAAAATAGACCTGGGTCGAAGCGGCTGATTTGTCGTCTGCCGCCGCCAAGCTAGCCACAGCAATCATTAGGGTCGAGGCGAGAATTTTTCGAGTCATCATGATTAACCTGCGCTCTTATCAGTGGCGAGTTGACGGCGCGCTGATTCGAGCACCGCAAGACTAATAATTTCTACCACTGTTGACCGAATCGCAGGTTCTGACAGACCATCAATAAGGATATGCACCGTGCGACCCAGCAGCACCGTGAGCATAAAGACCACCGGCACAGCCAACCAGGCACTTTTGCCCGGGCGCGAACCATAGAGGGTAAATATAGCGAGAGTCAAAAACAGGCCACCGAGATCGCCGCGCAATGTCCCCATACCGTCAATACGACTGGCGACCACAGAGAACTGGGCTTCCATGGCGTCTGGCGAAAATATAAATCCTAGGGCACCAAGCACCATAGTGACACCAATAAGTACTACTGCAATTCGCAGACCTTTTTCCATTTTGAGAGCCTCTTTTTTTATTATTTTTATTATTTTGAATGCTGCTTTTACAGCTAATACGCCATTCAGTGTAAGGTACTCTCTATTCAGCTCCCTGTCATTTCTGTGACCTCGGAGTATTTAATGCGGCAAGCCCACAGCTGCTGTAGAGTAATCGAAAAAACCCACCCACTATTAGTCTGGCAAACCCATAACCATGCATACATTTTCCAGAACCACAGGTATCTCGGTGGTCGTTGCCAATATGATTGGCACCGGCGTATTCACCAGCCTCGGCTTTCAGCTGCTTGGCATCCAGTCGTTTTTTGTCCTGATGATGCTCTGGCTGATCGGCGGCCTCACCGCACTCTGTGGCGCACTCACCTATGCCGAGCTCGGCGCCAACCTGCCCCGCTCTGGCGGTGAATATAATTTTCTCTCGCGGCTTTATCACCCGTCTGCCGGCTTTATTTCCGGCTGGGTCTCGGCCACCGTCGGCTTCGCCGCGCCGGTGGCATTGGCAGCCATGACCTTTGGCGCCTATCTCTCAGCAGTGTTTCCGAATCTCTCGCCGCGCTGGTCGGCGGTGGCTCTGGTATTGGTATTGACGCTACTGCACTGTCGCTCACGGCAAACCAGCAGCGCGGTTCAGCAGCTTTTTACCGGTCTCAAGGTATTGCTGGTGATCTTGTTTTGCGCGGTTATTTTTATCTGGGGTGGCACGCCACAACCTGTGAGTTTTGCCCCTCAAAGTGGCGACAGCACTCTGCTATTTAGCGGTGCCTTTGCCGTGGCCCTAATCTATGTGAACTATGCCTATACCGGCTGGAACGCTGCCACCTATGTCACCAGCGAGCTGGACAATCCCCAGCGCAACCTGCCCATAGTGTTATTTGTCGGCACTGGCTTGGTAATGATGCTCTACCTATTACTTAACTTCACTTTTTTAAGTGCCGCGCCAATCGCTATTTTAGAGGGCAAGCTGGAGATCGGCGTGATTGTTGCCGACCATGCTCTGGGCAATAGCGCCGGCAAAGTCATGGGCCTTGTTCTGGCGCTGCTGTTGATCTCCACGGTGAGTGCCATGACCATGGCAGGGCCACGAGTGCTACAGGTAATAGGCGAAGACTTTAAGCTTTTTTCAATGCTCTCGCGCTGTAATCGCCATGGCGTTCCCATGACGGCGATTTTCTTTCAGGGAATACTGGCGGTGACCTTTATCCTCAGTGCCACCTTTGAGTCGGTGTTGGTATTCTCCAGCTTTGTGCTCGGAGTCAATACGCTGTTTGCCGTGCTCGGGGTGTTTGTGATGCGCTGGAAAAAACTCAATATCGAAGGCGCCTACAAAACCTTTGCCTATCCTTTTGCCCCGCTGATCTATCTCAGCGTAACCCTGTGGACCCTAGCATACGTGCTTATTTCACGCCCCATAGAAGGCGGGATTGGTATTGTCATGATTGCTGCTGGAGGCCTGCTGTACAAACTATCGGCGAATAAGTAGCAAATTTTATGGCAGCCAAGCTTGGCTAGTCTACACTGCTATCATGATCAACCCCGACTACCAACGAATAGCTGAAGCGATTGAATTTCTTGCACCAGAATCCAATCAGCAACTGACATTAGATGAAATTGCCGAGCACCTCGGCACCAGCGCTTTTGAAGTCAAACGTGTGTTTACGCGCTGGAGCCAAGTTTCACCTAAAAATTATCTGCAGACAATCACCCGGCAGCGCGGCGAGCAATTGCTCGCCAAAGCCAAGCCCCTAGCGGATATTAAAACCCAACCTGGCCTGATCGGCGGCTTGACAACCTTTGGCCACAATGTGCAAATCGAAGGCTGGCTGCCAAGCTTTTACAAAAGTGGCCCCGGCTATGATTTAACCATTGAGTACAGCGTCCACGACAGTCCCTTTGGAGAGATGTTTGTAGCGGAGACGCCAAGGGGAATTTGTAAGGTGTCATTTAGCGATGGAAAGCCGCTCATCGCTTTTGTCAGCAACCTGCAACGACTCTTGCCCGAAGCCAAATTGCGTCACACAGACACAGGACCTATAGAGGTTTTTCAATCGATTTTTTCTCGCGACAGGCCCATCGACAAAACCCTGCATCTGCATCTGTTTGCCCTGCCCACTCATATCAATGTGTGGCGCGCCCTACTGGCAACAGCCCCCGGCACATTGACTCACCACGAGGCCATCGCTGAAGCCGTCGGCCGCCGTAAATCCACGCTGGCCACGCACAACGCCATAGCAGCCAACCCAATCGCGTTTTTTATTCCCTCTCACAGAGCGATCGAGCCGGACGGGGATGTTGGTGAGTACCGCTGGGGAGTAACGCGCAAGCATGCAATTCATGCCTGGGAATCGGCCAATATGAACTTATAGGCTTTAGCCCAGTTTTATAAAAGCGCCTAGACTGATATCCAAACTGCAAACCTACAAGTGATTTATGCAGCGCCTGTTGAATTTTGCGATGACAGATGTGTTTTCGATATTGATCTAATTAGTTAACGCCACGTCCTGAGACCAGCGATTTAGGAAAAGCTCATTGCCAGTAAAAGTAACGTCACAAATGACGCTCTGGAATCATACTTTTGTGCAATATAGCTAAAATTTCTACGTATTCTTTCTGGATAAGATAGAACACCACATGCACGCCGCAATCACTAGAGTGATAACCGGCTTTAATATCATCCCGAGGACGACCGAAACAGGGATTATCGCCCAACAATTCAAAGCGCTCTTTAAAATCGTTAAGATATTTATCAAGCTGTATCTTGCCATGATATTTTAGTGTGTACCGCCCAATTTCTTTTAAGTCAGCTCGGGCGGTTTGACGTAGTTTGTATTTTGATGCCATCCCTGTAGCCTGCTATTTACTGTCCAGCTCTTTGATTAAATCATCCATTGAAAAATCGTCAAGTAAGGGACTCTTCTCGGAGAGCTCCAGTCTGGCCCGTAATACTTCCATTTTCTTTTTATATTGCTGTTGCTCACTCCATAGACGCAATGCTTCCCGCACAACCTCACTGGATGAATTATACAAACCACTCTCAACCTGAACTTTGACTAAGTTTTCGAGCTCGGGGGTTAATGATACATGCATGCTGTTAGCCTCTACTGCCATTTATTAGTTCAAAATAGAGACTATGAGAAAGATTGTCAATCATTGACATAAAAAGAGCATCTAATACCGCACCTACTATCAAGTGGAGCAAAAAAATAACGGCAATAACCAGGCAACTAGGCAATCACGATTAATTTTGCTGGCAGGCATATCCTTTTCAATATCGCACACTCGCAGGTATAGCTTGCGCTTGCCGGACCCTCGGCCGCTCGGTTCTTTGCCTAGCGACTAATACCTTTAATCTCGAGGAAGTCATCAAAGCCAAACTCCCCCCACTCGCGGCCATTTCCAGACTGCTTGTAGCCACCGAAGGGAGCCGTATAGTCCTGCTGGGCACTATTGACGCTGATCATACCGGCACGTAACTGACCGGCAACACGCTTGGCGCGCTGTTCATCTCCAGTACTAAAATAAGCCGCTAAACCATAGGGCGTGTCATTGGCAATCGCAATGGCCTCGGCTTCTGTATCAAAGGGAATCATGCTTATCACTGGACCAAAAATTTCTTCCCGGGCAATGGCCATCTGATTGTTAACCCCGGCAAATACCGTTGGTTTAACAAAGTAACCTGTCTCAAAACCCTCTGGCTTGCCAAGTCCGCCAGCCACTAATTTAGCGCCTTCATCTATGCCTGTGGCAATCAGCCCCTGAACTTTGTCAAACTGCACACGACTGGATAGCGGGCCTATATGCGCACCTTCTTTATTCGGCTGATCAACCGGGATTTGCTCGGTGACCTGGCGGGCGATTGCTACGGCCTGATCGTAAACCGAGGCTTCCACCAACATTCTTGAGGGGGCATTACAGGACTGTCCGGTGTTGCTCATCATGTTGAGAATACCGCCGCCGACCGCTGATTCCAGATCAGCATCGGCAAAGATAATATTTGGCGATTTGCCACCCAGCTCTTGGGTAACACGCTTGACTGTTTCTGCTGCCGCTTTGGCGACCAAAATGCCCGCGCGAGTGGAGCCGGTAAAGGAAACCATATCCACATCAGGGTGGCCAGCAATCACCGCACCAACACCGGGGCCGTCGCCATTGACCATATTGTAAACACCAGCGGGAAAGCCAGCCTGATCCATGATCTCGCTAAACAGATATCCCGATAGGGGCGCAATTTCACTGGGCTTCAACACCATGGTGCAACCGGTGGCCAGTGCCGGTGCAACCTTGCAGCTGATCTGATTGATTGGCCAGTTCCAGGGGGTGATAAAACCACAGACGCCGATCGGCTCTTTAACCACCAGAGTGCTGCCAACCTGACGTTCAAATTCAAATGTCTTGAGTGCTTCGAGGGCTGCGGATATATGCCCGCGACCACATTCGGCCTGAGCTGCTGTGGCGAAGGAGATCGGCGCGCCCATTTCGGAAGAGATAGCTACGGCCATTTCGTCGTAGCGGCCCATATAGACTTCCAGTAACTTTTCCATCAAGGCAATGCGCTGTTCGACGCTGTACTGAGAATAGATCGGGAAGGCAGCCTTGGCAGCGGCAACGGCCAAATCCACATCAGCGGCTGCGCCGAGAGAGATAATCGCCAAAGACTCTTCTGTGGCAGGATTTTCAACCGCCAGATCCTGTGCCTGAAGCGGCTGAACCCATTGGCCATTGATATAAAAATTGCGTAGATCTTGCATAGTATTTTTCTCTCTATTACGGGACGCTGGCGCAGTCCGGTAGCTCAAGGATGGCGCGATTTGAATACCGAAAGGTTAAATCCTAGGTGATTGATCCCCTATACCCACTTTAGGTACAGGTTGATTAATCAACAATAAAAGCCATCAGGGACTCTAGAGTCTGCGGGCCGATCAAGCGCTGAACCAGCTCACCATCGCTATTGATTATCAGTGTTTCAGGCAGAACCTGGGGCCGCTCAAGTCCCCATTCTCCACGGGGATCTGTCACCAGTGATGGGAACTCAATACCGATTTTTTGTAGCTGTGCGAGCAGCTCTGGACCCTGCTCACTGTCAAAATTCACCGCTAAAATAGTCAACTGATCTGCATGCTCAGCAGCCAGCTCATTTAGCTCAGGCACTTCGACTCGGCAGGGCTGGCACCATTCGGCCCAGTAGTTGACGAGAGTGTATTTGCCTTCACTGTTATTAAAACTGTGGCTGCTGCCATCAATCAGTCGATAACCTGCATCGCCACTGCAACCTACCAAGATCACTATGACTAAAAACGCTTTTATCGAAAATGCTGTTATTGAAAATACTTTGGACATACATAATCACCTTAATATAGAAATCTATTTCTCTTTCCGGCTGCCAGTATCCGCAGAATCGCTGTGGCTGGCAAATAACATTTGCAGACTCATGTCCATATTCTGTTCGGTCATCTGACGGTTCTCCTGCATCAGCCTGTCGTAGCTTTCGATCCAGGGATGCGCACTAACCAATTTCTCACTGACCGCGCTGTCACCCTTTTTAAATCCCTGTCCCAACCAGCCGTTAATGTCCGCCAGGCGAATAGTATCGGCATCGCGGATCATCACATATTGACCACTGGCGGTTTTCTCTAAAATACGCTGACCCAGCAGCATATTGCGCAGCCGTCGCCACTGCTCAACATTAAGACCAACAATGCTCATGGAGCGATCCGATAAGCTGTGGCCTTTTTGCTGCCGACGCCAGCACTGCCACAAAATAATCAATACAGCGAGTAGATCCGGCAGCTCTGAATCTCGGCCTTCATATTGAAAGGTCTCCAAACTACGCACCAGTTCAGCTCCGAATAAAATCAGCACCCAAAGCAGATAAATCCAAATCAAAAACAGCGGGATAACCGCGAATGCACCATAGACGTTGGTATAAATAGAATTGGCTACCAACTGCCCGAATAAGGCCTTGGCAGTCTCAAACAATAATGTGGTGATCAGACCGCCAAACAGGGCATAGACCACCCGCACCTTGCAGTTGGGCACCGCCACATAGAGCAGGGTGAAAGCCAACCAGGTCAGCAGCCAAGGCAGATAACTAAACAGCAGCGTAACCACCCCCAGGCTGTCGACCTCGGCAACCACCAGACGCAATGACATCAGATAGGTACTCATAATCATGCCCACGGCAAGTAATAATGGCCCGAGACTCAAGATCGCCCAGTAAACCAAAAAGCCGGCCAGGCCTTTGCGCCCACCGGTGGTGGCCCAAATATGGTTAAAGGTTTTTTCAATATTGCTCAGCATTAAGAGTGCAGTGACCAAAATAATCGCCACACCGGCGACACTTAGCTTGCGTGCCTGATTGGAAAACTCACTCAGGTACTGAGTAATCTCCTGACCACTGCTGGGCAAAAACTTAGAGAAAATAAATTCTTCCACCTGACCGCCAAGCTCCTGGAATGCTGGCACCAGAGAGAACATGCTGTACATCAGAGTCAACATGGGCACCACCGCAAACAGACTCATATAAGTCAGCGCTGCGGCACTCTGGGGGCAGCCATCGCCGAGAAAGCGACGCACTGCATAGACCACAAACTGGCCACTGCTGACCAGCTGCTGTGGGACTCTGCGCACATTGATTAAAAATTGATTGATCATGCCGATAAACCTCTCGTTCTGTTTAAATCCATTTGCCTCTACAATGGCGTATTCACTCCCACAACCTGAAACATAGACGATGCTGACTATTTATCACAATCCCCGCTGTTCTAAATCAAGACAGACCCTGAGCCTATTGCAAGATCAGGGCCTAGAGCCAGAGATAGTGCTCTATCTGGAGACACCGCCAAACTCAGAGACGCTGACCCTGCTGCTGAAACAGCTCGGTCTCGAGGCGCGCCAATTATTGCGTCGCGGCGAGCAGGAATATAAAGATCAACATTTGGCCGATGCCAACCTCTCTGAACAACAGCTTATCGACGCTATGGCCAAGTACCCCAAACTTATTGAGCGACCTATAGTGGTTAACGGCCAGCGCGCCGCCATTGGTCGGCCCCCAGAAGCCGTACTGGAGATCCTCTAATGTCAGCAGATAACTATGTTCTAGTGCTCTATTACAGCCGCAATGGTCATGTTAAAAAACTCGCTGAAGAAATCGCTCAAGGCGTTGAAAGCGCAGGTATGGAAGCGCGCCTGCGCACTGTGCCGGCGGTCTCCACTGTTTGTGAGGCGACAGCAGAGGATATTCCCAGCAGTGGCGATATCTACTGCACCGAGCAAGACCTGGCCAACTGCTCCGGTCTGCTGATGGGCAGCCCAACGCGCTTTGGCAATATGGCCGCGCCGTTAAAATACTTTATCGATGGCACTGCCGGCCTCTGGGCCAATGGCAGTCTTATCAATAAGCCCGCTGGCGTGTTTACCTCGACCTCCAGCTTGCACGGCGGTCAGGAGACGACACTGATGTCGATGATGATTCCGCTGTTGCATCAGGGCATGGTACTGACCGGCATTCCCTATTCAGAACCCAGCCTGCACAGCACCACCAGCGGCGGCACGCCCTATGGCGCCAGCCACGTTGAAGCCGAAACACTTAGTAGTGACGAAATCACCCTCTGCCGAGCACAGGGTAAACGCGTCGCCAAATTAGCCGCGCAACTTAACGGAGCGCAGTAACATGACCTTAGAACAAAAAATTAATTTTTCCCGTCCTCTCACCCACGCCAGCTTTTACCTGATGCTGGCAGCCATGACTGCCAATGCATGGATTCAGGGAGCACCGGGGATTATTTACTTTCTCTGCCTGTTCCCCTTGGCGATCTTTATTCCCGGCTTGATCGTCAACAACACCCGCACGCTGATCTGGATCTGCTTTGTTATCCTCATCTACTTTGCCACGGCAATCGACAATTTAGCCGGCCCTTCGCCACAGGTGCTGGACTGGGTGGAGCTGGCGCTGACAGTGGTCTTGTTTAACGCGGCAATGATGTATGCACGCTGGAAGCAACAGCGCGGCAAAGCTTTTCAGGAAGAACAGGACAGACAGGAAGCGCTCGAGCAAGAGCAGCAAGAACAATCTGCCACCTAGAGTCTATACTCACAGGACGCGCACAGCTCAGCACCCTCTAGGCACCCTCTAGCTCTAGACCCCCTACCCCTAGACCCATTAGGTGCTGAGCAACAACGATTCAAAGGACTATCTCTATGAGTGAAAAGAAACCAGGCTTGATACGCAGAATATTTAGATTTATCGGCAACGTGGTCAGCGCCATCCGCTATATGATCAGCCTGGTTATAGTGCTGTTTTTTATCGCCGTAATTGGCGGCATGTTTGTCGATGATATTAAGCCCATGCCCGAGCGCGGCGCACTCTATTTAGCCCCCAGCGGCCTGCTCGTAGACCAGCGCTCCTATATAGATCCGGTCAGCGAAATATTTGCCCAACCCAATCAGCGGGACACCGAAACCTTAGTACGCGACATCATCCAAGCGCTGGATCACGCCCAGTACGATGAGCGCATCACCCATGTTCTGTTGGACACCAACTATATGGCTGGCGGCAGTATTGCCAAGCTGGAAGAGATCAGCGGTGCTCTGCAACGCTTTAAACAGAGTGGCAAACCGATTATTGCCATTGGCGACAACTTTTCTCAGTCGCAGTATTTTCTCGCCGCCCATGCCGATGAAATTATTATGAATCCTCTCGGGCGAGTCATGCTCACTGGGTTTGGTTCCTACAGCAGCTACTACAAAGAAGCCCTGGATAAACTCAAAATCAATATTCATATCTTTCGTGTTGGCAAATATAAAAGTGCCGTTGAACCCTTTATGGGCAAGGGTATGTCCGACGCAGCACGAGCAGATAGACTTCAATTGGTCGACTCTCTGTGGCAGTTTTACACTTCCAGAGTAGAGCAGTTGCGCGGTCTACCTAAGGGCGCACTGAGCGATCTGGCAAATAATATGCACCTCAGACTGGCCGAGGAAAAGGGTGATATTGCCGCCCTGGCAATCCAACAGGGCTTGATAGATCGCATTGCCACACGCAGTGAAACCCAAGCCTACTTGGAACAGATACTACCCTACAGCAATGGAGACTTTGATAGCGTGCCCATGGCCGCCTACCTCAACCATATGAAACTGAGTTCCCTAAAAACCGTCAATCAAGCCAAACCCGAAATTGCAGTAGTGGTTGCCAGCGGATCAATTATCGACGGCGATCAACCTGAGGGAACCATTGGCGGTGACACACTAGCCAATATGTTTGCCGCGATTGAAGACGAAGATCAGGTGAAAGCTGTGGTGCTGCGTGTCGACAGCCCCGGCGGCAGTGCCTTTGCCTCGGATGTTATCCGCGACAGTATTGCCTCCCTGCGGAAAAAGAATATTCCAGTGGTTATCTCCATGGGCAGTTACGCCGCATCTGGGGGCTATTGGATTGCCACCGAGTCCGACAAAATACTGGCGCTGTCCACCACTATCACCGGTTCAATTGGTGTCTTTGGGGTGATCCCCACCTTTGAGGATTCCCTCAGTACAATGGGCATCTATTCCGATGGCGTGGGCACCACCAATATTGCCGGCATGTTGCAGCTCGACCGACCCATGTCACAGCAAGCCGAGATGATTATGCAGTCTGGTGTTGAGCATGTGTATACACGCTTTTTGACCCTGGTGGCCGATGCCCGTGACAGCACCCCAAGTGCCATTCATGAGATCGCCCAGGGCCGTGTCTGGACGGGCAAGAAAGCATTAGAGTTGGGTCTAGTGGATGAACTGGGGGA